>NZ_JBFTKS010000001.1:0-468128 GCF_056396065.1 Allobosea sp. 05T433 | reverse complement strand
CTTAGAGGAAGACAGAACCATGAAGTTCCGTCCGCTGCATGACCGCGTCGTGGTCCGTCGCCTTGATGGCGAAGAGAAGACCAAGGGTGGCATCATCATCCCCGAAACCGCCAAGGAAAAGCCCCAAGAGGGTGAAGTCGTCGCCGTCGGCCCTGGCGCCCGCGACGAAGCCGGCAAGCTCGTTGCCCTGGACGTCAAGAAGGGCGATCGCGTCCTCTTCGGCAAGTGGTCGGGCACCGAGGTCAAGATCGATGGCCAGGATCTCCTGATCATGAAGGAATCCGACATCATGGGCGTCGTCGGCTGAACGCCACGCGACCTCCATTCCCCGTTTTCATTAAGGAGTAGCTCGCATGGCTGCTAAAGACGTCAAGTTCTCCACCGACGCGCGCGACCGGATGCTGCGCGGCGTCGAAATCCTCAACAACGCCGTCAAGGTCACGCTCGGTCCCAAGGGCCGCAACGTCGTGATCGACAAGTCGTTCGGCGCTCCCCGCATCACCAAGGACGGCGTCACCGTCGCCAAGGAGATCGAGCTCGCCGACAAGTTCGAGAACATGGGCGCCCAGCTGGTGCGCGAAGTSGCCTCGAAGCAGAAYGACGCCGCCGGTGACGGCACCACGACGGCCACCGTGCTCGCCGCCGCGATCATGCGCGAAGGCCTGAAGTCGGTTGCCGCCGGCATGAACCCGATGGACCTGAAGCGCGGCATCGACCTCGCGGTCGAAGCCATCGTCACGGACCTGAAGAAGAACTCGAAGAAGGTCACKTCSAACGCGGAAGTCGCGCAGGTCGGCACCATCTCGGCCAACGGCGACGARTCGGTCGGCAAGATGATCGCCACCGCGATGCAGAAGGTCGGCAACGAGGGTGTCATCACCGTCGAGGAGGCCAAGACCGCCGAGACCGAGCTTGATGTCGTCGAAGGCATGCAGTTCGACCGTGGCTATCTCTCGCCCTACTTCATCACCAATGCCGAGAAGATGGTYGYCGAGCTCGAGGACCCCTACATCCTCGTTTTCGAGAAGAAGCTGTCGTCGCTCCAGGCGATGCTGCCGATCCTCGAGGCCGTCGTTCAGACCGGCAAGCCGCTGCTGATCATCGCCGAGGACGTGGAAGGTGAGGCTCTCGCCACCCTCGTCGTCAACAAGCTCCGTGGCGGCCTGAAGGTCGCGGCCGTCAAGGCTCCGGGCTTCGGCGATCGCCGCAAGGCCATGCTCGAGGACATCTCGATCCTGACCGCCGGTCAGCTGATCTCGGAAGACCTCGGCATCAAGCTCGAGACCGTGACGCTCRACATGCTCGGCCGCGCCAAGAAGGTGCGTATCGAGAAGGAGAACACCACGATCATCGACGGCGCCGGCAAGAAGAAGGACATCGAGGGCCGCGTTGCGCAGATCAAGGCGCAGATCGAGGAGACCTCGTCTGACTACGATCGCGAGAAGCTCCAGGAGCGTCTGGCCAAGCTCGCTGGCGGCGTCGCGGTGATCCGCGTCGGCGGCGCGACCGAAGTCGAAGTCAAGGAGAAGAAGGACCGCGTCGACGATGCCCTGAACGCGACCCGCGCTGCGGTCGAAGAAGGCATCCTGCCGGGTGGTGGCGTGGCGCTCCTGCGCGCGCTCCAGACCGTCAAGTCGATCAAGACCCAGAACGACGACCAGAAGACCGGCGTCGAGATCGTCCGCAAGGCGATCATGGCCCCGGCCAAGCAGATCGTCGACAACGCTGGCGATGACGGCGCTGTCGTGGTCGGCAAGCTGCTCGAGTCGAAGGACTACGCCTACGGCTACAATGCCCAGACCGGCGAGTACGGCGATCTGGTCAAGGCCGGCATCATCGACCCGACCAAGGTCGTGCGCACGGCGATCCAGGACGCGGCTTCGGTCGCCGGCCTGCTGATCACCACCGAGGCGATGATCGCCGAGCTGCCGAAGAAGGACGCCATGCCGGCTATGCCGGGCGGCGGCGGCATGGGCGGCATGGACTTCTGATCGAAGTCCATCGCTTCTCGCGAATACGACGGAGGCCCGGCGCAAGCCGGGCCTTTTTCATATCTGCCAGCCCCTGGCTCTGCCTCGGTGCGCGACAGCGGCCCGACGCGTCACGCAACCGCCATCCCGCCGTAATCGCGCCGTCGCGTCCCGCTGAGCAAATGACGCTCACTGTTTCAGGGGCCAGATATGCTCACACGTCGCACCATGATTGCCGGCCTTGGCGCCCTCACCTGCCTTCCCGCGCTGGCCCAGAGCGACTGGCGCCAGAGCATCAAGGAAATCCGCTTCGGCGTCTCGTCGGCAGAACATGAGGCGGGCGCGATCGCCCGCAACCAGCCGGTGATCGACTATCTCACAGGCAAGCTCGGCGTTCCCGTGAAACTCTATCGGGTCAGCGACTATGCCGGCCTCGTCGAGGCACTGCGGGCCGACCAGCTCGAGTTCGCCCGCTTCGGGCCCGCGGTCTACTCGCTCGGCCGGCGTGTCCTCGGCGACAAGCTGCAGCCTCTGTTCCGCGACATCGATAACAACGGCCAGGAAGGCTATTACTCGGTCATCGTCGTTCGTGCCGACAGCCCCTACAAGTCGGTTGCGGATCTGAAGGGCAAGAACTTCGCCTTCGCCGATCCGAACTCGACGTCGGGCTTCGCCTTCCCGTCCTATTTCCTGCGCAAACAGGGCTTTGATCCGCAGAACCATTTCGGCGGCACCGTCTTCTCCGGCGGCCACGACAACTCCGTCCTGGCGCTGGTGCGCGGCCAGTTCGACGGGGTGGCGACCTATCAGGTCAACGAGACCTCCGGCGTCGTCCAGCGCCTCACCGCGCGCAACATGATTCCGGCAGGCGCGACACGCGTGATCTGGACCTCGCCCCTGATCCCCTCCAGCCCGTTCTCGACACGGGCCAACCTGCCCCAGGGACTGAAGGATGCCTTCGTCGCTGCGATGATGGCGATGAAGGCGGAGGCACCCGAGGTCTGGAAGGTCTACACCGACGGTCAGGTTTCCGCTTACGCCCCGGCGAAACACGAGGACTATCTCGATATCATCGCGGTGACGGAGGAGCTTGAAGCCCGGCGCAAGCAGAAGCCCGCAGGCTGAGCGGCGATCTGCCGCCGCAAGGCGGCACGAAAGGCGTTTTCAACAATGAAGTCGCCGATGGAAGCCGGGAATTGGTTCCGCGGGCCGGACCGGCTCTTGCATCGACTTTGGTTGTAAGCCCTATTCCCGCAAGCTGCGGCATTCCGCCGCGCTCTGTGGCACTCTCTTGCGAAGGTCTGCTCCATGCTGAACTCGCCCGCCCTTGCCGACGGCGCCAAGCTCGTCGGCCGCATCCTGCTTGCCCTGATGTTCGTGCTCGCTGGCTACTCCAAGATCAGCGGCTATGCCGGTACACAGCAGTACATGGCCTCGGCTGGCGTGCCCGCCATTCTGCTGCCTCTCGTGATCGCGGTCGAGCTTCTGGGCGGCCTGATGGTCGTTCTCGGCTGGAAGACGCGTCTTGCAGCACTTGCCCTTGCCGGTTTCACGCTGGCTGCGACGCTGCTGTTCCACCTGAACTGGGCCCAGCCGATGCAGCAGCTCCTCTTCATGAAGAACCTCTCCGTCGTCGGCGGCTTCCTTGTGCTGTTCGCCGCGGGGCCCGGCCGGCTGTCGCTCGATCGCGGCTGACGTCGCATCACAAATCGCTGAAATCGACACGCCCGGCCTTGAGCCGGGCTTTTTTGTCTGATCCGGTCGGCTAGAAGATATTATCCGCATGCGCCGACGCTGGCGCGAGTTCCCCGGTAAGGAAGACCTGATGCGTCTTTTGAGTTTCTTTGTCGCTGCTCTCGCCGCCATCGCGCTCGTGGCGGGGCAGCAGAGCGGCAGCGGCGGCATGCTCGGTATGGGCGCCGTGGGTGTGCTGCTCGCACTCGCCACCTATCGCTCGACCGAGACCAGCTTCTTCCTGAAGATCTTTTCCGGGATTTTCGGTGTTGAGTACGTCGTCTTCGGGGCCGGCTCGGTGCTCGCGCAGCTTGGCTACTGGCCTGCCGATTGGGCCGCGATCGCTCCCCCTGCCAGCCTCGCCACGACAGTCGCCGTCTTCGGCATCCTGATCTATGCGATCTCCTTCATTCCGATGATCCAGCGCATCTCGCGCCTGGCATCGCCCTATTTTTCCTCGACCGAGACGACGACGGCGTACCTTTGGCCGTTCGGCACCTATCAGATCCAGCTCGGGCGCCTCGGCGTCATCCTGCTGATCTTTCTGGTGATCCTGAATCAAGCGCAGGTCGGCATCTCGCTGCGTCTGAGCTTCTTCAATCGCGATTTCTACAACGCGATCCAGGAGAAGGATGCGCCGTCATTCTGGTATCAGCTGATCTATGTCTTCAGTGTCTGGGCCGCCATCTCGGTGGTCTCGAACCTGATCGAGATGTTCGCCAACTACACGCTGCTGATCCGCTGGCGGCGCTGGATGGCGGAAAAATACAGCAAGAGCTGGCTCGGCAACGCCACTCATTACCGGATCTCGCTGGCGGGCACTGCCGACAACCCTGACCAGCGTATCGCGGAAGATACCCGCGCCTTCGTCAATCAGACCTACAACTTCGCCCTGCCGCTGCTGTCGCAGATTTCGACACTCGTCTCGTTCTCGATCATCCTCTGGTCGATTCCCGTTCCGATCACCATTCCGGGCACCGAGATCATCATCCCGGGCTTCCTGCTGTGGATGGCGCTGATCTACGCGATCGCGGCGACCTGGATCACGCATCTCATCGGCAAGCCCCTGATCGGGCTCGAATTCGAGCAGGAACGCCGGGAGGCGAACTTCCGCTTCTCGCTGGCGCGTCTGCGTGAATATTCCGAGCAGATCGCGCTGATGCGCGGCGAAGCCTCCGAACAGCGGCATCTGAGCCAGCGCTTCGGCGACATCGTCTCGAACTTCTATCGACTGGTCTGGAGCCGGGTGAAGCTGACCAGCTTCACCCTGTCCTATAATCAGGCGAATGTGGTCGTGCCCTATGTGCTGCTCGCACCGCATTACTTCACGGGCATCATCACGCTCGGCATCATGACGCAGGTTGCCTCGGCCTTCGATCGTGTCCAGACGGCGATGTCGTTCTTCATCAACAGCTATCAGGCCATCGCCTCCTATCTGGCCTCGATCAACCGCCTGACCACTTTCGAGGCGGCGATCGGGCAGGCGCAAGCCGCCACGGCCGGCGAGAAGGGCATCCACCAGACCGAACTCCCCGGGAACGAGGTCCATATCGACGGCGCGACACTGACGCTGCCGAACGGCACGCCGATCGTGCGGATCGACGGGCTCGATCTCGGCACTGCGCGCTCGACACTGGTGATCGGACCGTCAGGATCGGGAAAATCGACGCTGTTCCGCGCCATAGCCGGCATCTGGCCCTTCGGGGAAGGCAAGGTCGGGGTTCCCGCCAGTGCGCGGATCATGCTGCTGCCGCAGCGCCCCTACCTGCCGCAGGGGACCTTGCGCGCGGCCATGTCCTACCCGGCGCTCGACGACACCTATACCGATGCCGACATCGCGACGGCGATGACCCAGGTCAAGCTCGCCCACCTGATCGACCGGCTCGACGATGTCGACCTCTGGGCCCAGCGCTTGTCAGGCGGTGAGCAGCAGCGCCTCGCCGTCGCGCGCGCCTTGCTGGCCAAGCCCGACTGGCTCTTCCTTGACGAGGCCACCGCCTCGCTCGACGAGAAGCTGGAAGGAGAGATCTACGACCTCATCGACCGGACACTGCCGCAGACGAAGATTGTCTCGATTGGGCATCGCTCGACATTGCGGGAGATGCACGACGAAATCGTCGTCATGCAGCCGAACGCGGATGGAACGCACAGTCCCCGCGCGATGGTTCGTGAGCCAGTCGTTCAGTCGTGAATCAACGAGCGCCCGTAGCCGGGCGCTCGTCTGCCTTTCCCGCATCACGCTTCGTGTCGGGAAAGGCGGATCGTCAGGAGAACTGAAGCTGGCGGCTGACCGTCGTCAGATGCCGCGGTCGAAGCGCAACTCGCCCGAGGCGGTCTTGATCACCAGCCTGCCCTCGACGAGGTCCCAGTTGCGAGCTCCGCGCAAGGCGACCAGATAGGCCCGCTCGAATTCGGCAGCGCCCTTGTCGCAGGAGCGCTTGGTGATGGCCATGGGGCCGACCGCGATCCCCTGCTGGCGCAGCGGGTATGCCGCAGCGGAAAACGTGTTGCAGCCGCTGTAACCGGTGCCACGCAGGTTCGAGTCGATCTGCAGTGTGGCCTTGCGATCGGCGATCGACTTGCCGTTCATCGAAATCGCCGTCCAGGAGGCGCCCAGGGGGAAGGTTTTTTCCTGTTTCGGCGCTGCAGGCGCCTGCTCCGGCTGGTTCTGCATATCACGCGGCGACATCGCCTTTCGCTGGGCGGAAGCCGGCGACGCGATCAGCAGGGGTGCGAGGCTCAGGGCGAAGACAGCGGCGTAGCCAAGGCGTCGATTCATCATTTCTCTACCTATGCGGGGCCGGGACGATAGCCCACGCCCCGCTCTCATGGAAACGCCTAGAACCGTATCGCGTTGGGATCAACTGCGATCATTGCGACAACGTTGCTTTGCCGAGTGGCAGCGCCAGCAACGTCACGCGGCATCGCGTCGGAAATGGGGCCGGCTTCAGCCCAAGGCGGCGCCAGATGTCGCTCAGATGCGCGCCAGCAGGCGCTCCAGCAAGGGATTGGCCTTGCGGAAGACATAGGCTGGGGCGTTGACGGTGATCTCGTCAGCGCCGGAGCCGGCCAGATCGTCGACCAGTGCGAAGACCGCCTTCTCCGGGCAATGGATGGCCAGGATACCGCTCTCGGCATGCGCACCGAAGGGCAGCCGAGCGCCATGTCGCGCCACCATCTCCTCAATGGCCGCAGGCTTCGCATCGGTGAGCCGCGCGCGGATCTCCCGGACGGAACGCCCCTCCTCCTCGGCCGCGATGCGCGAGAGAATGGCGTTGGCGGCGGCGCGTGCGCGCGGGCTCCACGGCGCCCGCACCGAGGCGACGAGATTGGCCTCGGAGGCCAGCATGACACCATCGTCCAGAATCTTCAGGGCGTTGGCGGCCAGCGTCGCGCCAGTGGTCGTGATGTCGACGATGATTTCGGCGGAGCCGGCGGCCGGGGCCCCCTCCGTCGCGCCCAGGCTTTCGACGATGCGGTAGTCGCCAAGCCCGTGCTCGGCGAAGAAGCGGCGTGTCAGGTTCACATATTTGGTGGCGACGCGCAGTTTGCGGCCATGGCGTGCGCGCATATGGCTCGCGACATCGTCGAGATCGGCCATGCAGCGGACATCGATCCAGGCCTGCGGCACGGCGACCACGACATTGGCGTGGCCGAAGCCGAGCGGCGTCAGCATCTCGACGGCGGCATCGGCATCGGCCACCTGCTCGCGCACGAGGTCCTCGCCCGTCATCCCGAGATGGGCCGCGCCGGAGGCCAGTTGCGAGACGATCTCCGAAGCCGAGAGGAACGCGACTTCCGCGCCATCCAATCCCGCGATCGTGCCGCGATAGTCGCGCGAGCCACGCGACTGCACGAATTTCAGTCCGGCACGGCCGAAAAAGGCAGTGGCGTTTTCCTGGAGCCGCCCCTTGGAGGGGACCGCGAGAACCAGCGGAGCGTCGCTCATGATGTTTGTCCCGTCAGCCGGTCGAGCCAAAGCGAGGCGCCGACTGCCGGGGCCGGCTGAGGCGCACCGAGGCGACCGAGCACGTTGTCGTAGCGGCCACCTCCGGCAACGGGCCGGCCGTCGCTGCGGCCCAGGTCATGCAGCTCGAAGATGAAGCCGGTGTAATAATCGAGATTGCGGGCGAAGCCGGTCGAGAAGGAGATCTGGCCGACATCGACACCGCGCGCCGCAAGGAAGCCGGTGCGCTCGTCGAAGGCGTCGAGTTGCTGCCCCAGGTCGAGCGAAGCCTGGTCGGAAAGGGCCCGCAATGCGGCCGACGCCGCATCGGGATCACCCGTGACGGCAAGTGCCTGGCCGAGCACGGCCTTCACATCCTCATTGACCGGGTTCTCGCGCTCAGCGGCACGGGCCAGGAAGCGTTCGGCGATATCGCCGGCGGAGCGGCCTCCGACCGTCGAGATCCCCGCGATCGACAATACATCCTCGACAAAGGCCTTGGCCGCCTTGGGATCCTGCCCCTCCAGCGCCTTGAGCAGTCCCGCATGAGCCGTTTCGCCAGTGGCTGCCGGTGGATCGAGCGCCTCGACCGCCTCGGCCGCCTTGCCCTGCACGACCGCGCGCATCAGCCGGCGGCGCGCCCCCTGCGGCACGGCCAGACCATCGAGCAATGCGCCGAGCAGTGCGACGTCGCCCATCAGAACACGCGGCTGCGTCAAGCCAAGCGCCGCCGCCGCCTCGATCGTCAGTGCCATGATCTCGGCATCGGCTGCGGCAAAATCCTCGCGGCCAAAGGACTCGAGCCCGGCCTGTGCGAATTCACCCGGCTCACGCGAGCGCATGCGGAAGACCGGGCCGGCATAGGCATAGGCCATCGGCGCACTCACGCCCGCCGCGATGTGATCCAGCGCCACCGGAATCGTATATTCCGGGCGAAGGCACCAATCGCGGCCATCGGCGTCCTGCGTCATGAAGATGCGCCGGCGGATATCTTCGCCTGAGAGATCGAGAAAGACATCGGCCGGCTGCAGAATCGCCGGCTCGGCGCGCTGATAGCCCTCAGCGGCGAGGAGCGCGATCACGGTGTCGATGCTGGCGCGTGTGGCGGACAAGGGCAGCTTCCTGTTGCGCGGCTGTCCTAGCAGCCGCGTCATGGATTTTCGATGGTTTTTAGGGAATTGGGTTAGCGGGATTTGGCGACCGACTCGTTGCCGACGGTTTCCGTCATGGTCGGGCTAGTCCCGACCATCCACGTCTTTGCCTACGATGAACGCTCAAGGCGTGGATGCTCGCCACAAGGGCGAGCATGACTTTCAATCAGCCGTGTCGCTTCAGCACCCGCTTCACCCCCTCGACCAGCTCGGTCACCGGCACGGCGAACTGGGCCTCGGCCTGCCTCGCTTTGTGCTCGGCCGAATCCTTGACGTCGCGGCTGGCGGCGGCGAGTTCCGCGCCGAGGATCAGGTCCTTGATCACGATCGTGCCGGCCTCGCGCTCGGAGGAGCCCTGGATCACCGCACAGACCGCGCCGCGCTTATCGGCATATTTCATCTGGGCGTTGAAGCCGGAGCCGCCGAGATAGAGATCGGCACGCAGCAAGGGCTTGCCGTCCCCGTCCCGGGCCTGGCGGAGCTGAGACACGAATGCCTGATAGGCCGGCATATGCTCGGGCGTCTTGTTGTCCATGGCGGTGACGACGACGAGCGGCAGTTCGTTCTTCGTGTCGACCAATGGCGACTTCACCGCCTTCAGTGCCGAATAGAGCCGCGAGACGCCGATCGAGAAACCCGTCGCCGGCACCGGTTCCGGCCGGAAGCGGCCGACCAGCCCGTCATAACGTCCGCCGCCGGCGACCGAGCCAAAGCGCACGACCTGGCCGTCGTCATTGGTGACCGGGAAGGTCAGCTCCACCTCGTAGACCGGGCCGGTGTAATATTCGAGGCCGCGCACCACGGAAGGATCGATGACGACGCGGTCGGCATAGCCAGCCGCTGCGATCAGATCCGCCATCATGCGCAGTTCCTCGGCCCCTTCATGGCCAACGGGCGTCGACGCGAAGCCATCTGCGAGACGCTGCGCGGTCGCGGCATTGTCCGCAGCCCTGGCATCAAGAATGGACAGGACGCGCGTGGCCTGTTCGGCGCCCAGCCCCGCACCCTTCGTAAAATCTCCGCTCTCGTCCTTGCGCCCGTCACCCAGCAGCAGCCGCACGCCGTCGGGGCCGAACTTGTCGAGCTTGTCGATCGCGCGCAGCACGGTCAGCCGGCGCCCGGCATTCTGCTCGCCGCCAAGCCCGATCGCCTCCATCACGCCATCGAGCACCTTTCGGTTGTTGACCTTGACGACATAGTCGCCGCGCTTGATGCCGAGGCGCTCCATCGTGTCGGCAGCGAGCATGCAGATCTCTGCATCGGCCGCGACCGAGCCCGAACCGACGATATCGGCATCGAACTGCATGAACTGACGGAAGCGCCCGGGCCCCGGCTTTTCGTTGCGGAAGACGTAGCCGGCGCGATAGCTGCGATAGGGCTTTGGCAGCGCATCGAAATTCTCGGCGACATAGCGCGCGAGCGGCGCCGTCAGGTCATAGCGCAGCGAGAGCCACTGCTCGTCATCGTCCTGGAAGGAGAAGACACCCTCGTTCGGCCGGTCCTGGTCCGGCAGGAATTTCCCGAGCGCATCGGTGTATTCGACGAAGGGCGTCTCGACCGGGTCGAAGCCATAAAGCGAAAAGCTCTCGCGAATGACGGACAACATGCGCTCGGTCGCCGCCACATCGGCAGGACCGCGGTCGATGAAACCACGCGGCTGGCGGGCTTTCAGCTTGTCGGGTTTCGACATGGTTCAGGCTTCACTTCTTGAACGAGATGCGGAACAGCCCGCAGGGTAAGGTCCCGCGTTCGGTAACTTGACCGGGCAACGGGGGCAAGCACGCTTGCCCCTCCCCGAGCGGGAAGCGCCTATTCGGCCGCGAACAGCATGTCCTTCTGCTGACGCGGATCGCCGAGGGGAGCATCCTTGATCCCCGCCCTTGCCAGCTTCTCCGGCAGCGGCCCGCCGGTGGCCCAGTCGAGCAGCTCGGCGGTATGGACGACCGGGGTCGTCGCGCCCCGGTCGGCAAAACCCTTCGCCAGCTGGGTCATGCAGCCGATATTGCCGGTGGCGACGATCTGCGGCTTCGTCTTCTCGATATGGCCGATCTTGCGTTCGCGCAGCTGCCCCGCGATCTCGGGCTGGAGGATATTGTAGACACCGGCCGAGCCGCAGCAGATATGGCCCTCCGGCACCTCCTTCACCTTGAAGCCGGCTCCGCTCAGAAGGCGCTTCGGCCCGTCCTTGAGCTGCTGCCCGTGCTGCATCGAGCAGGCCGAGTGATAGGTCACCGGCAGCGCGACCTCACGGACATGGCGCAGCTCGAGCGTCTCGAGGAACTCGGTGACATCCTTCGCGAGGCTCGAAATCGTCGCCGCCTTCTCCGCATAGGCCGGCTCGTTGCGGAACATGAAGCCGTAATCCTTGATCGTGGTGCCGCAGCCTGAGGCGGTGATCAAGATGGCATCCAGCCCCTCGCCGTCGACCTCGGCCATCCAGGCGTCGATGTTGCGCCGGGCAAAGACGTGACTGTCCTGTTCGCGCCCCATGTGATGGACGAGCGCGCCGCAGCAGCCCTCGCCCTTCGGCAGCACGACCTCGACGCCATGGCGCGTCAAAAGGCGGATCGTCGCTTCGTTGATGGCGGGGTCGAGCACCGGCTGGGCGCAGCCTGAAAGCAGCGCCACGCGCTTGCGGCGCACGGCCGTGACGGGGAAAACCTGCGGCCCCTCCATGGTCGAGCGCGCCGGCAGGCGTGCAGGCGCCAGCGCCAGCATCGCCTTCAGCCGCCCGCCGACCTGCGGCAGCAGGCCGAGAAGGCTCCCGAACGGCTTGCCCAGCATCGCCGCCAGCATCGCGGCGCGGAACCGACCGGGATAGGGCAGGATCGCAGCGAGCACCCGGCGCAACGCCTCGTCATGCCAGGAACGCTGATAGGTCTCCTCGATATGGGCCCGGGCATGATCGACAAGGTGCATGTAATGCACGCCGGAAGGGCACGTCGTCATGCAGGAGAGGCAGGAGAGGCAGCGGTCGACATGCTTCACCACCTGCTCGGTCGCCGGCTTGCCGTTCTCCAGCATGTCCTTGATCAGGTAGATCCGCCCGCGCGGGGAATCGAGTTCGTCGCCCAGCAGCAGATAGGTCGGGCAGGTTGCCGTGCAGAACCCGCAATGCACGCAGGTGCGCAGGATCTTCTCCGACGCCGGCAGGCGCGGATCGGAGGCCAGATGTTCGGGCGTGAAGTTGGTCTGCATCGCTCAGGCCCCTCCCTGCCAGATTTTGATCCAGTCGGCGGGGTAGATCAGCATGATGATATTCAGGGTCAGGTTGTCACGGATGAGGTAGCCGACCACCAGCTCCATGCCGAGCGCAAGCGAAACGGTGAGCCAGACGGGCAGGACACGGGCGAGAAGGAAGCCGACGATCATCGCCGCGATATCGGAGACCGAATTGATGATGCTGTCGCCGGTATAGCCGAGCGAGATCGTCATTTCCCGGTAGCGATCGATGATCGCCGGGCTGTTCTCGGCAATTTCCCAGGCGTTCTCGATCAGGATCGCCAGAAGAAGCGCCTGCCCGAACGAGATCGGCAGGCCGGTCAGCCGGCGCACCGACCAGAACAGGCCATAGAAGAGGAAGCCATGGATGATGTGGGAGAAGGTGTACCAGTCGGCAATATGCTGGGAGTTCTCCGACGAATTGACGTCGCCGTGCCACGGCTTGACAAAGCCGCATTTGCAGATCGGCTCGCGGCCCATGACAAACAGGATCAAGGCGGCTGCGGCAATCATCAGAGCCGCGACGAGGGCGATCGTGCCCGGCTTGAACCGCCCCGGCGCCCAGGCTTGGCGGCGCCCCCCTTCAGTGCGGATCTCACGCGCGGCGGCTATCTGGTCGAACACCATCAAATCCCCGCATACATTCGGCCAGGCTCGAAGATTCCGGCCGGGTCGAAGCTGTTCTTGATTCCGGCCGTGACCCGCATCAGCGGCTCGGCCAGTGGTTCGAAGACCGGTACAACAGCGCGAACCGCGTGGGGTGCGCGCACCAGGGTCGCGTGACCGCCAAGCGACCTGATCGCAGCACGGATCGCGGCGGCTCCAGCGTCCTCGTCAGGCGGCACGGCGAGCCAGACCAGGCCGCCGCCCCAGTCATAGAACCAGCGCGCTTGCGGCAAGGCTTGCATGATCGCCGCCGTAGCACGCGGGGCCCTCGTCGGAGCAAGCGAGAGCCGCCAGACGGCTTCATGGCTGCCGGCGAAGAACCTCGCATCCCGTACGGAATGCCACAGCTCCTGCGAGGCGGCCCCCTCGATCAGTTCGGGCGCGCCGTACTGACTCAGCAATTCGCCCAGCGCATCGGCGCGATAGGCGATCGAGCTCGCGAAATTCTCCAGCCTGAGCAGCGTGCGGGCCTGGTCGGCTCCGATGCCGGCCGGCAGATGCGCCGCCGCCATCGGTTCGAAGGGCGAGCCGAGCGCGGCCGAAAGCAGAGCGACCGCCGCCTCGTCGGCAAGGCCGGGCCAGGCCAGCGTGACCGCGCATTCCGGCGCCGGCAACACGCGGAAGGTGACTTCGGTCAGGAAGCCAAGCGTGCCGTGGGCACCGCTCACCAGCTTGACCAGATCGAGCCCGGTGACGTTCTTCATGACCCGGCCGCCGGACTTGATCGCCTCGCCCCGACCGTTGATCAGCCGGATGCCGATCAGCGAGTCGCGGGCTGCACCAGCGTTGATCCGGCGCGGACCAGAGATATTTCCGGCTGCGACGGCACCGATCGTCGGCTCGCCCTCCGTGCCCAGCAATGCGCGATGATCCATCGGCTCGAAGGGCAGCATCTGGCCGCGGTCGGCCAGCGTCCTCTGGATCTCCGCCAGCGCCGTGCCGGCCCTGGCGCCAATCACCATCTCGGACGGCTCGTAGAGCGTGATGCCAGTCAGACCAGCGCTGGAGATGGTGCTCACGACCTGGGTCGGGCGCCCCAAACCGGTCCGCGTACCGCCGCCGCGAATGGTCACAGGCGTGCCGTTGGCAGCGACGGAGGCAACGACGGCGCACGCCTGGGCTTCCGTGGTGGGGGTGTGAATGGTCACGCGGCGACCCTGCCATCGAGCGGAAAGACCTTGGCCGGATTCAGCAGCCACTCGCTGTCGAAGACCGCCCGCACCCGCATCTGCTGGTTGAGATCGGCTTCGTTGAACTGCACGCGCATCAGATCGCGCTTCTCGATGCCGACGCCGTGTTCGCCGGTGAGGCAACCGCCCACCTCGACGCAGAGCTTGAGGATGTCGTTTCCGGCATCCTCGGCTTTGCGCGCCTCGACGGGGTCGTTGCAGTTATAGAGGATCAGCGGGTGGAGATTGCCGTCGCCCGCATGGAAGACATTGGCGACGCGCAGTCCATAGCCTTTGACGATCTCTGCCATGCGCTGCAGCACAAACGGCAGTTGCCCGGTCGGGATCGTACCGTCCATGCAGATGTAATCGGCGATCCGGCCCGTCGCACCGAAGGCCGATTTGCGGCCCTTCCAGATCGCGGCGGTCTCCATCGCCGACTTGCTTTCCTTGACCGTCTTGACGCCATGCTCGCGCGCGATCGCGACGATGCGCGCAAGCTGGGCGTCCATTTCCGCGTCCGAGCCCTCGACCTCGATGATCAGCAGCGCCTCGACATCCATCGGGTAGCCGGCCTTGGCGAAGGCTTCGCAGATCTCGATCGCCGGCTTGTCCATGAACTCCATCGCGACGGGGATGATGCCGGCGCCGATGATGGCGGCCACCGCAGCACCTGCCTGCTCGCTGCTCGGGAAGCCGAACAGCACCGGGCGCGCGCCCTCGGCCGAGCGCAGGATCCGCACGGTCGCTTCGGTGACGATGCCGAGCTGGCCTTCGGAACCGACGATCAGGCCGAGCAGGTCGAGACCCGGGGCATCGAGATGGGCGCCCCCGATCTCGACGATCGAGCCATCGAGCATCACCAGGGTCACGCCCAGCACATTGTTGGTGGTGACGCCGTATTTCAGGCAATGCGCGCCGCCGGAATTCATGCCGATATTGCCGCCGATCGAGCAGGCAAGCTGGGAGGACGGGTCGGGCGCATAGAAAAAGCCCTCGGACATCACAGCCCCGGTGACGGCGAGATTGGTGACGCCGGCCTGCACCCTGGCGGCGCGGTTGGCATAGTCGATCTCGAGGATGCGATTCATCTTCGAGACACCGATGACGACGGCATCCTCCTGCGGGATCGCGCCACCGGCAAGCGAGGTGCCAGCCCCCCGCGGGACGACGGGAACGCCCTGCTCGCCGCAATAGCGCAGCACCGCCGCGACCTCCTGCGTCGTCGAGGGCAGCACGACCGCCAGCGGCATGCGGCGATAGGCGGTGAGCGCATCGGTCTCATAGGGCCTGCGCTCGTCATCGGAGGTGATCAGGGCCTCGGGCGCCACCAGTCCGGCAAGCCCGGCGATGATCGCATCGCGGCGCGCCAGGATGTCCGCGCGCGGCGCGGGAAAGGCAATGGCGCTCATGGTCTCCTCCTCCGGATGTCAGCTCTCGCGATATCACCCACACCCGGTTTCATACAAACAGGTTAGACCAATTCGAACCCGCTTGCAGCGCGACCAAAAGCCATGATTATTTCCAAAATGGAAAAGGTGGGCGAGCATGGACCGGTTCGGCGATCTGGATGTCTTCGCGCATGTGGTGACGGCCAAGAGCATGTCCGCGGCGGGGCGCGAATTGAAACTCTCGCCGGCGGTGATCTCGAAGCGCATCCGCCGGCTCGAGGAGCGCCTTGGCGTGCGGCTGCTGCAGCGCACCACGCGGCAGTTGTCGCTGACCGAAGCGGGACAGGGCTTCTATGAGCGCGTGGTCTCGATCCTGTCCTCGATCGAGGATGCCGAGGCCTGGGTCGCAAGCGGCGCGGGCCAAGCGCGCGGCACCTTGCGCGTCTCCGCCCCCACCTCCTTCGGCCGGTTGCATATCGCGCCGCATCTGAAGCCCTTTCTCGATGCCAACCCGATGGTGACCGTCGACCTGATCCTGAGCGATTCCTTCGTCGACATCATCGCGGAAGGGTTCGACCTGGCGGTGCGGATCGCCGACCTTCAGGATTCGAGCCTCGTCGCCAAGCGGCTCGCGCCCAATCACCGCGTGCTCTGTGCCGCGCCGGATTATGTCGCCACTCGCGGAATACCGGCCAGCATCGAGGAGCTCTCTCACCACACGCTGATTGCCCATAATGCCGACCAGTGGCGGCTGGACGGACCGTCCGGTCCGGTCGGCGTGCGGGTCAATGGACCGCTTCGGACCAATTCCAGCGAAGTCGTGCGCGAGGCGCTGCTCGCCGGTGTCGGCATCGCCTTGCGCTCGACCTGGGATGTCGGGCCGGAACTTAAGACCGGGCAGCTCGTCAGGGTCCTGCCGGATTACTCGGTCGGCAAGCGTGTCGCAGTCTACGCGGTCTATCCCAGCCGCCGGCACATGGAGCAGAAGGTGCGCGTCTTCGTCGATTATCTCGCGGAGCTCTATGGCGCGACACCGTACTGGGATGCGGGGCTTGATCTATGATGCGGCTCCCGCCCGCCCGTCATGGGGCATCTGCGCAGCGCCGGATTGCCCGGACACGTGGCTTGCTCGATCTTCGACACATCACTGGAGAAACCCGTTCATGTTCGGCTTGATCGAAGGCACCGGCGTCGAGGTTCTAGACCCGCGCTTCCACCGGGTCGTGCCGGGCTCGGCGCGGGTCGAGAGGCTGTGGACCGGAGCCCGCTGGTCCGAGGGGCCGGCCTGGTTTCCAGCCCATCGCAGCCTGGTCTGGTCCGACATCCCGAACAACCGCATGCTGCGCTATGACGAGGTGAACGGCCAGGTCGGCATCTTCCGCCAGCCGGCACGGAACTCGAACGGCAATACGGTGGATCCGCAGGGCCGGCTCGTCACCTGCGAGCATGGCGGGCGGCAGGTGACCCGGACGGAACATGACGGCTCGATCACCGTGCTTGCCGACAACTGGCAGGGCAAGCGGCTGAACTCCCCCAATGACGTCGTGGTGAAATCCGACGGCTCGATCTGGTTCACCGACCCGGATTACGGCATCGGCAGCGACTATGAGGGCGACAAGGCGGATGGCGAGATCGGCCATTGCAACGTCTACCGCATCGATCCGGTCAGCGGCGCGCTCTCGATCGTCGCCGACGACTTCGTCAAGCCGAACGGCCTCGCCTTCTCGCTGGACGAGAGCGAGCTCTATATCGCCGATACGGGGGCGAGCCATGACCCGGATGGGCCGCGCCACATCCGCAAATGCGCCGTGACGGGGGACGGCGCGTCGCTGGGCCGCTCGGAGATCTTCGCAACCTGCTCGGCCGGCCTGTTCGACGGCTTCCGGCTCGATGCCACCGGCCGCATCTGGACCAGCGCGGCGGACGGCGTGCATGTCTATCACCCCGACGGCACCTTGATCGGCAAGGTGCTGATTCCCGAGATCGTCGCCAATGTCTGCTGGGGCGGCGCGAAGCTGAACCGCCTTTTCATCTGCGGCACGACATCACTCTACTCAGTGATGACCCACGCCAACGGGGCGACCTGGCCGAAGCGCTGAACCGCGCTCAACTCTGCGGCGGCTCCGACTTCATCCGGACCACCAGCAACGGCATGGCGAGGCCGAGCAGCATGAAGCGCGCAAGATGGTGCGCGCCGACATAGAGCGGATCGAGCCCCATGGCGAAGGCAAGCATCGCCATCGCCTCCAGCCCTCCCGGCGCAAAAGCGGCCATTGCGCTGGCATAGGGCACGCCCGCAAGCCAGGCGGCCGGCCAGGCGAAGGCGAAGGCGACCACCATCGAGACGAAGAAGCCGCCAATGGCGAGCGGGAACAGCCCGGCGATTTCGCCGCGCTTGAGGTTGGAGACGCGCCCGCCCATCGCCGCGCCCAGCATGACCATCACCACGGTCGCGATCTCGGGCGGGAGCGTGCCATGGACCACGCCGGTGCCATGCAGCACGGCACTGGCCATGGTTGCGCCCAGGATGAAGGGCGCGGTGACGCCGATGCGCTCGAAGACGAGCCCGGTGACCAGGGCCACACCAAGAACCAGCGCCATATCCGGTGCGCTGGCGACGATCACCGCCGGCATCTGACCGACGCTGCCATCGCTCAAGGCCCGCATCAGACTGGGCAGGATCGCGACCAGGACAAGGATGCGGAAGAGCTGGATCACCGCGATGCGGCCAAGATTGGCACCCTTGGCATGGGCAACGGCGATGACCGCCGACAGCGCGCCAGGCGCGGCGGCCAGCAGGGAATCAATCCAGGACCAGCGCGCGACGTAACGCAGATAGGCGCCGGTGGTGAGCATGATGGCCGCGAGCGCGACGAACAGGACCGCCAGCGAACCGGGATAGCGCGCCGTTGCCGCAAGCGCCTCGGGCGTCGCGGAGGAGCCGATCAGCACCCCCGACATCAGCATGGTCGCATCGAACCAGGGCTTGCGCAGATCGGGCAGGCGCTTGGCGACGCCGACGATCGAGACGATCAGCATCGAACCCGAGAGCCAGGCGGCCGGCACGTCGAACAGCGCGAAAATGGCGCCGCCGAGGGCGGCGCAGGCAATCACGGCCGCTTCACGCGACAATGTCTTGAGCCTGTAGGGGATGTAAGCCGGGCCGGTCATGTCACTCGGAGCAAGCGCCGAGGAGACACGACGCAGGGCCGATCAATGAACGCGGCGCGCAATCCGGTCAAACAAGGAGATGCTATCGCCGCGCAAGGCTGGGCTGCGCCCAGCGGGGCCTATGACGTCAGCGCCCTTTGCAGCCGCGCCACCGCCTCGACGAGGTCAGAGGATTTGCGCGCAAAGCAAAGCCGCAGGCCCGTCTCGCCTCCGGGGCCGAAAGCGGTGCCCGGCGCCAGGCCGACATTGGCCTCATCGACCAGTTCGATCGCCAGCGCGCGCGAATCCTCGCGGCCGTCGACACTGAAGAACTGGTAGAAGGCGCCATCCGGCGCGGTCAGCGAAACCCGGTTCGTCGCCTTCAGGCCTTCGAAGATGATCTTCCGGCCTTCGGTCGCACGCGCGATCTGCTCGGCGACGAAGGGCTCGCCCTCGGTGAGAGCGGCGATCGCGGCGCGCTGGACGAAGACCGGCGACCCCGAGGTCGAATACTGGATCAGGTTCTCGACCACCTGGCCGAAGGCGGCCGGCACCTCGATCCAGCCGATGCGCCAACCCGTCATGGCCCAGTTCT
The DNA here is from genome assembly GCF_056396065.1 of Allobosea sp. 05T433. Classification (NCBI taxonomy): domain Bacteria; kingdom Pseudomonadati; phylum Pseudomonadota; class Alphaproteobacteria; order Hyphomicrobiales; family Alloboseaceae; genus Allobosea; species Allobosea sp. 05T433. Next base: position 449,134 of record NZ_JBFTKS010000001.1, on the reverse strand, counting down.
TCGAGAAGGTCTGGACGAAGAGGACGCGATCCTCCGCCTCCATCACGTCGTGGAAGGAGGCTGCGCGCGGCGCCCCGCCATAGACGAAGCGGCCATAGATCTCGTCGGCGATGATCCAGATACCGTGCTTGCGAGCCAGGGCAAGCAGCGCGGCCATCTCGTCCTTGGTCGCGGTCCAGCCGGTCGGGTTCGCCGGGGAGTTGATGACGAGCGCGCGCGTCTTCGGCGTGATCGCCGCGGCGAGCTTGTCGAGATCGAGCGTGAAGCGGCCGTGCTCCAGATCCATCGGCACGCAGACAGCCTTGGCTCCCGCCACGCCGATGGCCGCAGCGAAATTGGGCCAGGCCGGCGTCGGAATCACGAGTTCATCGCCAGGTCCGGCAATCATCCTGACGGCGATCTGAACGGACTGCATGCCCGAGCCCGTGACGAAGAAGCGGTCGGCGGAAAGCGGCTGACCGTAGAGCGCCGTGTGGTAACGCGCGAGCGCCTCGCGCAGCTCCGGAATACCGCGCTGCCAGGTGTAGAAGGTCTCGCCATCAGCCAACGACTTGTTGGCGGCACGGACGATGAAATCGGGCGTCGAGAGATCGCCCTCGCCGACCCAGAGCGGGATCAGGCCAGGCTTCAGCCGGCCGTGATTGACCACCTCGACGATGCCGCTTTCGGGTGCATTACGGGCCTCTGGCCTCAACTCGGCAATCAGGCTGGCGCCCGGCAGCGTGCTCGTCGTCATCGGCTTCGACCTCGCAAGTTCAATGCCTCACCTTTAGCCGAAGCGGCGAGCGGGAGGCATGAAATCGCGAGATCGGGTTGATCGCTCGCGGTGATGAATTGCCCGCGAGCGGTGAGCGAAATCAGGCGTTCTTCTGCTTCAGCAGATCGCGGATTTCGCCGAGCAGCACGACGTCCTGCGGCGGGGCCGGCGGCTCGGCCGGAGCTGCCTTCTGGTCCCGCTTCACCCGGTTGATGCCCTTCACGACCAGGAACAAGGCAACGGCGATGATCAGGAAATTGATGGCTGCAGTGACGAAGCTGCCATAGGCGAACACGGCGCCCTGCTTCCTGGCCTCGGACAGGATCGGGCTGGTGACCGCGCTATTGAGGCCGAAGAAGTAATTGGAGAAATCGAGACCGCCCAGCGCGCCGAAGATCGGCATGATGATGTCGCTGACGAGAGAGTCGACGATCCTGCCAAAGGCCGCGCCGATGACCACGCCGATGGCGAGGTCCATGACGTTGCCCTTCATTGCAAATTCTTTGAATTCCTTCAGCATTGCCCTGCCCCTTCACCTCGGGATGATCGGCTTCACGCCTACCGGACGGCGTGCACGGATGTCGCAGGCTAATTGAGAGTTGCAGCGGTTAGAAGCCCGTCAGGGCGCCGACCTTTCGTCAGTGCACAGTCTTGGCCGGGGTTGAACGGACGATAGCACGCTGCCGCAGCGCAACGGCTGGGCAATAGCAGCCCGCGCCCAGCGGGAAATCTCCGGTCCAAGGCCTCGCGAGATCAAGAGCTTAGGCAGCGCCTCGGCCGAAAGCCGCATCGCGCTGGGCGCGCACATGCACTACGCTGCGCTGCTGCCGCTCTGGCATGGAGGCAAGATGATCCCGGCCTGGTCCGTCGTTCTGGTCGCGCTCGGCTATCTCTGCGTGCTGTTCGCCATCGCGCACGCTGCCGATACCTTCGGCCGCAAGCTGATGGGCGGGCCGGCGCGCACGACGATCTATGCGCTGGCGCTCGGCGTCTACTGCACCTCCTGGACCTTCTACGGCTCCGTCGGCTTCGCCAATCGCGCCGGCTTCGATTTCCTTGGCATCTATGTCGGGCCGATCCTGGTCATCGGCTTCGGCTATCGCTTCGTCACGCGTATCGTCGAGATCGCCAAGTCGCAGAACATCACCTCGATCGCGGATTTCGTCGGCGCGCGCTACGGCAAGAGCGAGCGGGTGGCCGCGCTCGTCTGTCTCGTCGCCGTGATCGGCGCACTGCCCTACATCGCCTTGCAGCTCAAGGCCGTCGCGAATTCGCTCTCGGTGTTCCTGACCGCAACCGGCGGCCAGGCGCTGACGCCGGATGTCCCGGTCCTCAGCGACCTCGCCTTCCTCGTCGCCATGGTGCTCGCCGGCTTCGCCTGTGCCTTCGGCACACGCCATATCGATGCAACCGAGCACCAGGACGGGCTGGTGCTGGCGATTGCGGCCGAGTCGCTGGTCAAGCTCGTGGCGTTTCTCGCGCTCGGGATCTTCGTCGCCTATGGCCTGTTCGATGGCTTCGGAGACCTCCTCGCCCGGGCGGCGAAGATGCCGGACGGGGCGCCTCCGATCTGGGAGCGGACCTCGAGCTGGCCGACCTTCCTGACGCTGACGCTGCTCTCGTCCTTCGCCGCGCTGCTGCTGGCGCGGCAATTCCACATGACGATCGTCGAGAACCGGGACCCGGGCGACGTCCGCCGCGCCGCCTGGATGTTTCCCCTCTATCTCGTCCTGATCAATCTCTTCGTGCTGCCGCTGGCGGCGGCGGGCGAATTGCTGATGCCGGGAAGCGGCATCGATCGCGACATGACCGTGCTGCTGCTGCCGCTGGAGCGGGGTGCAGGCTGGCTCGCGCTGTTCGTCTTCATCGGCGGGCTCTCCGCCGCGACCGCGATGGTGATCGTCGCCTCGGTCGCGCTCGCCATCATGATCTCGAACCATCTCGTCATGCCGCTGCTGGTGCGCGGCCGTGGCCTGCTGAGCGACCCGGACCGGGCCATCCCGAGATCGCTGCGTTCCGGCCCGACCGGCGGCGACCTCGGTTCGCAGGTCGTGATCATCCGGCGCTTCGCCATCCTCGCCGTGATCCTGATGGGCTACGCCTATTACCGGGCGGCAGGTGAAGCGGCACTGGTCTCGATCGGGCTCCTGTCCTTTGCGGCAACCGCACAGATCGCGCCGGCATTCTTCGGCGGATTGCTCTGGCGGCGCGGCACCGCGCTCGGCGCCGTCGCAGGCTTGACGACGGGCACGCTGACCTGGGCCTACACGCTGCTGGTCCCCAGCCTCGCATACCCCACCAGCGTCTGGAGCGAGATCGTGGCCAAGGGGCCGCTGGGCATCACGTCATTGCGGCCGGAAGCCCTGCTCGGCCTCGATCTGCCGGCCCTGCCGCACGGCGTGTTGTGGAGCCTCGGCCTCAACCTTCTCTGTTATGTCGGCTTCTCCCTGCTGCGACCGGCCAATGCCATGGAGCGCCTGCAGGCCAACTCCTTCGTCACCTCCGATCGCGCAACGATGGCCCAGTCCTTCTCGCTCTGGCGGTCCAGCGTCACGGAGGCCGAGCTGCAATCGACCATCGGTCGCTATCTCGGCCAGGAGCGGACGCAGCGCGCATTCGAGGGCTTCTCCATCGGGCGTGGCGAGGTTGCCAGCAGCAGCAATCGCGAGGCCGACATCCACATGCTGCGCTTCGGCGAGCATCTGCTCTCGTCGGCCATCGGCGCGGCATCCTCACGGCTTGTGCTCTCCCTGCTGCTGCGCCGCCGGAACCTGTCGACGGAAGCCGCCTTCAAGCTGCTCGATGATGCTTCGGCAGCCCTGCAATATAATCGAGACATTCTGCAGCACGGGCTCGACCATGCCGGCCAGGGCATTACCGTGCTCGACCGAGACCTGCGGCTGCTCGCCTGGAACCAGGCCTTCATAGAGCTCTATGACCTGCCGCAGTCGCTGGTGCGGTTCGGCACCGGGCTCGACGAGATCGTCCGTTTCAATGCTGCCCGCGGCGCCTATGGCGATGGCGAGCAGGATGAGTTGATGGCCGCGCGGCTCGAGAGCTTTGTCAATGACCGCGAGCCAGTCCGGCTCAAGCTCTTTCCCTCGACCAAGGTCATCGAGATCCGCTCCAATCCGCTTCCCGATGGCGGCCTGGTGACGACCTATACCGACATCACCGAGACCGTCGCCGCGCATGTAGAGCTCGAGCGGACCAATGAAAGTCTCGAGCGACGCGTCGCCGAACGCACCGAGGAAATTCTCCACGTCAACGCCGAGCTTCAGCGCGCCAAGGCCGAAGCCGAGGAGGCGAATGCGTCCAAGACGCGCTTCCTGGCCGCCGCCAGCCACGACCTGCTGCAACCCCTCAATGCCGCGAGGCTCTATGCGACGGCACTGGTCGAGCGTGACCGGATCGCCACCAGCCCCGAACTCGCCGAGAATATCGATGCGTCGCTGGACGCGGTCGAGGAAATCCTGACGGCACTGCTGGAGATCTCGCGTCTCGACGGAGGCGCACTCAAGCCGGAACTGACCAGTTTCAGGCTCGACGAACTGATGCGCCAACTCCAGCGCGAATTTGAGCCCAGCGCTCAGGAACGAGGCCTGCAACTGGTGTTTTCGCCCAGTTCCGTCGCCCTGCGCTCGGACCGGCGCCTGCTGCGCCGGCTGCTGCAGAACCTGATATCGAACGCGATCAAATACACGCCGAACGGCAAGGTCCTGGTCGGCTGCCGCCGCCGCGGCAATCAGGTTTCGATCGAGGTGCTCGATACCGGCCTCGGAATTCCTGCCAGCAAGCAGAAGACGGTGTTTCGCGAGTTCCAGCGGCTCGATCAAGGGGCCAGGGTCGCCCGTGGCCTCGGGCTCGGGCTTTCAATCGTCGAACGCATCTCCCGCACGCTCGACCACAAGCTCACGCTGACCTCCACGCCAGGGCGCGGGACGCGGTTCTCGGTGATGGTGCCGCGAACGGCGCCGCTCCCGGCCATGGCGACCAGCAGCACCCCGCCCCCGACGCCTGCGGGGCAATTGGCCGGTCTCAAGCTCCTGGCGATTGACAACGAACCCACGATCCTCGATGGCATGAAGCGCCTGCTCGAAGGATGGGGCTGTGCGGTCGCGACAGCGCCCGGGCTGGACGAAGCGCTTGCGCAGCTTCAGGCCCACGGCATGCCGGACGTGATCATCGCCGACTACCATCTCGACCATGGCGACGGGCTGAGCGCAATCGCAGCCTTGCGCGATCGTTCCGCCAGGCGCGTTCCCGCGATCCTGCTGACGGCCGATCGCTCGCCTCAAGTGCGGGAGGCCGCTGCGGCCTTCGACGTGCATATCCTCAACAAGCCGCTGAAGCCCGGAGCACTCCGCGCCCTGCTTGCGCAATGGCGCGCGATGCGTCTCGCCGCTGAATAGCAGGGAGACCTGCCCCACTCAGCGCTCGGCGGCGCCGGCCTGGCGCATCGCCTCCTCCGAGGCGAGAAAGGCCGCGACCTCGGCGCTCTGCGGCGGGCTCTCGGCGCTGATTCCGATATCGGCGAGAATGCGGGTCACCGGCACGTATCTCCTGGTCGCACGATCGTAGAGGGCAGCCCGCACCAGCGCCACGGCAGCGACGATCTCCGTGCCGTCGCGCCCCCGGCTGAGAATGCGATGCTGCATCACCAGCCAGTTCTCGGTCCAGCACAGGATCCGCGTCTCCAGCGCGAAGGGGCGGAACAGGCGCAATTCACGCCTGAAACGAATCATCCCGGCATTGACCACCGGCACCCAGCCCTCCCGCAGCACCGTGCGCCAGAGCCCGGTACGCAGCATCAGGTCGGTCCGCCCGAGATCCATGAGACTCCAGTAGCGGCCATTGTTCATGTGCAGGCTGGTGTCGAGATCGTGAAACCAGACGCGGAACGGCAGGACCGACATGTCGAAAGGTGGCTTCAGCCTGGATCGGAAGGGCGTGGTGACAAGAAGCCAGAGCAGGCGCAGCCAGAGGTTCATGCAGGCTCCTGTGGAGTGTCGCCGTCAGACGGCGCGCCCCGTTCCCGATGTCGCGATGATTGGCCATATCATCGTCACCGACTCGCGCCACTCTTTCGCACGTCCTGCAGCGGAACTCGCCATGCCGACACTCCATGTTTCGTCCCTCGCCCGGCTTCACGAGACGGTCGCATCGGTCGGTGCCAGCCATGTCGTGACCTTGATCAACGTCAACACGGTCGTGGAACGCCCGGCCGGCATTCTGCCCGAGCGGCATCTCTTCATCGGCATGTCGGACATCACGGCGCCGCTGGACGGGCATGTCCTGCCCGACGAGGACCATGTCCAGCGCTTCCTGAGCTTCATCCGCGACTGGGACCGGGCCGCGCCGATCGTCTTTCACTGCTGGGCGGGCATCAGCCGCTCGACCGCGGCGGCCTACATCGCGACCTGCGCCCTGCGGCCCCAGCGTGACGAGGCGGAGATTGCGCTTGCGCTGCGCAGCGCATCTGCCTCGGCCACGCCCAACGCCCGGCTCGTCTCGATCGCAGACCAGATCCTCGGACGCTCCGGTCGCATGACCACCGCGATCGAGAGCATCGGCCGGGGCGCGGACGCGTTCGAAGGCACTCCGTTCTGCATCGATCTCGATTGAGGCGGCGCCGGCCTTGCTGCATCGTGGTGGTGACATGCCCAAAGTCACACCCCCCGCCATCGAGATCGGCCTCGCGGCAGCGATCGTCGCCTTCACCGGCAACCAGCCGCATATCCTGACGGCGCAGGTTCACGACGGAGACGCCACGCCGGGGCTCCCCTACGGCCCGTTCGACCCGCTGGCGCATCGCACCTTCGAAATCGGCCTGCGCTCCTGGGTTGCGGACCAGACCGAACTGTCGCTCGGCTATGTCGAACAGCTCTACACGTTCGGGGATCGCGGGCGGCAGGCGGAGATCCGCGACACCGGCCCCCATGTCGTCTCGGTCGGCTATCTCGCGTTGACGCGCGCGCCATCCCTTCCGGAGCAGGTCGCATTCCAGCCCTGGTATGGCTTCTTTCCCTGGGAGGACTGGCGCGCCGGCCGCCCGGCCGTACTCGACACGACCATCCTGCCCCAGCTCGACGATTGGGCGCAGGACAAGGCAGCCGAACGCGCGGAGCAGGAGAGGCGCGCCCTGTCGCGCCAACAGCGCATCGCAAGTTGCTTCGGACTCGGTGGCGTGCCCTGGGACGAGGAGAAGACGCTCGAGCGCTACGAACTGCTCTACGATGCCGGGCTCGCCTATGAGGCGCTGCGCGACCGGCGCCCCGATGCACTGCCGCGCTCCCCCAGTCCCCTGCTGGGCCGGCCGATGCGCTTCGACCATCGCCGCATCCTCGCGACCGCGATCGGCCGGCTGCGCGCCAAGCTCAAATACCGCCCGGTCGTATTCGAGCTGATGCCGGACGCCTTCACCCTTACCGCGCTGCAGAACACGGTCGAGGCGATCTCGGGCCGGCACCTGCACAAACAGAACTTTCGGCGGCTGGTCGAAAGCGCAGCGCTGGTGGAGCCGACTGGCACGATGACCCGCACCGCCGGGCGCCCCGCCGCGCTCTTCCGCTATCGCCGAGAAGTCATTGCCGAGAGGCCGGCTCCGGGCCTGCGCGTCGGCGGGCGCAACCTCGGAGGGGAGCGGTAGTTTTGTGCGGGATGCGAAGGGAGTTGTCGTGCATATCAGCGCGACAGCCGAGAAACTGAGCAGAAAATTGCTTGCTTCTTACGAAATTTGCGACAATGCATCGCCCTCGAGAGGGGCCAAAGCCATGACGATCGAACTCGATTCCCGCGACCGGACCATTCTGCGCATCCTGCAGACCGATGGGCGGATCACCAATTCGGACCTCGCCGAAAGGGTTCACCTCTCCMCGTCCGCCTGTCTGCGCCGCGTCCGGCAATTGGAAGAAAGCGGGCTGATCCGCGGCTATGCGATGATGCTCGACGACAAGATCGCCGGCTTCCCCGGCACGGCCTTCGTCTTCGTTACGCTGGACCAGCAGGGGCGTGCCTCGCTTGAAGGGTTCGAGCAGGCGGTGCAGAATCTGCCCGAAATCCTGGAATGCCATCTGCTGGCTGGCGCGCACGACTATCTGATGCGGGTCATCTATCGCGACAGCGCTGATTTCGAGCGCATCCACACCGACATCATCACCCAGCTGCCGGGCGTCACGCGCGTGCAATCGACGCTGACGCTGCGCACGATCAAGAAGACCTCCGCATTGCCGGTCTGATGCAGGGTTGCAGCGAACAGGGCCAGAGCCGATAAGAGTGGCCCAACGGGAATCGCCGATCTTGACCGACGCCAAAACCAATTCCGATATCGCCGCCCTGCCCTTCGAAGAGGCGCTGAAGCAGCTCGAGAGCATCGTTGCCCGGCTCGAGCGCGGCGACGTGCCACTCGAGGAATCGATCGACATCTACACCCGCGGCGAAGCGCTCAAGGCACGCTGCGACGCCCTGCTGAAGCAGGCCGAGGCCCGTATCGAAAAGATCACGCTCGGCGCCGACGGCAAACCGGCCGGCACGACGCCGCTGGACGTCGACAAGTAAGCCGGCGCGGCCCACGGGCTAAGGCATCGGCCCGAAAAGTGGATTGCGGTTTTCGGGGCAAAGCCGATGCAAAGACAAAGGGTTAGATCATCGGATTGGATACGATATCCGGTCCGATGATTTAGGCGGAGAGCAGCGCCTCGATCAGCCCCGCCACATGCTGCACCGCCGGATCGCGGTCACTGCGCCTGTGCCAGGCGACATGGAGCGGAAAACCCGGCACCGGAATCGGCGGCTCCCGCACCGCATAGTGCTCGCCGCTATCGCGAGGGAGCGTCCGGCTCGGCAGCAGCGCGATCAGGTTGGAATCGAGCAGCAGCGGCGGAACGATCAGGAAGCTCGGCACGACCATGCCGACATGGCGCTTCCTGCCGAGGACCGAGAGCGCTTCGTCAAGCGCGCCGAAGGTTTCGCTGCGGCCCGAAACCAGAACATGCGGATAGGCGAGCCAGCGATCCAGATCGAAGGCTTGCGCCGCCGGGTGCTCCTTCCGCATCGCCACGACGTAATCGCTGCGGCCTTGCCTGGCAGGAACCCTTCCTGATCTACGAGACACGCAAGGCCGACACTGAGGCGCTGTAGCTCGCCGGAGAGCACTATGCCGGCCGGATCAGCCGCCTTCCGCGGCCCGTCCCGGAACCAGTGCGGGAACCGATCCAGGCCCTGCACGCCGCCAATGCCGCCCCCCTGCTGCTGGCCGGAACCAGCCTCGCGAGGACGACAGGTTAGCTGCGACCTGCACGGGCTTGGATATGGCAGAGCTGCCGCGCGCCGGAAGCCGGGCGCGGCACGCCCGCAGGCTTAGCCTGCCTGTTCCGAGCGGCTGGACGCCTTCAGGATCGCAGCTCCCAAGGCGGATTTCAGGACGGCCCCCACCATGAACGGGACGACGCCAAGGAGCACCGCGCGCTCGACGCCAATCAGGGTTGCAAGCTACGCCGCGCCGATCACCAGGCAGAGCGCATTGCCGAGCAGCATCGCGGCGAAGGACCGCATGAGCCTGCTCCCGCCCCAGCCGCGCTCGGCAAGCCAGCCAACCATCGCGGCCACGATCGGGAAGGAGAAGAGATAGCCGCCCGTCGGGCCCATGAAATGCGGCAGGCCGGACGCGCCGCCGGCGAGAACCGGCAGCCCGAGCGCCGCCTCGAACAGCCAGGCGAGGACAGTGACGGCGCCAAGACGCCAGCCATAGAATGCGCCGATCAGCGTCACCGCCAGCGTCTGCATCGTGATCGGCACCGGAACCATCGGCACGCTGATTTGCGAGGCCAGCGCCAGGAGCAGGGTTCCGAACAGCACGGCGCCCGCCTGCACGAGGACAGGGCGGCGGCTCAGGCGCAGCGGACCGCCCGCCAGCTGCGTCGGAGCATGGGTCATTTCGTTCATTGCGATCTCCATCAGTGATCAGATGCATATTATCTATAATTTATGCATCCGATCTATGATGGACTCCACATCGCGGCGAAGAATGCAAGCCCCCTGCCGCCATGCAGCTGTCATCCGACGATCGAAAAGGCCTCGCGCGTGCCACCGGAGGACGTGCGGACCGGCTTGGTCCCGATCCACTGGACATGCCGCGCAAGCGTCGCCGCCGCGGCCTCGATTTGTCCTTCGCGCAACGCGGAGAGGATAGCACGGTGGTCATGATCGGTGCGCGACTCCCATTCCGAACGCCACGCAGCGAACAGGAACCGGGCGCTGGTCGCATGCAGATCATCGATCGCAGCCAGCAAACGCGGCATGGCGCAGGGAGCGAGGATCAGCTTGTGAAAGCGCCGGTTCGCATCCTCCCATGACCTCACATCCTGCGATTTGTCGCCGGCACGCGTCGCTTCCTCAGCCTGTTCGAGGATCGCCCGGGTCAGATGTGGCGCGGCATGGCGCAGCGCCAGCACCTCCAGCGCCGCCCGCATTTCCGCGACCTCGCGGACCTCCCGCAGATCGAAAGCGGCAACCCGCACGCCCCGGCGCGGCTCGCTGACGGCCAGCCCCTGCGCTTCCAGCCTTTGAAAGGCCTCGCGCACCGGCACATGGCTGGCGCCGAACTCGGCCGCGACATGGTCCTGGCGCAAGCGGGTGCCGGGCTCGATCGCTCCAGAAATGATCCGGTCGGCCAGAGCGCGGCTGATCCGGATGGCGAGCGTGTCTTTCTGTTCGCTGGTCATTTTTTATAGATAATTTTGTTGTGATCTCCTGTCGAGCGCTTCGGATTCCCGGCGCATACCGATGCCGCTTGCCCCGTCGCGGCGTTGCGGCCAGACTCACCGTCAGATCCTGGGAGATCCCTCATGTCGCATCACCCCGCCGATGACCCGATCCTGGGTGATGCCCGCTCCTGCCAGGCGATCGAGCAGGTCATCGTGCCCCGTGCTCATGACCTCGGCGGGTTCTCGGTCAGGCGCGCCCTGCCCTCGATCGGCCGGAAGATGGTCGGACCGTTCATTTTCTTCGACCAGATGGGCCCGGCCGAATTCCTGCTCGGCGAAGGTATCGATGTGCGCCCGCACCCGCATATCGGGCTGGCGACCGTGACCTATCTCTTCGACGGCGAGATCATGCATCGCGACTCGCTCGGCACGGCGCTGCCCATTCGCCCCGGTGCGGTCAACCTGATGACGGCGGGACGCGGCATCGTCCATTCCGAACGCACGGCGCCAGAAGAGCGTCTCAAGGCGCCGAAGCTCTATGGCATCCAGACCTGGCTCGCCTTGCCGAAGAGCCATGAGGAAGTCGCGCCGGAATTCATCCATCACGCCGCGCCCGAACTGCCGCGCATCGTCGAAGGCGGCAAGCGCATCAGCCTGATCATGGGCTCGGCCTACGGCCAGACCTCGCCGGTGAAATTCCCCTGGGACACGCTCTATGCCGAGGCGGTGCTGGCACCCGGCGCCATCCTGCCGCTCGACCCCGATTACGACGAGCGCGCGGTCTATATCGTCTCCGGCAAGATCGACATTGCCGGAGAGGAGTTCGGCGCCGGGCAGTTGCTCGTCTTCAAGCCGGGCGACCGCATCTCGATCCTCGCGATCGACCAGAGCCGGCTGATGCTGGTCGGCGGCGAACCGATGGATGGCCCGCGCCATATCTGGTGGAATTTCGTCTCCTCCTCGAAGGAGCGCATCGACCAGGCGAAGGAGGAATGGAAAGCCGGCCGCTTCGACACCGTTCCCGGCGACGAAGCCGAGTTCATTCCCTTGCCGGAGAGCTGAGGGCAGTCCCCCATAGCTCAGGGCTGCACGCTTGCTGGCCTGAGCCTCCGGGCCGTGCGTGTCCAGATCCGTGGGAAACGATGAACCTGCAGGTCGTCGGACACACAGCCATTCGAAGCCTGCCCATTATCCGGCCTGCAACCCTGATCGCAGCTCGGCCGAAGAGAGTTCGCCCGAAGGAATCGCCCTCAGCGCCGGCATGCGGGAGGCCAGGATCGCGGCGACCGAGAGCGCGAAGAGGATGACGGGGAGCCAGATCGCCAGCTCAAGCCCGAGCCACTCGCCAGCAAGCCCCCCCGCAATCGCGCCTAACGGACGCATGCCATACATCGCCGTCGTCAGCGTGGCACTGACGCGACCGAGCAAAGCCGGCGGCGTCACCGCCTGGCGCAGACTGGTCTGAATGATGCCCCAGAGAATCGGTCCGAAGCCGAAGAGGAAGAAGGCGAGCGCCAGCGCCGCAAGGCCGAGCGTCGCCGGAGCGATGGCCAGCAACAGCGCGCCGAGGAGCGATGAAGCTGGGCCGAACACGAGAAGCAGCCCGGTTGGCAGGCGCGCGATCAGTGTGGCGCCGAAGAACGCGCCAAGGATCAGGCCGGCACCATAGACCGACGAGGAGAGACCGATCGTCTCCGGGGCGAGCAGCAGAATGCGCGCGGCATAGGGTGCGAACAGCGCCATGAAGGCGAAGAAGGCAAGGTTCCAGGCGATGGCGCAGAGCGCGATCGGCCTGAGATAGGGATGTTGCAGGACGAAGGCCCCGCCTTCCGCAATGGCCCGGTGCAACGGCTGGCGTGCGGCTGCCACCGGCCGCTCAGACGGCAGGCGCATGGCAAGCGCCAGGACCACGATTCCACATAGGGCACACAGCGCCAGCCCGAGCGCGCCGATGCCTCTTGCGACAGCCCAGCCGGCGAGCAGCGGCGCGGCCAGGCTCAGCACCGCACGGCCGAGTTCCATCCGACCATTGGCACGCGGCAGATCCCTAACCGCCACCATGCGCGGCAAGAGCACGAAAATGGACAATGCGATGACAACCGGGCCGGTCGCGGCAATGAAGGCCGAGAGTGCCAACGCCCAGTTCGTATGCCCTGAGATGAGCAGCGCCGCGCCGATCAGCGAGCCCGACAGCAACAACCCGCCTCCGGCGAGAATCAGTGAGCGGGGCGCAACCCGGTCCGCCCACACCCCCGCAGGCAGCGAGACGACGAGCCATGCCGCCGACTGAGCCGCGACAAGCAGGCCGACAAGCCGACTGCTGGCGCCAGCCTCCGTCGCTGCGAGCGTGATAGTGTCGAGCGCCAGCTTGTCGGCGAACTGCGCGACGATGCCGGCCAGGAGCAGGCCGAGGGGAAGGTGCGACGACATGGCGGGTTTCCGTCTTTGCGAGGTTGCCGCCAGCGTCCCACGCCGAGGACATCAGCCCCACCCGTTTCCTGTCTTCCGGCGCTGTGACGACCCGCCGGTTTGCCAGCGCCGCTCGCAGGCTTTATTCGAAGTCGATCACCTCGAAGGAACGTGTCGCTCAACCGTGCCCCGCCCTGCCACTCCACTTCTCGATCAAGTGTCCGATCCCGCCGCATTGCGTCGCCTGGACGATGTCCAGTTGCGTCAGCTCGCCGACGAACTTCGCGCCGAGACCATCGATGCGGTCTCGGTCACCGGCGGCCATCTCGGCGCTGGCCTCGGCGTGGTCGAGCTCACCGTCGCCCTGCACCACGTCTTCGACACCCCGGATGACCGCCTGATCTGGGATGTCGGCCATCAGGCCTATCCGCACAAGATCCTGACCGGCCGGCGCGACCGCATCCGGACCTTGCGCCAACCCGGAGGCCTCTCCGGCTTCACCAGGCGCAGCGAGAGCGAGTACGACCCCTTCGGCGCCGCTCATTCCTCGACCTCGATCTCGGCCGGGCTCGGCATGGCGGTCGCGCGCGATCTCGCCGGCAAGCCCAACAATGTCATCGCGGTGATCGGCGATGGAGCGATGTCGGCGGGCATGGCCTATGAGGCGATGAACAATGCCGGAGCTCTCGGCTCCAGGCTGATCGTCATTCTCAACGACAACGACATGTCGATCGCGCCGCCGGTGGGCGCGATGTCAGCCTATCTCGCGCGGCTGGTCTCTGGACGCACCTATCGCTCGCTCCGCGAGGTGGCAAAATATCTGGCGGAGAAGCTGCCTCGCTTCTTCCACGAGAAGGCCAGGCGCACCGAGGAGTTCGCGCGCGGCTTCTGGACCGGTGGAACGCTGTTCGAGGAGCTCGGCTTCTATTATGTCGGGCCGATCGACGGTCACAATCTCGACCACTTGCTTCCGGTGCTGCGCAATGTCCGCGATGCGCAGAGTGGGCCGATCCTCGTCCATGTCGTGACGCAGAAAGGCAAGGGCTATGCCCCTGCCGAGGCGAGCGCCGACAAGCACCACGCCGTGGTGAAGTTCGATCCCGTCACCGGGCAACAGGCCAAGGCTCCTGCGAATGCTCCGAGCTACACCAAGGTCTTCGCCAATGCGCTGATCAAGGCGGCGCGCGAGGACGAGAAGATCGTTGCCGTCACCGCCGCCATGCCCTCGGGCACCGGTCTCGATGCATTCGGCAAGGAATTTCCGGGCCGGACCTTCGATGTCGGCATTGCCGAGCAGCATGCGGTGACCTTTGCCGCCGGCCTGGCAAGCGAGGGCTACAAGCCGTTCTGCGCGATCTACTCGACCTTCCTGCAGCGCGCCTATGATCAGGTCGTGCATGATGTCTCCATCCAGAAGCTACCGGTGCGCTTCGCGCTCGACCGGGCCGGCCTTGTTGGCGCCGATGGCGCGACCCATGCCGGGGCCTTCGATGTGGCCTATCTCGCCTGCCTGCCCGACATGGTGGTGATGGCCGCAGCCGACGAGGCGGAACTGACCCATATGGTTGCGACCGCCGCCGCCTATGATTCCGGGCCGATCGCCTTCCGCTATCCGCGCGGCGAAGGCGTCGGCGTGGAGATGCCGCAAACCGGCATTCCGCTCGAGATCGGCAAGGGCCGGATCGTCCGCGAAGGGTCACGCGTGGCCATTCTGTCGCTGGGCACACGGCTTGCGGAGAGCCTTGCGGCCGCCGAGTTGCTCGCTCAGCGCGGGCTCTCGACCACGGTCGCCGATGCGCGCTTCGCCAAGCCGCTGGACGAGGCGCTGATCCTGCGGCTCGCCCGCGAGCACGAGATCCTGATCACCGTCGAGGAAGGCTCGGTTGGCGGCTTCGGCAGCCATGTCCTTCACCTGCTGGCGAGAACCGGAATGCTCGACGGCGGGTTGAAGGTGCGAACACTGACATTGCCCGATCTCTATCAGGACCAGGACAAGCCGGATGTGATGTACGCGCTGGCCGGGCTCGACGCCGCAGGCATCGTGCGCAGCGTCGAGCAGGTGCTGGGCACGCCGGACGCCGTGCGCCGCGCCTGAGCGCGGGCGGCTGAAATCATGAAGAGCCGGGCGGACCAGCTTCTCGTCGAGCGCGGCTTCTTCGAGAGCCGCGCACGGGCACAGGCGGCGATTGCTGCGGGCCTCGTCTCGGCGGGCGGCGTCACCGTGCGAAAAGCCTCGGACATGATCGCGCGCGATGCCGAGATCCTGGCCGAGGCACCGCATCCCTATGTTTCGCGTGGCGGCCTCAAGCTGGCGGCCGCGCTCGATGCCTTCGGCTTCGATCCGGCCGGGCTGACCTGTGTCGATGTCGGCGCCTCCACCGGTGGCTTCACCGACGTCCTGCTCCGGCGGGGCGCGAGCCACGTGTTCGCCGTCGATGTCGGGCGGGACCAGCTTCATCCCAGCCTAAGGAACCTTGCGCGCGTCACCAGCCTCGAGGCGCGCGATATCCGCGCACTGGCTGCGGAAGAATTTGCGCCGGCTCCGGCGCTCGCCGTGATCGATGTCAGCTTCATCTCGCTGAGGCTCGTCCTGCCGACCGTTGCCGGCCTGCTGACGCCCGAGGCCCGGATCGCGGCGCTGATCAAGCCGCAATTTGAAGCCGGACGAGCGGCGCTCAAGAAGGGCGTGGTGCGCGATGAAGCCGTGCACGCCCAAGTCTGCGCGGAGATTTCGACGCTGTTCGCGGAACTGGGCTTCGCGGTCAGCGGTCCGATCCCCTCACCGATCGAGGGCGGCGACGGCAATCGCGAGTTTCTGATCGGGGGCTACCGGCCAGGTTAGATCAAACCGCAATCCACTTTTCGGGCCGATGCTTAGGACGCTAACTCAGTTCGCGAACAGGGCGTCGATATTGCTCTGCAGTGAGCGGACATCGAAGTCGTCGGTGTCGATCTGGCCGTTGACGTTGATGAAGAGCGTGGTGTGACCGATCAGACTGCGCAACGCTCCAGCTGCGACCTCGACGACTGCCGCGACATCCTCGCCTTCATCCAGATCCCCGAGCAGCGCGGTCGCCGCAGCGATCAACTGGCTCATGGTGCGGCAGAGTTCTTCAAAAGCCTCGATCTGACGAGCGTCGAGCTGGTCGTAGGCAGCAAGCGCCTCAGGTGCGCAGCGCAGCCGCGAGGTCTGGAAATGCTCGCGATAGCCAACGGCCCGCCAGCTTCGGAGTTCCTCGATGATGCCGCGATCCACCGGCACCATTTCGATCAGCATCAGCGCTTCGCCATAGCGATTGAGATAGTCGGTCGAGAGCGGGGGCTTCCCGGTCGGACCCAGCCGTTCATCCGCGTCAACGGCCAGCGCTCTCATCGCGGGGGCGGTCATCCTCAGGCCTCTGAATTGGCGGGACTATGCTCGACCAAACCCGAATAAAGTGTTGATCCGAGCGGTAAGGCTTGGCACATCCAGCGCGACATGTGTGGTCGCTACGCCATTACCCTTCCGCCTCAGGCGATGCGCGAACACTTCGCCTATCCCGAGCAGCCCAATTTTCCGCCGCGCTACAACATCGCGCCGACGCAGCCCGTGCCTGTCATCCGCAATCATGAAGGCGGACGACAGTTCCTGCTGATGCGCTGGGGCTTCATTCCCGGCTGGGTCAAGGACACCAGGGACTTTCCGCTGGTGATCAATATCCGCAGCGAGAGTGCACGCGAGAAGCCATCCTTTCGCGCTGCTTTCAGCCGCAGGCGCTGCCTGATGCCGGTCGACGGCTTCTATGAATGGCATCGGCTCGACAAGGAGAGCCGCCCCTATCTGTTCCGAAAGCCGGATCACGGCCTCTTTGCCTTCGCCGCCCTGTGGGAGACCTGGCATTCGCAGGACGGCTCCGAGATCGACACGGTTGCGATGGTCACGGGTCCGGCCAACGGCCTGATGTCAGCCTTCCACCACCGCTGCCCCGTCATCCTCGCACCTGCGGATCACGCAGCCTGGCTCGATGCCAGCGCGCGCGACGACGATGTCGCAACGCTGCTGAAGCCTCCGGCGGAGGATTTGCTGGAAGCGGTCCGGATCGGGACCGCGGTGAACCGGGTCAGCAATGACGGGCCTGAAGTCCAGGCCCCCTATGACGCGGCAACGGAAAACCGGGCACCGCCCGCAAAGCCGCGCCGGCCGGTGGAGCCACCGGCGCAGGGGAGCCTGTTCTGAGCAGCGTGCCCGTCTGCAGCCAAGCCTGACGGGCTGTCGTCCTACAGCACGGCGCCGGGGTTCAGGATGCCCTGCGGGTCGAGCGTCGCCTTCAATGTCTTCATCAGCGCGAGTTCGACCGGATCCTTCACGCTCGGGAGCAAGTAGCGCTTGAGCCGGCCAATGCCGTGCTCGGCCGAGATCGAGCCATGCATCTCGGTGACGATGGCATGGACGGCGCGATTGATCTCATTCCAGCGCGCCAGGAAGGCCTCCTTGTCGGCCCCGACCGGCTGGCTGACATTGAAATGGATATTGCCGTCGCCAAGATGACCGAAGGGCACCGCGCGGCAGCCGGGGATCATCGCCTCGACCGTCGCAATGGCGCGAGCCAGGAAATCCGGCGTTGCGTGCAACGGCACGGAAATGTCGTGCTTGATCGAGCCGCCCTCGAAACGCTGCACCTCCGACAGCATCTCGCGCAGCTTCCAGAAATCCTTGCGCTGTTCCAGCGAGCCGGCCAGCGCGGCATCGGTGATCAGGCCGTTTTCCAGTGCCTCGCCCAGGAAGGATTCGACAGCCTCATTGAGACCGACCGCGCTTTGAGCCGAAACCTCCATCAGCACGTACCAGGGCGACGGCTCCGAAAGCGGGTCACGGGTGCCGGCCGCATGGCGCAGCACGAATTCAAGCCCGATGCGCGGCATGAGTTCGAAGGTCGTCAATGTGCCGCCCGCACCGGCCTTGGCGGCGTTGAGCAAGGCCAGCGCCTCCGCCGGCCCCGGCAGCGCAAGGAAGGCCGTGGCGCGCGCCGCGGGAAGCGGGAAGAGCTTGAGCACCGCAGCGGTGATGACGCCGAGCGTTCCTTCGGCTCCGATGAAGAGGTTCTTCAGGTCGTAGCCGGTATTGTCCTTGCGGAGTTGCCTGAGCCCGTTCCAGATGCGGCCGTCAGCCAGCACAACCTCGAGCCCCATGCAGAGCTCACGAGCATTGCCATAAGCGATCACGGCGGTGCCACCGGCATTGGTCGAGAGATTGCCGCCAATGGTGCAAGTGCCCTCCGAGGCGAGCGAGAGCGGGAAGAGCCGTCCGGCCGCTTCAGCCGCCTCCTGCGCACGCTGGAGCGTAACCCCGGCCTCGACGATCATGGTGTCGCCTTCGGCATCGACGGCACGAACCTTGTCGAGCCGCTGCAGCGAGAGAATGATCTCACGCCCGTCGGCAACCGGGATCTGCCCCCCGACAAGCCCGGTATTCCCGCCCTGCGGCACCAGCGTCGTCCCGGTCTCGGCTGCAAGCCTGACGATCGCCGCGACCTCCTCGGTCGAGCCCGGCCGCACGACTGCCGTCGCCTGGCCGCGAAACAGATCCCGCCATTCCTTGAGATAGGGCAGCATCGCATCAGGCTCGGCGATGATGTTGCGCGCGCCGACGATGCCGGCCATCCGGTCCAGAACTTGAGCGCTCATAGGGTCTCCGGGGTCACTTCTTGCCTGAGCGCCGAAACCGGGCGACCAGCTCTATGTGAGCGGAATACCGGAACTGGTCGACCGGCGTGACACCGTCCAGCGCATATCCGCCCGCGACCAGAAGCGCCGCGTCGCGTGCGAAGCTCCCGGCATCGCAGGAGACATAGACGACGGTCGCGACCTTGGACGCGGCCAGCCGCTTCACCTGCGCCTCCGCGCCTGCGCGAGGCGGATCGAGCACCACCGCATCGAAGCCGTTCAGCTCGGACTCAAGCAGAGGCCGGCGAAAGAGATCGCGTTGCTCGCCCGTGACGGCCTTCAGCCCTTGCGTTGCGCTCGCGGCCCTGAGCAAAGCCTGCACGGCTGCCTTGTCGCTCTCAAGCGCATGAACCTGCGCCTTCTCCGCCAGCCGGAAGGTGAAAGGTCCGCATCCCGCGAAAAGATCCGCCACGCGCTTCACCTTCGGCAGCGCATCGACGACGAGCGCAGCGAGACGCTCCTCGCCTTCCGCCGTCGCCTGGAGAAAACCGCCGGGGCCGGGCGCAACATAGGCTCGCCCCATGGCCTGCAAAGGCGGGCGGCGCTCGACGATGACATCGCCATGCATGGCGAGCCGGGCGAGATCGAGCCGTTCGGCCACCTCAGTCAGGGTGAGGCGCAGCTTGCCTCCGGCAGGGCCGTGGCCGCGAATATCGACATCGAGCCCGGCCTCGGAGGTCGTAACCTGAAGGTCAAGCGGCTTGTTCGAGCCCCCCAGCCGGTTGGCGAGCAGCTGCGCGACGGCAGGAGCGCGCGCAAGGCCGGGAGCCAGAACCGGACAGGCCTCGACGGCAATGAGGTCATGACTGCGGGCCATCATGAAGCCGACCATCATGCCCGCGCCTTCGCGCCGGGCGTGGAAGGTCACACGGCGCCGACCCACTCCATGCGCATCGACCACCGCCGCTACCGGCGCATCGATCCCGACACGGGCGAGCGCGGTCACGATCTGCTGCCGCTTCCAGTCCTGATAGAGTGCCGGAGGCATATGCTGCGCCGCGCAGCCGCCGCAGCGGGTAAAGAGCGGGCAGATCGCCGCCACCCGCGATTCAGCGGGCGCCAGGATCTCGACGAGTTGCGCGCGGTCGCCATCGCGAACGACCCGCACCGTCTCCCCGGGCAGGGTATAGGGCACGAAGACCGCCCCTTGGGACGTCTCGGCAATGCCGTCGCCGCGCTGGCCGAGATGCGCGATCGTGAGGGTTTCGTTCATGGCGAGAATGGACATGCGGATTTACGTTTGTGACCTTCGGTTTAGGTTCGCCTATCAGGTTGAACCGAAAGAGGGAAATTCGGTCGCCCAATCCACGCAATTCGAAAAATTCTTCCCGTGAAACGAGAAGAAAATTCTCTATCTTGACGTGCAGCGCCGCTCCGGCCCGACCGGAGACGCGTCTCGGCCCGAGGAGCGATTTCCATCATGACGATCCGCAACGGTGTCATCGAAGCCATCGGCAATACGCCCCTGATCAAGCTCAAGCGTGCCTCGGAGATGACCGGTTGCACGATCCTGGGGAAGGCCGAGTTCATGAACCCGGGGCAATCCGTCAAGGACCGCGCCGCCCTCGCGATCATACGCGATGCCGAGGCGCGCGGCCTCCTGAAACCCGGCGGCGTGATCGTCGAAGGCACGGCCGGCAATACCGGCATCGGGCTTGCCCTCGTCGGCAATGCACTTGGGTATCGCTCGGTGATCGTGATCCCCGAGACGCAGTCGCAGGAAAAGAAGGACATGCTGCGGCTTGCCGGCGCGACGCTGGTCGAGGTGCCTGCGGTCGGCTACGCCAATCCCAATAATTACGTGAAGGTCTCGGGCCGTCTCGCCGAGGAACTGGCGAAGAGTGAGCCGAACGGCGCGATCTGGGCCAACCAGTTCGACAACATCGCCAATCGGCAGGGGCATATCGAGACGACCGGGCCGGAGATCTGGCGACAGACCGACGGTAAGGTCGACGGCTTCATCTGCGCGGTCGGCACCGGCGGCACGCTTGCCGGCGCCGCGATCGCGCTGAAGGGTTTCAACCCAAAGATCCGCATCGGCCTTGCCGATCCGATGGGGGCGGCCCTGCATTCCTGGTTCACGACCGGCGAATTGAAGGCGGAAGGCTCCTCGATCACAGAGGGCATCGGTCAGGGCCGGATCACCCGGAATATCGAGGGCGCTCCGATCGACGTCTCCTTCCAGATCCCTGACGAGGAGGCGATCCCGCTCGTCTTCGAACTGCTGGAGCATGAAGGGCTTTGCCTCGGCGGTTCTTCCGGCATCAATGTCGCCGGCGCGATCAGGCTGGCAAAGGAGATGGGTCCGGGCCACACCATCGTGACCATCCTCGCCGATTACGGCACACGCTATCAGTCAAAGCTGTTCAATCCGGAATTCCTGCGCTCGAAGGGCCTGCCCGTTCCTGGCTGGCTGACACGCGGCAGCGAGGGCCTGAAGGACGTGATGGCCCGCGTGCTGGCGTGACACCGTGCTGCTGAACCGCAGGACGTTGGATGGCATCGCAGCCGGGCGCGTCACGCTTGTGTTCCGCCGCTGGCGCCGGCCCAGCGTCAGGGCGGGCGGCACGCTCCTGACGAGCATCGGCCTGCTGGCGATCGAGGATGTCGATCCGGTCGCGGAGATCAGCGAGGACGACGCGCGTGCCGGAGGACATGTCATGCGTGAAAGCCTGCTTGCAGAGCTTTCGAGCCGCGAGGGCCAGCTCTACCGGATCCGCCTGCGGCTTGCCGGGCCAGATCCACGCATCGCCTTGCGGGCGGAGGCCGAGCTTGGCGAGCCGGAGATGCACGACATCGAAACGCGCCTCATGCGCCTCGACGCGCGCCGGGCCTGGACGCTGGCGACGCTCGCACTGATCGCGGCTCATCCGGCACGGCGCGCACCAGAGCTTGCGGCACTGCTTGGCAGAGAAACCCTTCCGTTCAAGCAGGATGTGCGCAAACTCAAGGCGCTCGGGCTGACGGAAAGCCTGACGAGCGGCTATCGCCTGTCGCCGCGCGGAGAGGCGCTGCTCCAGCGCCTCTCGCCCCGATGACGGAGCAGCGATCTACTGGATCGGCTTGACGCTGCTCATGATCGTGTCGATCGCCTTGCCATGCTTCGTGCGCTCCTCATCGGAGCCCCAGAGCGTCAGCATGATCATGCGGTTCTTGCCGGCCGACATCATGATGAACTCGACTGTCGTCGGCCCGTTGTCGTCGCTGGTTTCGAACTGGAAGATGGTCGCAGGAATGCCATTCAGAGGCGCCTCGGCCTTCTTCGGCGGCACCTTCTTGATGTTGTTCTCCTTCATCCACTTCTCGTTATTGTCCAGCATCGCTTCGACATCGCGGGCGCTGGCATATTCGACGGAGAAGAAGACGTCCTTGCCGGGAGACTGGGCGGAGTAGCCATAGGCGATCTCCTCGGTGGCCCAATTGTCCGGCACGGTGATGGTGACGGCAGGATCCTTGTCGGGAACCGCGAAATTGCGCGCATGGGCCGATGTCGCGAGCACGCCCAGAAGGGCGACCGCCGCCAGAATTCGCTTCATGTGATGTTGGTCCAAGGAAGCTTCCGGCACAGCGCCTGGAAAGCCCCTGACCTTTGGCCATTATCGCGGGCCGGGCAATCTTCAATCCAGGCGTCAGAGCCACTTTTTCCAGCGGAATAAGACATAGGGCACCACGGCCGCGACGATCATCATGCCGACCGCGATCGGGTATCCGAACTGCCAATCCAATTCCGGCATCGTCTTGAAGTTCATGCCGTAGACCGAGGCGATCAGCGTCGGCGGCATCAGGGCGACGGCGACGACCGAGAACAGCTTGATGATCTTGTTCTGCTCGATGCTGACCAGACCCAGCGTGGCATCGAGCATAAATTGCAGCTTGCTCGAGAGGAAGGTCGCGTGCTCCTCGATGGCCTGGACGTCGCGAATCGAGGTCCGCCATTCCGGTGCGAAGCCGCTCGCGGCCTTCTTCGGCCGCTTGTAATTGGCCGACAGGAAGAGCAGCACGCGCTCGATTGCCACCATGCTCTCGCGCACATTCGAGATGATGTGCTCGTACTGGCCGATTTTCTGGATCACGCCCTGATAGGCGCTGCCCTGCTCGACCTCGGCCGCCTTGCCGTCGAAGATCCGGCGCGAGGCACCGTCGATCTTGTCGCCGACACCGCGCAGCACCTCGGCGGCTCGGTCGACGATGGCCTCGATCAACCCTTCCATGATGGCTTCTGGCTGCATGCCGCAGCCGCCCGGCTTGGCGACCCGGTTGAGAAAGATGCCGAAGGCACCGGGCTCGTCATAGCGCACGGTCACCAGCGCCTTCTCGGTCAGGATGAAGGTGACGTCCGCCAGCTTGGGGACATTGCTGTCCGACTGGCAGATTACCCGCGCCGTCATGTAATGGGCGCCGTTCTCGGTATAGATGATCTCGGACGGCTCGAGGTCATGCATCTCCTCGCGCGTCGGGATCGAGATGCCGAGATGGGCCTCGACCCGCTTGTCGTCCGTGGAGGTCGGATTGAGGAGATCGATCCAGACGGCTCCCACCGGGATCGGCTCATCCTCCGAGAGCGGGCGATGGGCCAACCGGTCGCCATGGTCGGGGCAGATGCTGTGGATCAGGAGCATAGGGGAGCGACTCGTCGGCAGCCGACAGGCCGCTTTGCTGCAGGGCAGGAACTCCAAGCCACCAACGATGTCAAACCGATGACGCGCCTCGCGGCGCGCTTCACACCCCGCCCTTCACACCGGCTGGCGGCTTGCTGTCGGCGGGCACGAAGAAGTCCGGCATCAGCGGCACTGACGGATCGACGCGGTAGGCCGAAAAGTCGGTGACGCCTTCGCCGGCCATGAAGCTGTCGTCGATCAGGAAATTGCCGGAAAACTGCCGCGACGACTTCAGGAAGATCATATGCGCCGCATCGGCCAGGATCTCGGGCGTGCGGCTCGCCTGCACCATCTTGTCGCCGCCGAGCAGATTCTGGACGGCCGCTGTCGCGATGGTGGTGCGGGGCCAGAGTGCGTTGACCGCGATGCCCTTCGGGGCGAGTTCGCCGGCCAGGCCCAGCACGCACAGGCTCATGCCGTATTTCGCGATGGAATAGGCGAGATGCGGCGCGAACCAGTGCGTCTTCATGTCGAGCGGCGGCGAGAGCATCAGGATATGCGGGTTCTCCGCCTTCTCCAGATGCGGGATCGCATATTTCGAGACCATGAAGGTGCCGCGCGTGTTGATCTGGTGCATCAGATCGAAGCGCTTCATGTCGGTCATCTGCGTGTTGGTCAGATTGATCGCGCTCGCATTGTTCACGACGATGTCGATGCCGCCGAAGGTGGCTGCCGTCTTGGCAATGGCGTCCGCGACCGCAGCCTCATCGCGCACATCGACCATCAGCGGCAGGCATTTTCCGCCGGCGGCCTCGATTTCGGCGGCGGCGGTATGGATCGTGCCCGGCAGCTTCGGATGCGGCTCGGCCGTCTTCGCGGCAATGGTGACATTGGCGCCGTCGCGGGCCGCCTTGAGCGCGATCGCGAGCCCGATGCCGCGCGAGCCGCCGGTGATGAAGAGCGTCTTGTTCTTGAGCGACATGGTCTCTCTCCCTCTCAATCTGGAATGGTGAAACGGTCCGGCTGAGTGCCGTCCTTATCGGTGAAGCCATAGGCTCGCGCGAGATCGGCAACATGCAGCACGGTCCCGGCGTGCCGGTTGACATCGGGATCAGCGGCGAGCGCGGCGACGGCCCTGCCGGCATAGAGTGGCGTCTCCGTCGTCTCGGCCGCCATGCCGGCATCCTGCACGCGCTCGGTCAGGACATGGCCGGGCGAGAGGCCGAGCGCGGTGACACCGTAAGGCCTGAGTTCCTGCGCCATGGCGAAGGTCAGCCGGTTCATCGCAGCCTTGGCGAGATCGTAGACGACATCGCCGAGATAGCCCGCACCGGTATCGAAACCCACGGTGACGATCAGCCCCTTGCGCATCTGGACCATGGCCGGCGCAACGGCCTTCGCCAGCAGGAACTGCGCATAGACGCCACTCTCGAAGCCCTGGCCCAACCGTGCAGCCGGGCGGCGCCAGAACGGCGTGCCAAAGGCCGATCCGTCGGGGTACCTGTCGCCGTCATAGCCCTCATTGCCGCCCCAGACCGCATCGACGACGCAATCGAGCCGGCCGAAGCGTCGCAGAGCCCAGGAGACAAGCTGATCGACCTCGCGCTCCTGCGTATGGTCGCAGCGATAGGGATGCCCTTTGCCGCCGGCCGCCTCGACCTCGCGCGCCGTGTCCTCAAAAGTCTCCGGCCGCTGGTCCGTGCGGGGGCCGGCCTCGCTGGAGCGGCCGGTAACGATGACGGTTGCCCCTGCTTCGCCCAGGGCCCGCGCGATGCCGCGCCCCAGGCCGCGCGAGGCTCCCGCAACGAGGCAGATGCGGCTAGCGAGCGGCGCTGCCGCAAGGTCGGCGCTGGTCACCACCGGAGCGACAATTCCGGTAGCGCAGGCATCGGCAATCCTCTAGACGGACCGTCCCCCGAATCAGGAGAGCCGGAATGGACAGCGCAGACGTCGCCGCCTGCTGGGAGGCCAATGCCGAAACCTGGACGCGCCATGCGCGCGCCGGCTACGACCTTTATCGGGATGCCCAGAACACGCCGGCCTTCATGGCGAACCTGCCCTCTGTCGCCGGGATCGAGGGGCTCGACATCGGCTGCGGCGAAGGCGCCAATACGCGCCGCATTGCGCAGGCCGGCGCGCGGATGACCGGCATCGATATCGCGCCGACCTTCATTCGGCATGCACGGGAGGCGGAAGCGGTCGCTCCGCTCGGCATCGCCTACCAGGTCGCCGACGGCATGGATCTGCCCTTCGCCGACGGGAGTTTCGATTTCGCGACCGCCTTCATGTCCCTGATGGATATGCCGCGGCAGGATCGCGTCCTGGCCGAAGCCGAACGCGTCCTGCGACCCGGCGGCTTCCTGCAATTCTCGATCCTGCACCCTTGCTTCGCCACGCCGTTCCGGCGGGTTCTGCGCGACGAGAACAAGACCGTACTCGGGATCGAGGTGCGCGAGTATTTCCGCGCCACCGATGGCGAGATCGAGACCTGGCGCTTCGGCGCTGCGCCCGAGCATGAGAAGGCCAAGGTCGAGCCGTTCAAGGTGCCGCGCTTCCACCGCACACTGAGCGAGTGGGTCAACCTCCTCATCACGACGGGCTTCACCATCGAGCATATGCACGAGCCGACGGTCGATGCCGAAACGGCGGCGCGCGAGCCCTATCTCGCGGATACCCGCGTCGCGCCGCTGTTCCTGCACATGCGCGTGCGCAAGGCCGGCTGAGGCGCACGGCGCCCCGTTCACGCGGCGAAGACCATGTCGGCCTCGGTCACGGCGCCAGCGCCTTCCGTCACGGCGAGTTCCAGCCCCGGGGCCTCGATGGCGCCATGCTCGGCAAAGAAGCGGGCAGTCGCCACGGCTGCGGCGCCGCCTTCCTCAGTGCGCATGGCGAGCGCCTTCTTCGCCAGCCCGGTTCCACCCTGCGCCAGCGCGAAGAGCTTGAGATAGGGCGTCGCACCGGCGAGCACCTCGGCAGGTTTCGCCCCCATGGTCGCGAGCATCCACTCGGTTGCACGCTCCAGCGCGTCGACCGCGCTCTTCAGCCGATCGGCGGTGCGGCCGAAGCCGGGCGTGTTGGCCGCCGCAACCTCGTCCGCCACGCCCCGCATCTCGGCGATCAACGCCCTGACGGCATCGCCGCCGGACAGCGGCAGCTTGCGCTGCACGAGATCGATGGCCTGGATGCCGTTGGTCCCCTCGTAGATCGTGGCGATGCGGGCATCGCGCAGATGCTGGGCCGCGCCGGTCTCCTCGACATAGCCCATGCCGCCATGGACCTGGATGCCTGTCGAGGCGACTTCGACGCCGATATCCGTCGCATAGGCCTTCGCCACCGGCGTCAGAATCGCGGTGCGTTCGGCGGCCTGCTTGCGCTTGCCGATATCGGTCTCGCGATGCGAACGATCGAGCGCTTCCGCGACCATGTAGGCAATCGCACGCGCCGCCTGCGTCTTGGCCCGCATCTCCATCAGCATACGGCGAATGTCGGGATGCACGATGATCGGGCTCATCGGCGCGCCTTTCGGCGCATCGAGTGCCGCGCCCTGCTTGCGTTCATGCGCGAAGGCGAGCGCCTGCTGATAGGCCCGCTCGGCGATGGCGACGCCTTGGAGCGCCACGTTCAGCCGGGCGTTATTCATCATCGTGAACATGCAGGCGAGGCCACGGTTCTCCTCGCCGATCAGCCAACCGATCGCTCCGCCATTGTCGCCATAGGCCATCGAGCAGGTCGGTGAGGCATGGATGCCGAGCTTGTGCTCGATCCCGGAGCAGCGCAGGTCGTTATGGCCGCCGAGCGTTCCATCTGCGTTGACGAGGTATTTCGGCACGAGGAAGAGCGAGATGCCGCGTGTGCCGGGAGGCGCATCGGGCAGTCGGGCAAGGACGAGATGCACGATATTCTCGGTCATGTCGTGCTCGCCATAGGTGATGAAGATCTTCTGGCCGGTGATGCGATAGGTGCCGTCCCCGGCGCGCTCGGCCTTCGAGCGCAGCGCGTTGAGGTCGGAGCCGGCCTGCGGTTCGGTGAGGTTCATCGTACCCATCCACTCGCCGGAGACGAGCTTGGCGAGATAGGTCTCCTTCAGTTCCGCCGAGCCATGGGTATGCAGTGCCTCGATCGCACCGACGGTGAGCAGCGGACCAAGCGCGAAGGCGAAGGCGGCGGAGTTCCACATCTCGGTGCAGGCCGACTGCACCAGCGCCGGCAGGCCCTGCCCGCCATAGGCTTCCGGAGCCGGCAGTGCGTTCCAGCCAGCCTCGGCCCAGGCCTTGTAGGCCTCCTTCCAGCCGGGCGGCGTGGACACCGCGCCATCCCTCAGCGTCGAACCGACCTTGTCGCCGACCATATTGAGCGGCGCGATCACATCGCCCGCAAATTTCGCCGCCTCGCCGAGGATCGCTTCGGTCATTCCGCCGTCGAGCTCGGGGGCCAGGCCATCGGCAACGAGCCGGTCCAGCCCTGCCACATGGCGCAAGGTGGCGACGATGTCCTCGACCGGGGCGCGATAGCTCATGGCCTTCTCCCTGAATGCCCTGCCCGCCTGGCAATGTGCCGGCGCAAGGTCTGCTGCCGTCGTTATGCGTTGACGGCGATGTTAGCGACGAACTATCCCCTTCGCCACGCGCCAGCCTCACGACTTTCCGCCATACGCACTGCCGCACAACACAGTTTATATATGAACCATTCCAGGTCAACGGGCTCCGGGATACGTCCGACCCGCATTCTGCAGGCCGATGCCGAAGGCATTGCCGAGGCCGCGCGCCTGCTGCGCGCCGGAGGCCTCGTCGCGCTGCCGACGGAGACCGTCTATGGATTGGCGGCCGACGCGACATCCGGCCACGCCGTCGCCGGCATCTATGCGGCAAAGGAGCGGCCGAGCTTCAATCCGCTGATCTCACATCTGCCGAGCGTCGAGGCAGCGCGGCGCGAGGGCCTGTTCGACGCCAATGCGCTGGCACTGGCAAAGGCCTTCTGGCCGGGCCCCTTGACGCTGGTGGTGCCGGCTTCGTCCGCCTGCCAGGTCAGCGAGCTGGCACGCGCCGGGCTTGCCTCCGTCGCGTTGCGCGTGCCGTCGCATCCGCTTGCCCATGCCATTCTCGAAGCAGCCGGACGCCCGATCGCCGCACCCTCCGCCAACCGGTCGGGCCGGGTCAGCGCCACCAGCGCAGAGCATGTGCTGGCCGATCTCGATGGCCGGATCGATGCCGTGGTCGATGCCGGGCCGGCCGAGGTCGGTGTCGAGTCGACGATCATCGCCTGCCTCGATGGGGCGCCCAGGCTGCTTCGACCGGGCGGCGTCTCCCGCGCGGCGATCGAGGGCGTGATCGGCCGCCCGCTGGTGCTCGCCGGCGAGGCTGGCGCCGCACCGATTTCGCCCGGACTGCTCGCCTCGCATTACGCGCCCGCTGCCGCGGTGCGGCTGGACGCCGAAGCGCCCCGCACCGGAGAAGCCTGGCTCGGCTTCGGACCGGAGCCAGCGGGCTTCGTCGCGCCGGCGATTTCGCTCAACCTGAGCCCGCGCGGCGATCTCGCGGAAGCTGCAGCCAATCTCTTCGGCTACATGCGCCAGCTCGATGCGCAGGGCCCCAAG
This sequence comes from Allobosea sp. 05T433, assembly GCF_056396065.1. NCBI lineage: Bacteria > Pseudomonadati > Pseudomonadota > Alphaproteobacteria > Hyphomicrobiales > Alloboseaceae > Allobosea > Allobosea sp. 05T433. The sequence continues at coordinate 420,370 of NZ_JBFTKS010000001.1, read as the reverse complement.
GCGATTGCGATCGCATCGGTGCCCGCGCACGGCCTCGGGGAAGCCATCAACGACCGGCTGAGGCGCGCTGCGGCACCGCGCTGAGCCCCGCAAACAGCGCCTTGCAATTGCGCAAGATATCGCGATGCTGCCGCCGCAACCGGAGCCTGCGTCGATGAAGTCCAATCTCGCCTGGGATGATTTCAGGCTGGTCAAGGCGATCGCCGATCACGGCGGCCTGACGGGTGCGGCTGCTGCTCTTGGGGTCAATCATTCCACCGTGTTCCGCCGGCTCGGGCAGATCGAGGAGCAACTCGGCCTGCCCCTCTTCGAACGCCACAAGACGGGCTATGTCGCTACCTGCGCCGGCGAAGAGATGGCCGTCCTGGCGAGCCGCATGGAGGAGGATGTCACCGCCTTCGACCGGCGCCTGGCCGGGCGCGATGTCGCCCCGTCCGGCGAGGTCCGCGTCACCACGACCGATACGCTCTTCCTCAACATGCTGCTGCCGATCTTCGCGGCGTTCCGCCAGGCGCATCCGGCAATCCGGCTGGATGTCGCCATCGGCTACCAGACGCTCAACCTCTCGAAGCGCGACGCCGATGTCGCGATCCGGGCCAGCGATTCGCCCGGGGAAACCCTGGTCGGGCGCCGGCTCGCGACACTGAACTGGGCGATCTATGGCCGCAGCGAGGACGGGCTCACCTCGGAGGAAGCCGCCGATCCTGCCGTCCTCTTCGAACGGGACTGGGTCACGCTCGGCGACCAGCTCGGTTATGTAAAGGCGGCACGCCATGTCCGCGACCATGTCGCGCCGGAGCGGATCGCGCTCAAATGCTCGGCCGTACTCGGCCTCACCGAAGCCGTCGAACAGGGGATCGGCATCGGCCCCCTGCCCTGCTTCATCGCCGATCAACGCCCCAGCCTGACGCGCCTGACGGCGCCCAATCCGGATTTCTCGACGGGGCTATGGATCCTGACCCATCCCGATATCCGCAACGCGCCGCGGGTGCGCGCCTTCATGGACTTTTGCGGAAACGAACTCGCGAAGCACCGCGGCCTGATCGAGGGGACGGGCTGAGCGTCAGCCTACTTCGCCCCCGCCTTCACGCAGAGGGAAGCTATCATATTAGATTGAGCATACCTTAGGACACGCGCTAAGCTTGCCCTAACTGCTTTGGGAGGGGGAGCAAATTCAAAATGGCTACGATTGACGATTTTCGCGCGAACCTAGTGTCTTTCAGCGAGCGGGTGCAACGCGTTCGCGAGCACATCAATAATGAAGAAGCAACTAAGGTCGCACTGATACTGCCATTCATATCTGTTCTTGGCTATGATGACAGAGACCCTACCGAAGTCGCGGCAGAGCACGCGGCCGATTTCTCAGAAAAATACAGAAATCGGGTAGATTACGCTATCCTGAAAGACATGAAGCCAGTCATAGCGATCGAATGCAAAACCGCAGGAAACGGCAGAAAGGACGATCGAGGTCAACTTAAAAGCTACTTTAACGCCGCAAAATCCGTCAAACTGGGCATGCTGACAGACGGAATAATCTACGAATTCTTCGTCGATTCAGCTGAACCCAATTTAATGGACGATGATCCATTTTTGATCGTCGACTTCGATAAAGTTGCCAAAGCCCAGATTTCAGACACGGTAATTGAAGGCCTATTTGCTTTAACCAAAGGAAAGTTCGACCCTGAAACTGTCGCCGAGAACGCGAGGCGAAGCCTGACCCACAGAGCTTTCTTCGACTACCTTTCTGATCAGTTCAACGAACCATCTGTCGAATTTACTCGTTTTCTTCTCAAAGAGAACGACATCAAGCACATTCGAGCCAATGCTATTGATGGGTATAGAGCAATCAGCAAGGCAGCTTTCAACGACGTCTTTACTTCTAATGTGCTGAAACGCCTCGACATTCCGGCGAACGCCCCGAAGCCAACCCCGAGAGCCGACCCGGCGATTGAGGAGGCGGCCACGCCAACTCCCACCATCTCGTCTTCTGGAATTGTGACGACGGTGGCCGAACTCGACGCTTTTGAAAGCATTAGGCGACGGCTTGCGTTTCTTTCTTCGGGGAACATCAACCTGTTTAACTCAATCTCGAATGTAAAATTCCGAGACTATCAAGGAAAGATGGTCGTATTCTATAAACAGGAGAGAAAGGGACGCTTGGTCGATATCACGGAAGCCCGCGATGGAACCGTGAGGTACTGGATCGTTGATGGCAACGAATCCACCCCGTTCACGGATCTATCGCAAGCTGATCAGAGGCTGCAGACGTTGTTCGAAAAGCGAATAGCCGAGTTTTAGGTCTTATCGCCTCAGCCCACCTCAACCACCACCCGGCCCCGCACCTTGCCCTCGACGATCGCCTTGCCGGTCTCGATCACGCTCTCCAACGGAATCGTCGAGGTCATGGCAGCAAGCTTGTCGCGATCGAGATCGGAAGCCAGCCGCGCCCAGGCCTCGAGCCTGCGTGGTTTCGGGCACATCACCGAATCGACTCCGAGCAGCGAGACGCCGCGCAGGATGAAGGGTGCAACCGAAGCCGGCAGATCCATGCCCTGGGCCAGGCCGCAGGCAGCAACGGCGCCGCCGTACCGGGTCATCGCCAGCAGATTGGCGAGCGTATGCGAGCCGACCGCGTCGACGCCGGCGATCCAGCGCTCCTTGGCCAGCGGCTTGCCGGGGTTGGAGAGTTCGTTGCGGTCGATGATCTCGGCTGCACCGAGGCCCTTGAGGTAGTCGGCCTCCTCGGCGCGGCCGGTCGAGGCGATGACATGCCAGCCCGCCTTCGCCAAAAGCGCGATCGCGACCGAGCCGACGCCGCCGGCAGCACCGGTGACCACAACCGGGCCATCAGCGGGTTTCAGCCCGTGCCTCTCCAGCGCCAGCACGCAGAGCATCGCGGTGTAGCCCGCGGTACCGATCGCCATGGCGTCGGCCGGGGTCATGCCGGCCGGCAGCGGCACCAGCCAGTCACCCTTGACCCGGCTTTTCTGGGCATAAGCGCCAAGATGGGTCTCACCCGTGCCCCAGCCATCCAGGATGACGAGATCGCCCGGCTTGAAATCGGGGTGGCTGGAGGTCTCGACCCGGCCGGAGAAATCGATCCCGGGAATCATCGGCCAGCGCCGGATCACCGGCGCCTTGCCAGTGATCGCGAGCCCATCCTTGTAGTTCACGGTCGAGTGCGTGACGCGGACGGTGACGTCACCTTCCATCAGATCGGCTTCGGCGAAATCCGTAAAGGCGAGGTTCGGGCCGGTTTCGCCCTTCGTCGCGACGAGCGCCTTGAAGCTGGACATGCATCACTCCTGTCGTGCCAACTGGTCACGACAGGAGTGGAACGAGCCCGGGCAATCCGCAAGGCGCAAGCATGTGCGTCTTTGCCCCGTCCCGATCAGGCGGGCTGCGGCACCGCGCGCGTCACAGGCTTCTCGACGATCGGCAGGTTGATCAGGGCGGAGGCGACACCCAGAGCGACCGAAAGCCACCAGACGATCTCGTAGGAGCCGGTCCGCTCATAGAGGATGCCACCGAGCAGCACGCCGAGGAAACCGCCGACCTGATGCGAGAAGAAGGCGAAGCCGTAGAGCATCGCCATGTATTTCGTGCCGAACATCAGCATGACCAGCGAGGAGGTCGGCGGCACGGTGGAGAGCCAGAACAGGCCGATCACGACGCCGAAGGCCAGCGCGGTGGCCGGGCTGGCCGGCAGCAGGATGAAGGCGGCGATGGCAACCGCACGCCCCAGATAGATCCAGGCCAGCAAATGGCGCTTCGGCATGCGGGAGGTCAGCCAGCCGGAGCCGAGAGAACCCGCCGCATTCGCGAGACCGATCACGGCAAGTGTCCAGCCGCCGACCCAGGCCGGCATCCCGGCATCCTTGAGATAGGCCGGCATATGCGCGGTGATGAAAGCGAGCTGGAAGCCGCAGGTGAAGAAGCCAAGCACGAGCAGGACGTAGCTGCGATGCTTGAAAGCCTCCGACAGGGCCTGCGTGACGCTCTGGTTGGGCAGGTTGACAGCCGAAGCGACCTGCCTGGCCTCTCCGGTCTTGCGCGTTCCCAGCATGATGGCGAGCGGCATCACCAGCAGCACCGAGCCGGCGAAGACGACAAGCGCCTGATGCCAGCCGATCTGCTCGATCATGATGTTGCCGATCGGCGGGAACAGGAACTGGCCGAAGGAGCCGGCCGCGGTGCCGGCACCGAATGCCATCGGGCGCCATTGCTCCGGCAGCAGCTTGCCGAAGGCAGCCAGCACGAGATTGAACGAACAGGCCGAAAGGCCGAAGCCGATCAGCACGCCGGCGCCGAGATGCATCGTCATCGGCGTCGTGGCATAGGCCATGACGACGAGGCCGGCGGCATAGAGCAACGCACCGAAGCACAGCACCCGCACCGTGCCGAACCGGTCGGCCACGGCGCCGGCAAAGGGAGCGCCGAGGCCCCAGAGCAGGTTCTGCAGGGCAATGGCGATACTGAACGTGTCGCGCCCCCAGCCGAATTCCAGCGTCATCGGGATCTGGAACAGACCGGCGCTGGCGCGGGGGCCGAAGGTGATCAGCGCGATCAGACAGCCGGCAGCGACGACGATTTCGGGCGCGTATCTGCGCCCAGTGGCCGCACTCATTGGGAGCTCCGACAATAGGACAGAAGGAGAGCAAGTCTAAACGTGTGGCTGCACGTTATCGTTTCGTCCCGCGCCGCAACAACGTCTTTTCGTGAAATTCCACATCACGGCCGCACATGGAACGCGGGTCGCCGAAGAACGCGCGCCCGAGCGCGGCATTAACCGGCTCTCAACCCTACCGGATGGATAACGGGATCGTCGAAAAGCGCGCCTTGGCTGCGCGGCCGACCCCCGGTGTTGTCAAGGCGGGCAGAGCGTTGAGTCAGTTGCGGTTACGGCGTCGCACGAGGCGAATCAGAGCGCTGGGTCTGAAATGGGCCCTGGCCACGGTCGCGCCCTGGGCGCTGTCCGTCGGGCTGCTGGTTTCCTTCACCGCATCCGCCGGGCAAAATCACGACGGCGACGCAATTCCCTATTCCATGCTGCGGCGCGCAGCGCCCTCGCCCGAATCCATGCTCGAGGAAGGCCCTTCGATGCTGGTTGCGGCCAGCGCCTTCCGCCTGCCGGGCCTCACGCTGTCATCCTCGATCCAACAGGCTCATCTCTCCTTCGACGACCCCGAACGGCGCATCGCCATCGATCCGCGCCAGCCGCGCGAGGATATGAAGCGCACGGCAAGCGCCTTCCCCGAGGTCGACCGCAGCGCCAAGGGCGACCTGCTGCCCGGCCTGCGCCCGGGCCTGACGCTTACCCCGCAGCCACGCGAGCTCGAACGTGTCGTCTTCGGCGACAACCAGCCGGGCCTGATTTCGGGCGGCTTTGCGCTCGACGCCGTGCGCGAGGGCGAAAGCAGCGACGGTCCGCAAGTGGGGTTCGAGCCCTATTCCAATGACGAGGGACTGACCGACCCAGCCCTCTCGGACTCCTCGCCGAGTTCGCCGAAGCGGATCATCACCTCGCCGCGGGAAGCCGAACTGCATCTCGAGAGCATCGACGGCTCGACGCCCTCGGTTCCGCAGCCCGCAGCACGGGCCTCATCGACTCCGGCCGTGAACTACAGCGTCGCCACGATCGCGCCGACGACGCCGCCGGCCGTGGCCGCCGCACGGCCCGCCGCCATCGGCAAGGCCGCCGCTCCCGCAACCAGCGTCGCGCGCAAGAGCGATCCGGGGCCGAAACAGATTTATACCGGGCTGATCCTGCCAGAGAACATGGCGCGCGAGCAGCGCTGCCTCGCCGAAGCCGTCTATTTCGAGGCTCGTTCGGAATCCGAGGAAGGCCGGGCTGCGGTCGCGCAGGTCGTGCTCAACCGGGTGAAGAGCGGGCTTTATCCGGACTCGGTCTGCGGCGTGGTCTACCAGAACCGGAACCGCTACCTCGCCTGCCAGTTCACCTTCGCCTGCGAGGGCAAGTCGCTGCGCATCACCGAGCCCGAGCCGTGGCGCGCCTCCGTGCGCATCGCACGCGAGGTCTTTGAGGGCACGACCTATCTCGCGGATGTCGGCGCCTCCACGCATTACCACGCGGACTATGTTCGGCCGTACTGGGCCAAGAAGCTGAAGAAAATGGATGTGATCGGCCGGCACGTCTTCTATCAGCTGAGGCCGGGCCAGACTTAGTCTATCCTGAATTTTCAACCGCGGGCCCTGACTCCAAACAGATTGAATACCGGGCTTGTTTGCGAGAATGCGGGGTCTTGGCTTGCGGGAGCGAGGCTGTATCGAGGCACCTCTGGCCGGCCCGGAGGTCACCCCACGGGAGGCCCCCCTGCCCTGGAAACCTCTGTCGGCTCAATGAGGGTGCTCAGCGAAAGCCACTGCGCCAGGACCTGATCCTTCCGGGCAGCACCAGGCAGGACGCTCATGAAAGTCGTCCTGTCAGCTTGACCCGGCCCGTCGCTTGGAATTGCATCTATGAAGCCTGATGCCTCAGAACCGCGCGTGAATTGAATGCAGCTTCAGTCCCTGATTACCTGCCCGCATTGCCGACACGCGGCGGCCGAGACGATGCCGACCGACGCCTGCCAGTTCTTCTACGAATGCAAGGGATGCGGCGCATTGCTCCGGCCGAAGCAGGGTGATTGCTGCGTGTTCTGTTCCTATGGCTCGGTTCCCTGCCCACCCATTCAGGAGGCTGTGAACGGAGGATCCGGCAACCTGTCCTGCTGCGCCTCTGCTGGTCCGAGCGGAACGTGATCTGAGCCCGGGGGATACAGCCCGAAGCTGCGTCCATCTCGGCTGCACGCTGAACGAAATCGTTCTTGCCACCGTGCCCGGCCGGGACTTGCGGCCCGCTCTACCCTTGAGCCGGGAGGCTTCCGCTGCGTAGGGCTCGCCGGCCTGCTGCCTTTGCATTCCAATTCAGTATTCGAGGCCTTGCCGGACGCGCCGGATCATGGTTAATTTTACCTTGTTTTCGCGTTTACCTTGCGTTCATCACTGCCGGCTGGCTTTCTGCCTCCAACACGGCGGCGCCAGAACGCCGCCGGGGAGGTCGGAGTCAGACATGCGAGGCAAGGTGCTTTCCGCTTCCGCATTGGCCGCTTCGGTGGCTGCGGCCGCGCTGCTGCTCGGCGCCCAGGGCGCCCAGGCTGGCGGTGGCTGCTATGGCTCCGCCTGCTACACGCTGCAGCAGTCGCCCCCGGTCTATGGCACGATCAACGAGACCTATGTCGCGCGCCCGGCCCAGACGCAGTCGCGCATCATTCCGGCCGAATATGAATACGTCACCGAGCAGGTGATGGTGCATCCGCAGCGGGTCATCCCGCGCTATCGCCCGGCCCAGTACAGCACGGTTGCCGAACAGGTCCTGATCTCACCGGCGGGGCGTCGCTGGGAGGTGAGCCGCGATCTCTATGGCAACGTCACCGGTTGCTGGGTCGATGTTCCCGCGCGCTACGGCATCCAGCAGCGTACGGTCGAGATCAGCCCGGCGAGCACCGATTACGAGACCCTGCCCGCCGTCTATGGCCAGCGTCAGCGCAAGGTCATGGTGCGCCAGACGCAGGTCGTGCACGAGACGATCCCCGCTCTCTACGAAACCCGCCAACGCCAGGTGCTGATGAGCCCTGGCTCGCAATACTGGGCGCGCGGCCGCTATTGAGTTCACGCCTACCAAGAGTTTAGACGCAGACCCTTTTAACCACGGAAACGACCTTACGCCCCGGCTTCGGCCGGGGCTTTTTTCATGCGATCTCGATATCGAGCCCGAGGTCGAGCACGCTGGCGGAATGGGTCAGGGCGCCCACCGAGATCATGTCGACGCCGGTCGCCGCAATCGCCGCGACAGTGTCGAGCGTGATGCCGCCGGAGGCCTCGACCTTCATGCGGCCGCCGACCATCGCAACGCCCGTGGTCAGATCCGCAACGGACATGTTGTCGAGCATGACGATGTCGGCCCCCTCGGCGAGGACCTCCTCGAGCTGGGCCAGGGTATCGACCTCGATCTCGATCTTGACGAAGTTACCGGCCTGGCGCTTGGCCGCCTGCAAGGCGGGGCGAATGCCGCCGGCGACGGCGACATGATTGTCCTTGATCAGGATGGCGTCATCGAGCCCATAGCGATGGTTGCCGGCGCCACCGCAGCAAACGGCGTATTTCTCGAACGCGCGCAGGCCTGGCGTGGTCTTGCGGGTGTCGACGATCATCGCCTTCGTGCCCGCGGCCTTGGCTACATAGGCCGCTGCCAGTGTAGCGATGCCCGAGAGTCGGCCCATGTAATTCAAGGCGACACGCTCTGCCGAGAGGACAGAGCGGGCCTCCCCCTCGATGCGAGCCACAATGGCGCCGGGTTCGAGCCTGTCGCCGTCCGACATGGCGGCCTCGAAGCGAACCGACGGGTCGTATTGCCGGAAGGTTTCGCGGGCGAAGGGCAGCCCGGCAACGATGCCGCTCTTGCGCGCGGCGATCACCGCGCTTGCCCGCTTGCCGGCCGGAATCGTCGCAAGGGTGGTGATGTCACCGGCCCGGCCGAGATCCTCGATCAGAGCGGCACGCACCGCTTCGGTGATGAGCAGGGGATTGAGGACGGCTTGGCTCACGTCGGGCTCCGGATCAGGACAGGGCGCGGCGCGCGGCAGGCGGCGCCGATAATGTCAGCTTGCTGCGCGTCGCCAGCGCCGCGCTGGCTTGCGGAAAATCGCTGCGCCAATGGCCGCCACGGCTCTCGCGCCGGGCAAGCGCTGCGGCAACGATGATGAGAGCGGCGCTCGCCATGTTGACGAGCGTCGAACTGTCCGCAGCCTCGGCGATGGCCTGGAGCTGACGCGACGCGGCAAGCAGCCCTGGCCCGCCACGCACCACGCCGGCCCTATCCGACATGATCGCGCGCAAGCGCTCGATCGCGCGCTGGTCCGCGGCTGTCGGCAAGCAGGCTGCCGTGCCGCTCATGCGGACAGGCTTCCCCCTGGTTCTCATCACCAACGGGCGGCCCTTCAGGTGCTCGGCGACACGTGCGCCGAAGACCACCGCCTCCAGAAGGGAATTCGAGGCGAGACGGTTGGCACCATGCAAGCCGGTACTGGCCACTTCACCGGCGGCATAGAGGCCGGGAAGCGTCGTGCAACCATGAGCGTCCGTCGCCACACCACCCATGTGGTAGTGCTCGGCCGGCGCCACCGGCATGAGCTCGGTCGCTGGATCGATGCCCGCCTTGCGGCAGGCGGCGGTGACGGCGGGAAAGCGCTCGGAAAACTCCGTGCCGATCGCCGCCCTTGCATCGAGGAAGGCACCGCGCCCGGCCGCGATCTCGGCGAAGACGGCGCGCGCCACGATATCGCGTGGGGCGAGCTCGACGTCCTTGTGGGCAGCCAGCATGAACCGCTCGCCAGCGGCATTGACGAGAATGCCGCCATCGCCCCGGATCGCTTCGGTCGCCAGCGGGGCTGGGTCGAGCCCGAGCGCCAGCGCGGTTGGATGAAACTGCACGAACTCCGCATCGGCAATCGTCGCGCCGGCGCGTGCCGCCATGGCCAGTCCTTCGCCACGCGCCTCCGCCGGGTTCGTGGTCAGCGCGTAGAGATGGCCGATGCCTCCCGTGGCCAACACGGTCGCGACGGCATGAAATCGCGTCGCCTCGCGCGCCGCCCCGTGCTCGCCGCGCGCCAGCACACCCGTGCAGGCGCCATCGGTAAGAAGCAGGTCCTCGGCAATGAACCCTTCCCGGACGGTGATCGAAGGCGTCTGCCGCACCGTCGCAATCAGCGCCTGCATGATCGCGGCGCCGGCACCATCGCCGCCGACGCGGACGACACGATGCTCCGAATGCGCGGCCTCGCGCGACTGCACGAGTCGCCCGGCGAGATCGCGATCGAAGGGGACGCCATAGGACAGAAGATCATGGACGCGTTCGGCAGCCTCATTGGCAACCATATGCGCGACGGCCTCGTCGACGATGCCGGCACCCGCCGCGATCGTATCGGCAGCGTGTTTGCCGGCCGTGTCGCCCTCGGACATCGCCGCGGCAATGCCGCCTTGCGCCCAGCTCGAGGAAGAGCCCTCGCCGAGCGGGCGCGGCGCCAGCACCGTGCAGGGCAGCGGCGCCAGTTTCAAGGCCGTGAACAGCCCCGCCAGCCCGCCGCCGACGATGAGGATATCCGCTTGGATGTCAGGCATGAGGGCCAATCCGCCGCCAGCGCCCCTCCCCCTGAAGGGAGAGGCATGCGGGTTTACATCGTCAGGTTGACCATTCGMTCAACCGAGCGCCGGGCCTTCTCGGCCATCGCCGGATCGATCACCACCTCGTGCTGCATATAGACCAGCGACTCGAGGATCTTGGGCAAGGTAATGCGCTTCATATGCGGGCAGAGATTGCAGGGCCGCACGAATTCGACGCCCTTCGTCTCGGCTGCAACATTGTCCGCCATTGAGCATTCGGTGACGAGCAGGACGCGGCCCGGCAGCTCATGCTTGACCCAGTCGATCATGCCCTTGGTCGAACCAGCGTAATCGGCAACTGCCACGACTTCCGGCGGGCATTCCGGATGGGCGACGATTTTGATGCTCGGATCGGCCTCGCGGTAGCGCACGAGCTCTTCGGCGGTGAAGCGCTCATGCACCTCGCAGGCGCCTGCCCAGGAGATGATCTTCACCTTGGTCTGCGCCGCGACGTTCTTCGCCAGATACTGGTCAGGCACGAAGATGACTTCCGGCACGCCCAGGCTCTCGACCACCTGCACGGCATTCGACGAGGTGCAGCAGATATCGACCTCCGCCTTCACATCGGCCGAGGTGTTGACATAGGCGACGACCGGACGGCCGGGATAGCGCTCGCGCAACAGACGGATATCGGCGCCCGTGATCGAAGAGGCCAGCGAGCAGCCGGCCTTCATGTCCGGCATCAGCACGATCTTGTCGGGGCTGAGCAGCTTCGAGGTCTCGGCCATGAAATGCACGCCGCCCTGCACGATGACCTCTGCCTTGGTCTTCGAGGCCACCTTGGCGAGCTGCAAGGAGTCGCCGACGATGTCGGAGACACAATGGAAGATCTCCGGCGTCATGTAGTTATGGCCGAGGATGACCGCGTTGCGGACCTGTTTCAGCTCGTTGATCGCCTTGATCGTCGGCGCGAAGAAGGGCCACTCCACCGCCGGAATGACGGCCTTGACCTTCTCGTAGAGATGCGCGGTCGCGGCCTCGACCTCAGGCGTCCAGGTCAGGTCTGGCATCGGCAATGGTCGGAAGCGCGGATCGTCCCTGCGGCGCGCGACAGTGACCGGGGCGACAGCGTTGTCGGCCTCGAAGCCCCGAGTCTTTTCCAAGCCCAAAGACATGGCATCCTCCTCATCCCTGCGATGCCGGAGCTCCGCTCCGGGTCGCCGCCGGCCTGTTGCTAGCCAGCTATGCTCGTTTTGAGCATAAGGATATTAGCACGTCTCCCCGATGCTGACCAGCACTCGGCATCCCGCGCCAGCGCGCGGTCCTTCATGTGTTTGGGGAATATGGCAGGCAGTCAGGCGATGCCGCCGGTGACCAGCGCCAGGACGCCAAGACCGAGCACGAAGGCCAGGATCCGGGCGGGCATCCCGACAAGGGCGCCGGGCGGACGGCCCGTCACGAAACCAAAGACGACTTCGATGAGGCCGAGCCCGATCAGGACGAACAGATAGCGCGGGAAAGCTGCCGATCCCGCCAGCCATCCAATGTGAGCCGCGAGTGCGACAAGGCCTCCGAGGCCTGCGCCTGCAGCGAGGAAGAGCAGTTCAACCCGGCTGAAGCGCATGCTGTGGCTCAACGCCGACGGAAGTTCTGATTGCGCGGCGGCCCACCCGGAGCCGGTCCCGCCGTCTTCTGACGGAAGTTGATGCGGCCGCGATCAAGATCATAAGGCGACATCTCGACGACGACCCGGTCTCCGGCGATCGTGCGGATGCGGTTCTTCTTCATCTTGCCGGCCGCGTAGGCCAGGATCACATGGTCATTGTCGAGCTTCACCCGATAGTTTCCATCGGGCAGCACCTCGACCACCGTGCCGTCGAACTCGAGAAGTTCTTCTTTCGCCATTCCTTGGTCCTTCTTCTGCGCCTTGGGCGGACGACCGGATCAGAGGGATCCGCCGGCCCGATCGTCCCCTGGCTATCCGCGCGTCAGTTCGCGCGGCGCCGGGCGCCGCCATTGCGACGTTGCTCTGTTCTTTGCTGCAAGAACGCGACGCCGCCAAGTCCTTCCTTGCCGGCAACGCTGTCTTTTCGCGCCGAAGGCGCCTCAGTGCGCTGCGGCGGACGGTCATTGCGCGGAGTCTCGCTGCGCTGACCGGCGGCATGCTGGGGCTTGCCCGCCTGCTGCGGCTTCGCGCCCTGGCGCTGGCCCTGCGGCCGGCCATGATCGCGCCCGCCACCGGAGCCCTGGCCATTGCGGCCGCGACCCTGGTTCTGCGGCGGCTTCTTGGGCGTGCGACCATCCCAGTGCGGCACCTCGCCGACCGGGGTCAGCGAAACGCGGGTCAGCTTCTCGATCGCCGCCAGATCGCCGCGCTCTTCCGGGGTGCAGAAGGCAATGGCGACGCCGGTGGCACCAGCGCGCGCGGTGCGGCCGATGCGGTGGACATAGGTTTCCGCCACGTTCGGCAGGTCGAAATTGACGACATGGCTGACGCCGTCGACATCGATGCCGCGCGCCGCGATATCGGTCGCGACCAGAATGCGCAGTTCGCCATCACGGAAAGCGCCGAGAGCGCGCTCGCGCTGGCCCTGGCTCTTGTTGCCGTGGATGGCAGCCGACTTGATGCCGGACTGCTCGAGCTGGCGCACGACCTTGTCCGCACCGTGCTTGGTGCGCGTGAACACGATCGCGCGCTCCATCTCCGCCACGCCGAGCGTCTTCGCCAGCAGCGCCGGCTTGTGGCCGGGATCGGTGAAGATGACGCGCTGCTCGACCTTCTCGGCAGTCGTGGCAACCGGCGTCACCGCGACCTCGACCGGATTGGTCAGATAGGCCGAGGCGATCTCGCGGATCTGCTTCGGCATGGTCGCCGAGAACAGAAGCGTCTGGCGCTTGGCCGGGATCAGCGTCGCAATCCGGCGCAGGGCATGGATGAAGCCGAGATCAAGCATCTGATCGGCCTCGTCGAGCACCAGGAACTCGATCTCGCGCAGCGAGACTGCGCGCTGGTCGACGAGATCAAGCAGGCGGCCGGGCGTGGCGACGAGGATGTCGACGGTCTGGCCAAGCGCACGGATCTGCTTGCCGACTGGCACGCCGCCGAAGATCACGGCCGATTTGACCGTGGTGAACTGGGCGTAGGTGCGGATGCTGGTCTCGATCTGCGCCGCAAGCTCACGCGTCGGGCTCAGGATGAGTGCGCGCACCGAACGCGGCTGCATGCGCCGGGGGTTGTTCAGCAACCGGTGCAGCATCGGCAGCGAGAAGGCGGCCGTCTTGCCCGTGCCCGTCTGGGCCGCGCCGAACAGATCCTTGCCTTCGAGAATAGGGGGGATGGCCTGCGCCTGGATGGGCGTCGGCTTGGAATAACCTTCAGCCGCGAGCGCCTTGAGAAGCTGCTCGGCGAGGCCGAGGTCTGTAAATTGTGTCAAAACAGGTCTTTCTGAAGCCGAAACGCAAGGGGCGCATGTGGAAACCGGCTGCGCCACCGAATGGGTTCGGCATTGAAGTACGTCATTCCGCCCGGCGAACCGCTAGCCACTGCGCCGAAAGGTATTGTTGTAAAGGTATCGATAGAGAGAGCCGGGAGAGTGCGAGCACCCTCCCGGTCAGTATTCAGCCTCAGGCGACGACGAGGTTGCCGGCCGAGGACTTGCCGGTCTTGCGATCGGCGATCAGCTCGAAGGAGACGACCTGACCATCGCGAAGTTCGCGCAGACCAGCACGCTCGACAGCGCTGATGTGGACGAAAACGTCCTGGCCGCCGGCCTCAGGGGTGATGAAGCCATAGCCCTTGGTGGTGTTGAACCACTTCACGGTGCCCTTGTTCATAGGGTAGTCCTTACGTTTCAGATCCGCGTTCGTATGTGGAAGACACGACTTGACGCGCGGACGCCTCGCCGTGGCCTTGATAACGATGTGTGGTGGATCTGAATCGTGCCCGCCGACCGGGAAATCCCGCGCGGAGGATTGGCCAGAACCCGGCCGCATCTCGTCTTACATGGGCGGCACTAGCATAAATTGCAATGCGGGTCCAGCGCAGCGCCCTGATGCGCAACGGCGCCCCCTTCCCGGCATCCGCGCAAGACGGGAGCATCGGAGAAGGCGGCCCGCGGAGGCCCGCTCTGCGTCGAGGCTGCATCCCTCGACCCGTCGCATCAACGTCTTCGTCGGCGTGCCGACAGAATAACCGCAATGAGCGATGTCAATCGGCAGGCCGAACTCTTTGCCGATCTGGTCTTCGAACGGGGACTGCTCGCTTGCGCCCTGGAACGGATGCCTTCCGGGCCGCTCCTCAGCTTTGACGCGGCGGATGGTCCGACCAGGGGCCGTCGCTAGCGCTCATTCGATCTCGCCCAGAAGCCCGACGAGGCCGCCAAGATCCGCCAGGCGGCGATAGCGCTGCTCCGCGACCGGTTCCTCGGCATGTTCGAGCACCCAGGTCAGCTCATGCGGCACATGCACAGCCCAGGCCCCCGCCTGCAGCGCCGGCACGATGTCCGACTTCAGCGAGTTACCCACCATCATCGCATGTCTCGGCCCGTCACCATGACGCGCGAAGATGCGTTCATAGGTCGTGACACTCTTGTCGCTGACGATCTCGACCGCCTGGAAGAAATCGCCCAGCCCGGACTGGGCGAGCTTGCGTTCCTGATCGAAAAGATCGCCCTTGGTGATCAGGACCAACCTGTATTCGGAGGCCAGCGCCTCCAGTGTTTCCTGTGCCCCCGGAAGCGTCTCGACCGGATGCGCCAGCATCTCGCGCCCGGCGGCAAGGATTTCGGCGATGACGGAAGCCGGCACATTGCCGCCTGTGACCTCGATCGCGGTCTCGATCATCGAGAGCGTGAAGCCCTTGATGCCAAATCCGTAGAAGCCGAGATTGCGACGCTCGGCGTCCAGCAACCTGCCGGAGATTTCGGCGGCTTCGCCGTGCTCGCCGAGCAGGGCGACGAAACGCTCCTCCGTCAGCCGGAAGAACTGCTCGTTCTGCCAGAGCGTGTCATCGGCATCGAAGCCGATCGTGGTGAGCGCGCGAGACGGCACGGTTCAGCCCTTCAACTCGGAGATGAAGCGGTCGAGCTCGGCATTGAAGCGCGCCGCATCCTCGAAATAGACGGAATGGCCGGTTTCGGGAACGCTGACGAAGCGGCCCCTGGGAGCATGGGCAGCGACCGCCGCGACGCCACAAGGCGGGACGACGAGGTCGTCGGCGCCGGACAGGAACAAGGCTGGACAATCGAGTGCGGCGAGGTCGGACGGCGGGCGGTTGCGCGCCTCCCAGATGCGTTGCCGCACCAGCGCCTTGTCCAGACCTGCATTGATGCGGTCGATCGATTTGTAGAGTTCGTAGAGCGCCGGCAAGCGTTTCGCGAAGGCTTCGCCGCAGGCAGGATGGATACCGCTCCTGGCCCAACGCGGCAGTGTCTCATCGACACGCTGCTGCCAGGCCGCGAGTTCGCTCGAGATATTCCTTCCGGCCTTGCCGAAATCGAGCGTGCCGGTGGTGCAGGCCATGACGAGCCCGCTCACCCGACCGGGGTTCGCCAGCGCATAATCCATACAACTCCAGCCGCCCATGGATTGCGCGACCAGAACCGGCCGCTCCAACGACAGATGGGTGATCAGCGCGGCGAGGTCGCCGGCATAGTCTGCCGGATCGGGGCCTCCGGCCACCGGCTCCGACGGCGCGAAACCGCGATGAGCGAAGGTGACGCAGCTGTACTGCGGACTGAAATGAGCGACCTGCTGCCACCAGGACAAATGATTGCCGCCCAGTCCATGAGCGAAGACGATGGGCGGGCCAGAGCCCGTGACCTCGTAATAGAGCTTGCCGAAGGGGCGGGAGAGTTGGCCGATACGCGTCTGCATGGCGCGAAACTAGACCGGCGGCCGTTCTCGCGGCAATGCAGGATTGTCGGTCTCAGGCCGAGCATGGCGCAGGCCCGGGACCGACGTCCAGGAGATGGTCGGCTCGAGGCCGACCATCAGGATCTCCCTGCTCAGGCGTCCTTGGCCTTGATCGCGCCCAGTGCGGCTTGCGCCGCGGCCAGGCGTGCGATCGGCACCCGGAAGGGCGAGCAGGAGACGTAGTCGAGACCGATGCTCTCGCAGAAGCCGATCGAGGCGGGGTCGCCACCATGCTCGCCGCAGATGCCCAGCTTGATCCGCGGACGGCTCCGGCGACCGCGCTCGACCGCGAGCTTGACGAGTTCGCCGACGCCCTCCTGGTCGATGGTGACGAAGGGGTCGAATTCCAGGATGCCCTTGGCGGTATAGGAGCCGAGGAAGGAACCCGCGTCGTCGCGGCTGATGCCGAGCGTGGTCTGGGTCAGGTCATTGGTGCCGAAGGAGAAGAATTCGGCGCTGCGGGCGATCTCCTCGGCACGCAAGGCGGCGCGCGGCAGCTCGATCATCGTGCCGACCTGATAGGTGAACTCGGTCTTGCTCTCGCCGATCACGGCCTTCGCCATGGCGTCGATGCGGGCCTTGACGAGGTCGAACTCGGCGACGCCCATCACCAGCGGCACCATCACCTCCGGGATGACCGGCTTGCCGGTCTCGCGCGCCGAGATCACGGCGGCCTCGAAGATGGCGCGGGCCTGCATCTCGGCGATTTCAGGGTACGCCACCGCCAGCCTGCAGCCGCGGAAGCCGAGCATCGGGTTGAACTCGTGCAGCTCGGCCGCCCGGCGCCGGAGCACGTCCGGCGTCACCGCCATGGCGCGCGCCACCTCGGCGATCTCCTCGTCGGTATGCGGCAGGAACTCGTGCAGCGGCGGATCGAGCAGCCGGATCGTGACCGGCAGGCCCTGCATGATGGTGAAGAGCTCGACGAAATCCTGCCGCTGCATCGGCAGGAGCTTGGCCAGCGCGTCGCGCCGTCCCTTGTCGTCGCCGGCGAGGATCATCTCCCGCATCGGCAGGATGCGATCCTCGTCGAAGAACATGTGCTCGGTGCGGCAGAGCCCGATGCCCTCGGCGCCGAAATCGCGGGCCGCGCGGGCATCGCGCGGCGTCTCGGCATTGGCACGGACCTTGAGGCGCCGAACCTTGTCGGCCCAGCCCATCAGCGTGCCGAAATCGCCGGAAAGCTCCGGCTGTTGCATCTTGACCTCGCCAAGCAGAACCTGGCCGAGGGTGCCGTCGATCGTGATGAAATCGCCGGCCCGCAGCGTGGTCGGCCCCACCGTCAGCGTGCCCTTGGCATAGTCGACCCGGATCTGGCCGGCGCCGGAGACGCAGGGCTTGCCCATCCCGCGCGCCACGACCGCCGCATGCGAGGTCATGCCGCCACGCGTGGTCAAGATGCCTTCGGCGGCATGCATGCCGTGGATATCTTCCGGACTGGTCTCGACCCGGACCAGGATGACCTTGCGGCCTGTCTTCTTGGCAGCCTCCGCATCGTCTGAATTGAAGACGATCTCCCCGGCCGCCGCACCGGGCGAAGCCGGCAGGCCGGTCGTCAGCACGCGGCGCTCGGCCTTGGGATCGATCGCCGGGTGCAGGAGCTGTTCGAGGGCGCCGGGCTCGACGCGGCCGATCGCCTCCTCCTCGCCGATCAATCCCTCCTGTGCCAGATCGACCGCGATCCTGAGCGCGGCCTTGGCGGTACGCTTGCCGGACCGGGTCTGCAGCATCCAGAGCTTGCCCTCCTGGATGGTGAACTCCATGTCCTGCATGTCGCGATAATGCTTCTCGAGGATGCCGTAGATCCGGCAGAGCTCGGCATAGGCCGCGGGCATCGCCTTCTCCATGGAAGGCTTGTCCGAGCCGGCGGCCTGACGCGCCACCTCGGTGATGTCCTGCGGAGTGCGGATGCCGGCAACGACATCCTCACCCTGCGCATTGATCAGAAACTCGCCATAGAGCGCGTTCTCGCCGGTCGAGGGATTGCGGGTGAAGGCGACGCCGGTGGCCGAGGTCTCGCCCATGTTGCCGAACACCATCGACTGGACATTGACGGCCGTGCCCCAGGAGGCAGGGATATTGTTGAGTTCGCGGTATTTGATCGCGCGGGCATTCATCCAGGACGAGAACACTGCGCCGACGGCGCCCCAGAGCTGCTCCTGCGGCTCCTGCGGGAACTCGGCACCGAGCGCCTTCTTCACGATGTCCTTGTAACGACCGACAAGCACCTTCCAGTCATCGGCCGAGAGATCGGTATCGAGATGCAAGCCCTTGCGCTCCTTGTAGCCTTCGAGCGCCTCCTCGAAATGGCCGTGATCGACGTCGAGCACGACGTTCGAATACATGGTGATGAAGCGGCGATAGCTGTCCCAGGCGAAGCGGGCGTCGCCCGAGGCCTTCGCCACGGCCTCGACGGTGACGTCGTTGAGGCCAAGGTTGAGGACGGTGTCCATCATGCCTGGCATCGAGGCGCGAGCGCCGGAGCGCACCGACACCAGAAGCGGATTGGCAGGATCGCCGAAGAGCTTGCCGGTGAGACGCCCCATCTCGGCAAGCGCAGCCTTCACCTGCCCGGCGAGATCGGACGGGAAATTCTTGCCATTATCGTAATAATGGGTGCAGACCTCGGTGGTGATCGTAAAGCCGGGCGGAACCGGCAAGCCCAGATTGCTCATCTCGGCGAGGTTTGCACCCTTGCCGCCGAGCAGGTTCTTCATGCCCGCTTCACCCTCGGCCTTGCCGTCGCCGAAGGTGTAGACCCACTTCCCACCAGCCATCACAACTACCTCTTCATCCAGCCGGGCTCAGCAACGCGCCGGCGATCCAAAAGTTTCATGCGAAGCGCCGCCGGCAGAGACAGCCGGGCGGCAGGGACGGGCGAGGTCATGCCGAAAAGCGGATGAACAATCAATGAGCGAGGCTGCAGCAGGATTGCTGCAGATCTGCGACGCTCCTCAGCCACGCGAAGGGTTGCGCGCCGCACGCGGCCAACGCAGCGGCCAATTGACGATACGTTCGGGCAGGTCGTCCTCATCGACGTCATCTTCACTGGCGAAGACCCGGCCGCGCACGGAGACGCCGGCCGTGACGACCGTCTCGGGGTCGCCAGACACCAGCGGATGCCACCAGGGCAGGTCACGCCCCTCCCCGACCAGCCGATAGGCGCAGGTCGGCGGCAACCACGGCAGCGTGCGAACGTCTTCCGGGGTCAGCGTCACGCAATCGGGAACGAGCGTCGAGCGATGGGAGTAATCCTTGCAGCGGCATGTCCCGGCATCGAACAATCGGCAGCCAATATCGGTCGCGTGGATGCGGCCGGTATCGTCGTCCTCGAGCTTCACCAGGCAGCAGCGCCCACAGCCGTCACAGAGCGATTCCCACTCCTGCATGGTCATCTCGTCGAGCGTCTTGCTAAGCCAGAATGGCTCTGGCCGGATGGGTGCGTCCGTCATGAAGGCGCTTATGCGCCCTCGTGGGGTTCGTGGGAAGCGCCGCGATGCCGCGCATCCCAGCTGCACGTCGATCCGGGCGGACTGTTTCGCAATGGCACGGATCGTCTGGCGCGAAACCTGCTGTTCATCTGCTTAAAGGATGACACTGGCCTTCACGCGCGCGAAGGTCGATCCTATGTCCCTACCAAGGGGCACTTTGGGTTGCCAACACCATCCGGTCGCGGCAGGAGATAACCGCAGTTTTTCGTCAGGGTGGCCCGGGCGGCGATGGAGTTCAGGAAGGCAAACTGGACGACCCGTCTCAAGCGCTTCGCGCTTGCCGTCGATTCATGGATCGACGACACGCTCTGGGGCGCGGGCCGTCGCGCGGGCGAAGCCTATGAACGTTTGCGCAGCTATGCCGACCGGCTGACCGTCTCCGGCGGCAAGCGGCTCGCAGCGGAGTTCGCCAGCGAGGGCCTGAATGTCGGGATCGCCGGCGCTCTCGTCATGCTCATGCTCGCAATCCCGGCCTTCCACGAAGGCCGCGAGGAGGCGCTCAAGCATCAAGTCTTCGCGGTGACCTTCCTGGACCGATACGGCTCCGAGCTCGGTCATCGCGGCGCGCGCCATGACGATTCGCTGAAGCTCGAGGAACTGCCGGACCATCTCATCAAGGCCGTCCTGGCAACCGAGGACCGGCGCTTCTACGACCATTTCGGCATCGACATCTTCGGCACCTTTCGCGCGATCACCGTGAACGCGCGCGCCTCGGGCGTGGTGCAGGGCGGCTCGTCGCTGACCCAACAGCTCGCCAAGAACCTCTTCCTGAGCAATGAGCGCTCGCTCGACCGCAAGATCAAGGAAGCGTTCCTGGCTCTGTGGCTCGAATACAGGCTGACCAAGAACGAGATCCTCAAGCTCTATCTCGACCGCGCCTATATGGGCGGCGGCACCTTCGGCGTGGCGGCTGCGTCAGAATATTATTTCGGCAAATCCGTGAAGGATGTCAGCGTGGCCGAGGCCGCCATGCTGGCAGGACTGTTCAAGGCGCCGACCAAATATGCGCCGCATGTCAATCTGCCGGCAGCCCGCGCCCGCGCCAATGACGTGCTGAACGCGATGGTCGATGCCGGGTTCATGACCGCAGGCCAGATCGACAGCGCGAAGCGCAACCCGGCGACCCCGGTCGACCGTAAGCGCGACGTCAGCCCCGATTACTATCTCGACTGGGCCTTCGAAGAGGTTCGCAAGCTGGCTGATGAGGGCAAGATCGGCCCGGACCGGGTCCTGACCGTCAAGACGCCGCATGATCCGGCGATCCAGGATCGCGCCGACCACGCGATCGAGACGGTCCTGCGCCAACACGGCCCGGCCTATCATGCGAAGCAGGCGGCGACCGTGGTGATGGACCCTGACGGCGCCGTGCGCGCGATCGTCGGGGGGCGCGACTATGGTGCGAGCCAGTTCAACCGCGCGACGGCCGCAAGGCAGCCCGGCTCTTCGTTCAAGCCGTTCGTCTATGCGGCAGCACTCTCCGCGGGGCTCTATCGTCCTAACACGATCGTGACCGACCGCCCGGTCTGCATCGGCAACTGGTGCCCGAACAATTACGGACGCTCCTATGCCGGGTCGATGCCGTTGACGGTGGCGCTGGCGAAGTCGATCAACACGATCCCGGTGCAGATGTCGATCGCGATCGGCCGCGCCACCGGCGAGACCCACGAGGCGCGCGCGGCACGCATCGGCCGGATGAAGATCATCGAGACGGCGCACGCCATGGGCTTGACCACGCCGCTGACCGACACGGTCTCGCTGCCCATCGGCGCAGCCGAAGTCACGGTCATGGATATGGCCGCAGGCTATTCCGTGTTCGCCAATGGCGGGCTGCGGGCCAAGCCCTATGCCGCGATCGATATCCATAATTCGCAGGGCGAGCTGATCTACCGGCATGATCGCGACGACGGCACCGGCAAGCGCGTGCTGAGCGTCCAGGTCGCGCAGGACATGAACTTCATGCTGTCCAAGGTTCCGACCGAAGGCACCGGGCGTCGCGCCGCGCTCGACGGCGTCGTGACGGCCGGCAAGACGGGCACCACCAATGGCTACAAGGACGCCTGGTATGTCGGCTATTCCGGCAATCTGGTCGGCGCGGTGTGGTTCGGCAACGACGACTCGTCGGAGACGGCGAATATGACGGGTGGTTCCCTGCCGGCAATGACCTGGAAGGAGATCATGCAGTTCGCCCATCAGGGGCTGGAGCTGAAACCGATCCCGGGTGTCACGCCTGTGACCGACCCGAAGGTCGCAGCACTCGCCAAGGCCAATGCTCCGGCAGCCGATGCCGCAGCGCTGGGCGCCGGCGCAGGACATATGCCGCGCCAGTCCTTCGAGGTTCTCTCGGCGGTCGGCGCGATGTTCCGCACGATCGAGCCGGTGCGGGCGGCAGGACGGACGGCCCAGGCCGGCATCCAGGACCTGACGCCACCGGGTGGCGCAAGCCGCATCCGCTGAACAGGCTTAGCCGTGCGCCTCCTAACGCTCTCCTACATCATCGCACTCGGTGCCGGGCTCGGGCTCGCCTCGGCGCATTATGCCGTCGCGGAGCGCCCTCCGCTCGGACGGCTGCAGGTCGGTTCATGGACCGCCTGGCCGCGCAGCGGCGGGCGTGATGTCGATCCCTATATGCGGGCCTATCTGGCCCGCGGCGTGCATCTGCCCCTTGGCTCCGGCGAAGGGCTCGAGTTCATCGCCGAACGCGACGAGAGCGGCCAGGTGCTCGACGGGCGCTGCCGCTATCTCGTCACCGGAACGACGCCGACGACGCGAGGCTGGACACTGAACGTCACGGACGCCGATGGCCACGCCTTTCACCTGCCGCTCGAACGCAGCGGATTCACCGATGCCGAGATCGTGCGCGACGAGAGCGCCGGTGTCCGGGTGGTTGCCGGGACGACGCCGGAGGCGGGGAACTGGCTGCCATTGCCCATTCGCGGGCGGTTCCAGTTTMGGCTGAGGCTCTATGATACCCCGATCTCTGGACATGCCAGCGAACTGCGCCCCGAGTCCCTTCCCCGCATCGGCCGGATCGATTGCCGATGACAAGTTTCGAGCCCTCCCACGGTGTTTCCGGTCCGGTCGTCGCGAAGGCAAAGCGGGCGATGAATTGGCGTCTGCGCATCACGACCGCGATCCGCCGCTTCGCACTGGCGACGCTGGCCGGGCTGGTGCTGGCCGGAATCGTCCATATCGTGATCGTGCTGCTGATCCCGCTCTTGTCGGAGCGCGATGCGGCAACGGCTTATGCGGCCTTGGGCGCCGGGGGGCAGGCCGAACTGGTATCGGCGCAGACCGCAGGCCTGCCGGCCCCGCGTGATGCCGACCCTGCCCTGGTGACCGCCGTTTGCAGCTATGATCTGAGTGCCGGCCCGATGCGGGTGGTGGCTCGCGTCGGATCACTGCCGCTGGGACTATCGCTGCACCGGCGTGGCGGCGGTGTCGGCTACGCCATCACGGACCGGGCCGCGATCCGCGGGGTTCTGGAATTCGTGGTGATGACCAGCGAACAGCTCGACGAGCGATTGGCACGCGACGAGGAGGGAGAGACCACCCGCGAACTGCGTGTCGTGTCCGACACGGAGCAAGGCCTGATCGTCGCGCGTGTCCTGGCGAAGCTGCCTTCCGACCGGCCCGATGCCGAGGCGATGGCCAAAGGCGTCGCCTGCGGCCTGGCGGATTGATCAGCCCTTGTAGACCACCGGCCTGGACGGCTCGTCACTCCGGAAGGTGCCGATCAGCGGCAACTTGCAGAGGGGCCCGGCCTCGGCCTCGAGCGCCATGATGCTGCGTTCGGCCCTGACCGCGTCGCGCGCCGGCATCTCGACGACGAGATTGGCCAGCGCATAGCGGTAGCTTTCCAGCCGGAAGGCGACACGCTCGCAGACCCAGAGAATCAGGCCTTCATTCTCGATCACGCGCGCCAGGGCCGGATCGTTCTGATCGGGCGGCACGAGAGGCGATGCCTCCAGCGTCTTCATCCGGATCCGGTCTGCCGCTACCACCCTGGCTGCATTGCCCCGGAACGGCCCGATCAGCAGGCGGTCGGCGTGGGCATCCTCGGCCAGCCGATTGTAGCGCGAGGCCTGCGACCGAAAGGAGCCGGATATCAGCGACCGATGATAATCGGAGATGTTGCTGGACTGAGCGGCTGCCGGCAGGATTCGGGCATAGGCCAGATCGGAGACCTGGCGCTCGAAGACATTGCGTTCATGTGCCGGCATGACGAAGCGCCAGGCGCGATCGCGCAACTGCTCCTCGTCGTCTGTCATATGGAAATACGATACGGCCTCGCCACGTGCGATTGCGGAGCCGAGGCCGATGCTTGGCGCAATGGTATCGTTCCAGATACCGGGACGCGGGCGGCCGAAGTCGCCGCTGCCCGGCGCACAGCCCGCTGCCGACAGGGCCACCGCCAGAGCCCATTGCAGGCTCCCCCTGCCCGCACCGGAACGCATACGCCGCAACAGGAGCATCACGCCGGCTGCCTGACACTCTTCGGAGCGGACTTGGCACGGGACCGGGTGCTCGGCTTGCGCTCCGGCCTGCCGGAAGCGCGCGGCTCCGGCGGGCGCTCGTAGCGAACACCGGTGAAGAACAGGATCGTTCCGGCTTCCCGGGGAATGGCCGGGAGCAGGCCAGCAACCCTGCGCCGACGCGGCGCGAAAGGAATGACGACGGCCATGATGCGCCTCCTTGGTTGGCGCCTTGGTTGCGGTCGAGGCAGGGAACGGATGGCACGGCGCGGGCCGGCGCCGGCAGCCGAGGCCCTCAAACCGCATCAGGCCCCGACATGGTTAACGCCACATTAACGCGTCGGGCATAAGTTGACGGAAACCACCCGAGTCTCCGACGAGTTGTCAGTATGCCGTCCCGAATCTCCGCCGATCTTGCGCAGCTCGCTCGTCTCGCGCGTGACGGCGGGCTCGATCTCAGCCAGGTTTCACTGCGTGTGAAAGCCGATCTGCTGATGTCGACTGCCCAGCCCTCCAGCGAGGATCTGGAGGCGTTTCGGGAGATGGCACTCGCCCTGATTCCCGCCATCGATGAGGGCACAGCCATCATCCTGGCGCGCAAGCTTGCCGGGTGGCGCCATGCGCAGGCTGATGTCCTGCAGGCGCTCAAGGCACGCGGTGGGGCTGTTCTGTCGACGCTGATGCGCCATGGCGGCCCGATCTCGCCCTCCGAGCTCGAAGACATTGCAGCCCATGGCGACGCAGCAGCTGCCATTGTCGTTGCCGAACGGGCCGACCTGCCGGCCAAGGCCAGCCTGATGCTGGCGGGTCGGGGCGAGCGGGCAGTCGATCTGGCGCTCCTCGCCAACCCGTCCGCCCCCCTGCCCCGGCCCGTGCTCGACCTCCTGCTCGACCGGGCGCGAGACGATGCMGCCTATGTGCCGGGCCTGCTTGTGCGGCGAGACATCAACAGCGCAGATCTGATCCCGCTCTTCCTGCATGCCGGAGCCGAACGACGCCGCGCCACAATCGAATCGCTTGCGGCGCTGGAGGCGGTCAGCCCATCGGAGAGACGCCCGGCGCCGACGCCGGAGACCTTTGCAGGCTGGCTCGCCACCGCCGAACAGGATCGCGATGGCCTCTTCGGTGCGCTCTCGAGCCAGCTGGGCACGGGCATCCGTCTCGCCGAGGCAATGGCCCGCGATCACTCGCGCGACCTGACGGCACTGACCTTGATCGCCGGCGGCGTCAGCGTCGAGGACGCGACGCGCCTCCTGATCCGGCTTGGCGACGATGCCGCCCATTCGGTGGAGCGCATTTTCGCCCTGGTGGCGCTGATGCGCTCGGTCACCCCAGGGGTGGCCTATCGGCTCGTCATGCAGATATCCGGCGAGAGCAAGGGTCTGTCCAGCCGCAAGGGCCAGCACCAGCCCCTCCTCGACCCGAGTGGAACGCCTGCCCGTTCCGGCGCCGCCAGGCCCGAAACTCGCTCGGTCCTCGACGAGGTCAGACGCGGACTTCGCGGCGGGCGCGAGCACGGCTGAGCGTTCGTATACGCTGCCGGGGGTCAGCCCTCGGCAAGGGCCAGTCTGGGATCGCCCTTCCGGTTCTCGATCTCGACGAGCCAGAGGTCCGGATCGAAACGACGTTCGCGCTCCACCCGTTCCTCAACGCTTAGCGGGTCGGAATCGAGGATCAGCTGAAAGCGGCGTGCGCCGCTCTCGTCCGCCAGCGCCTGCGGCGCAGGCCCGTAGAGCGCGGCGGTGCCGTCAAGCCGGTCGAGTTTGACGAAGATCGCCCCGGCCTCGCTGGCACCGCGGCGGCGCAGGACGGCATCGAAGCCGTCGAGTGCCGCCTGCCGCAAATAGGCTGAGACCCAAAAATCGCTGGTAAGACGCGCCATCGTCGGAAGGTACGCGATCTGCCTCAGTTTTCCACGGTGCGGCGCGGCGAAGCCGGCTTGGCCGAAGCCACGCCCCGGATTTCCGCCGGAGGCCGCATGTCGACACCGTTGATCAGATCGGCGATCGGATCCCGGTCACGCACCGGGGCGGGAGCACGCTGTGCGGCCGCCTGGGCCGGCGCAGGGCGCGGGGCCGCATTGACGGATGCCGGTGGACGCGGCGCCGCTTCACGAGCCGCCTGCGTCAAGCCGCCCGGGCGCGAAGGGGGCAATTGCGCGGGCTCCGCCGGAACGGATGCGGCCGGAGCGGGAGCGGCAGGGGCCTGCTCGGTGCGCCGCTCCGCGTTGCGCGGCGACGGGGTGGCCGTCGTGGATTGTGAGAGGATTGGCGAGGGATGACGCGCCTTCTGAAACAGGAGCGCGTTCATCAGGATGGCCGCGGCGGCAGCCGAGAACAGGGTCAGGATCAGGCTACGACCCGGGCGACGCAAGGTTGCGCGCCAGATCCGCATCAGGAAGGACGCCTTGCGGCGAGCCGGCGGGGCGCGTCTCGCCGGAGCGGACAGGGTCGCGTTCGAGTGAGCGCGGGCTGCGAGTGTGACGGACATGGTCGGCTCTCGATCAGGCAGTCAGACGATAGGGTTCTTTGGTTTCGAAGCCGCGGCGCGGCGCTCGGGCGAAGGTAACGATCTTTGCGGGCTCGGAGGCCTGGGCGACGCCGCCAACCGGTAACCTCACCGAGACGCGCGTGCCGACACCTGGAGCGCTCTCCACCGTCAGGCGGCCACCATGCAGGCCGACGAGGCCACGCACCACCGACAGGCCGAGACCGGTGCCCTCATAGGCGCGGTCATAGGAGCCCTTGGCCTGGAAGAAGGGGTCGCCCAACCGTGGCAGATCCGCGGCCGCAATGCCGATGCCGGTATCGGACACCGAAAGATCGAGCATATCGCCGTCACGCACCACGGCCAGCGTGACCCGGCCGCCAGCCGGCGTGAACTTGATCGCGTTCGAAAGCAGATTCAGCAGGACCTGCTTCAGCGCACGACGGTCGCCACGCAGCAACGGCAGATCCGGGCCGATGACGCGTTCCAGGGCAACCTTCTCCGCTTCGGCACGTAGCGCCATCAGCCTGCAGCCGTCCTGGGCAAGTTCCGCAAGATCGAGCGGCTCCTGCTCGATCGCCATGACTCCGCTCTCGATCTTGGAGACATCGAGCAAGGTATTGACGACATCGAGCAGGTGATGGCCGGAAGCATGAATGATATTGGCGTATTCGAGGCGCTTGCCAGCATCGAGCAGGCCGTAACTGTCGGTTCCCAGCATTTCCGAGAAGCCGATGATCGCGTTCAGCGGTGTGCGCAGCTCATGGCTCACCGTGGCGAGAAACTGTCCCTTCTCGTCGCTCGCACGGACGGCCTCGGCATGGCCGCGCGCCCGCTCTTCGTCGAGCGCACGACGCGCGGTGACGTCGCGCATGACGCAAACGACCGCAGCCCCGTCCCGCGGCCCGGCATTCGCGACGCGATGCGCCTGCATCTCGAGCCAGAGGGCCACCGGAGAGGACGGCGTTCCCGGCTCGTCCTGGCGCGGCACGAACAGCGTGCGGAAGCAGGCGCTCGCTGTCCCGTCACCGTGCGCGGCATCGCTGAGCGCCTTGAGGAAAAGGGGGCGGTCGGCGACATGGACACGCTCGAGCAGCCCTCGCCCGATCAGCTCGCGCGGCTCTGCGCCCGTCAAGGAGGCCGAAGCCGCATTGGCGAAGACAACGGCGCCGGTCGCATCATGCCAGGTCACGAGGTCTCCAACATGGTCGAGCAGGAGCTGCGCACGCACGCCGGAGGCGCGATGTTCGCGCATCTCGTCGTCACGCCGCCACAGGAAGCCGAAGGCAACCACCGAGACATGCAGGATTGCGGCAGCAGCCAATAGCGGCATGGCAGCGGAGACCCAGGGAGCCGGCTCCGCGGACAGGCCGAATGCATGCACGATTGCGACCGAAGCCAGGGCGCCGGCAGCGATGGCGCCGGCGCGGGCAACATAAGCCCGCGAGCCGAAGAACATGGCCTCCGCCGGAATGGCGGCGAGCCACAGCAGGAGTGGCGACGCGATCCCGCCGGTCATGCCGGAAAGCGCGACGATCAGGAGCGCCAGCGCTGCGGCCGAAATGCAATGGGCGAGTTCGAGCCGCCCGCTGCGCGAGAGAATGAAGACAGCCAGCAACGGAAGCGTCACCGCAATCAACACAAGCAGTTCAAGCGCGCCCATCGTACCCCGCCAGGCGAGATAGGCCGGAGCCAGGCTCAGGGCCACCGCGCCGAGCGTCAGCCGCGTCAGCATGAAGCGCTCGTGGCGGATGCGCTCAACGGAATTCGGCAGCACCGATGGATGAACCATCGCCGCTACCTGTGTCCTGATCGCCGTCATCGTGATGGGAAAACGCAACGCTCACCTCGGCAGGCCGACTTGCCTGTAACATCCCGATCCTTGCCGAGCCGGGTTTAAGCGGGGTTTAAGGCGATTGCCGACCGAACGCGCCGAACCTGTTCCGCGGAGAGAAATTCGACAAATTGTACAGATAGTTAGAGCAGTTCGGCCGACGAATTTCATCCATTTCGATGTTCGCAGCAGGGTGAACGGAAGCTGAAGATAGAGCTGCGCCTTCGATTCAAATGCATTGCTTACAAATGACGCGATCGTTTGAGATCCGGATCTAGGATGTCTTCGGGATCAGGGGCGAGCCGGCATTGCCGGCAACCGGGGAAACGAGCGATGGCCTATCTTCTGCGCAGCCTGGCGGTGATCGGGGTCATCGCCCTCAACTCACCCGTCCATGGCGGCAAAGCCGAAGATGGCGGCGCGGCTGATACCCTGCGCAACGTGGCGAAGGCTGCGAGCCAGGTCGATGTCAGGACAGTGGCGAATGGCGCCATGGCCGCCCGTGAGGCCGCAGAGATCCTGGCTGGTCTCGATCCGGAAACGCGCTCCCGCTTCCTGGCGCTCACGCTCAGTGCAGCAAACCAGAAACCTCTGGCCACTACCCGCTAGCAGACTCGCACCTATATCTTGAAGGGCGAGCGCTTGACGGGGGGCGCCGGTCGGCCGAAGACGCTCGCCGTTGCCGCCCCGCCCATGGCGCGGCTCCGAGCGGACAGGACATGAGCGCAAGCCTCGACGAGATCATCGCCAATTTCGAGCTGCTCGAAGAGTGGGACGACCGCTACCGGTATCTCATCGAGCTCGGCCGCAGCCTCGCCCCGCTGCCGGAAGAAGCGCATAACGACGACAACAAGGTCCGCGGCTGCGCCAGTCAGGTCTGGCTGGCGGCACGCAGGGAAGGCGGCCCCGGCGCAGGGACGCGCCTGCATTTCCTGGGGGACAGCGATGCCCATATCGTACGTGGCCTCGTTGCGCTGGCACTCGCGATCTATTCGGGCCGCACCGCCCAGGAGATCCTCGCGACGGACGCATTCACGATCTACCAATCCCTCGGGCTCGCAGCCCATCTGACGCCGCAACGCTCGAACGGCGTGCGCGCGATGATCGAACGCATCAAGACGGATGCCCGCAGGGCGGTCGCCTAAGACTGCTCAAGACCGAATGCGGCGGGCGCAGTGAAAGCTGTCGCGCGGCCGGTTAAGCCTCGCCTCCTGCCGCTTCCTCATTTGCTTCGCTGGGGGATGTCGGCGCCCCCAGGCGACGGCTGGGACCGATGAGCCGAGGCACGACGCGATCCCCGCCGAGCACGCCGGCAAGCGGCAGCGCCATGAAAAAGGCCGCCGGGAACCCGGCGGCCAGACGAACTGTTTGGTCGCAAGCGCTGCCCACATTGGCAGCGCCGTCCTCCGCGACAAGCAATCAGCGGCGCTTGCGGCGCTGCTGACCCAAGCCCATTTTCTTCGCCAGCTGCGAGCGCGCCTCGGCGTAGTTGGGAGCCACCATCGGGTAGTCGGGCGGCAGACCCCACTTTTCGCGATACTGCTCGGGCGACATATTGTACTGCGTACGAAGATGACGCTTCAGCGACTTGAACTTCTTCCCGTCCTCAAGGCAGATCAGATAGTCGGCCGTGATGGATTTCTTGACCGGAATGGCCGGCTTGGGCGCCTCGGCAGGCACAACCGGCGCAACACCACCAACAACGCGGCTCAGGGCGGCATGCACATCGCTGATCAAAGCGGGCAGTTCGGACGTAGGAACAGAATTGTTCGACACATAAGCGGACACGATGTCCGCGGTCAGCTCGATGAAATCCGAGCCGTCGTTGTCGGTCATGGCGAAAATACTCCTTATGTGTTCTTGGACAAAAAAATCGTCGGATCGGCCTGAACGTCCCGCGACTGAAGCCTTCGTTCTTCCAGCCCAGCAGCTGGTCAAGAGCTGCCCAAGCCAGAATCACAAAAAGCGAGACGACGAGGAAACGGTTTAATGCATAGAAAACACTCTCGCAAGACAATAATCGATCGCATGAATACATTCAAACGCCCGACTTACTGCACCCACGAACATTGTTCATAGCGTCCGTATTGTGTCGCGGCCATGATCATGCTCGGTCTGGTTGTCTTGCTCGCGCCACACACCGGCCTTACCTGTTCATTGCGCGCGCGAAGTACCCAAGTGTCCTATGCCTACCCGGATTTGAACTCCGAACCTTCGTGAACATCGCAACAAACGACGTTGACTACGCAACGATACCCACATCGCCCTCAATCCTTAACGCCATCTTAAGACAGTGCGAGCCCTGCCGTGACCAAACGCCTCCCCTTGCCTCCCCGTGCCGAGAAGCGGCCGGAGACCCGTACCGTTCACGGAGTTGCGCTGAGCGACGCCTATGGCTGGCTCAGGGCCGAGAACTGGAAGGATGTTCTCCGGGACCCCGGCAAACTGCCTGCAGATATTCGCGCCTATCTTGAAGCTGAGAACACCTATTGCGCAGCATTGATGGCACCGACGCGTGCTCTGCAGCGCGATCTGGTCAAGGAAATGCGCGGCCGGATCAAGGAAGACGATGCAGCCGTCCCACAGCCGGACGGCGCCTTCCTCTATTATTCGCGCTATCGGCGCGGCGGCGAACATCCTCTGATCTGCCGCAAGCCGCGCATCAGGCCCGAAAAGGGCGAAGCCCGCGAGCAGCTCCTGCTCGATGCCGACGCCCTGGCAAAGGGCAAGGACTTCTTCGAGCTCGGCGACGCGGCCCACAGCCCCGATCACAGCTTGCTTGCCTGGAGTGCGGACGAGGCGGGCTCGGAGCTCCACGACATCAAGGTCCGCGAC
This sequence comes from Allobosea sp. 05T433, assembly GCF_056396065.1. Classification (NCBI taxonomy): domain Bacteria; kingdom Pseudomonadati; phylum Pseudomonadota; class Alphaproteobacteria; order Hyphomicrobiales; family Alloboseaceae; genus Allobosea; species Allobosea sp. 05T433. The sequence goes on along the minus strand of NZ_JBFTKS010000001.1, from coordinate 389,177 downwards.
CTTGCCACCGGAGCGGATCTGGACGACCGGATCACCGACACCACCGGCGACATCGTCTGGGCGCCCGATTCACGCTCCTTCGCCTATGTCCGTCTCGACGCCGATCACCGCCCGTCGCAGGTCTTCCGCCATCGACTTGGCACCGGGATGGACGAGGACGAACTCCTGCATGACGAGCAGGATGCAGGCATGTTCGTCGATATCGACGAGACCCAGTCCGGCCGCTTCCTGCTGATCTCGATCAGCGATCATGAAACCTCGGAGACCCGCTTCGTCGATCTTGCCGCACCGCAGGCTGAGCCGGTCCTGATCGCGCCGCGCGAGACGGGCCGCCAGTACAGCGTCGAGCATCACGGCGACGACTTCCTGATCCTGACCAATGCCGATGCCGAGGACTTCAAGATCGTCTCGGCCCCGCTCGCATCCCCATCGCCGGAGAATTGGCAGGACCTGATACCGCACCGATCAGGCCGCCTGATCCTCAGCCATCTCTGCCTGAAGGATCGGCTCATCCGGCTCGAACGCGAGGATGGCCTGCCGCGCATCGTCATCCGCGACCTCGCCAGCGGCGCCGAGAGCAGCATCTCCTTCGACGAGGAGGCCTATGGTCTCGGCCTCGATGCCGGCTACGAATTCGAAACCGACACGCTGCGCTTCCTCTATGCCTCGATGGCGCGCCCGGCCGAAACCTACGACTACAACATGGCGACGGGAGAGCGGACGCTGCTGAAGCGCCAGGAGGTTCCGTCCGGCCACGATCCGGCGGCCTATCGGGTGCGACGCGTCTTCGCGACGGCGAAGGACGGAGCCAGGGTCCCTGTCTCGCTTCTGCACCGGGCCGACCTTGCCCTCGATGGTTCAGCGCCCTGTCTGCTCTATGGCTACGGCTCCTACGGCGCGGCCATGTCGGCCTCGTTCCGGACCAATCCGCTCAGCTTGGTCGATCGCGGCTTCGTCTATGCCATTGCCCATATCCGCGGCGGCACCGACAAGGGCTGGCGCTGGTATCTCGACGGCAAGCGCGAGAAAAAGACCAACACCTTCACGGACTTCATCGCGGCGGCCGAGATGCTGGCCGATACCGGCTTTACTGCACGCGGCCGCATCGTCGCGCAGGGTGGCAGCGCCGGCGGCATGCTGATGGGCGCAATCGCAAACATGGCCCCGGAGCTGTTCGCCGGCATCATCGCCGAGGTCCCCTTCGTCGATGTGCTCAACACGATCCTTGACGACACGCTGCCGCTCACCCCGCCGGAATGGCCGGAATGGGGGAACCCGATCCGGGACGTCGAAGCCTTCCACATGATCAAGAGCTATTCGCCCTATGACAACGTCCAGGCGCAGGCTTACCCGCCGCTGCTCGCGATGGGCGGGCTCACCGACCCTCGTGTGACCTATTGGGAACCGGCAAAATGGGTCGCGCAACTGCGCGCGACCATGACCGGCGGCGGGCCGGTCCTGCTGCACACCAATATGGAGGCCGGCCATGGCGGCTCGGCCGGGCGCTTCGACTCGCTGAGGGAGGTGGCGCTGGCCTATGCCTTCGCCATCCACACGATCCGCGAGGGATGGCCGGAGCAAGCGGCCGCCAAGAGCTGATCAGCCGCCAAGCCTGCTCTTCTCGCTGGCGAGATAGGTCTTGAGCTCGTCCATCGAGGCGAACTTGTACTCGCCATCGGGCGTACGAGCCTGGATGGAACCATCAGCATACATCGTGAAATGCGTGTCGCCGACCTGATAAGCTCCGACGACGCCCTCGTCGGAGGTCGCCGGGCCGGGCGGCTCGGGAACCGTTTCCGTCTCTTCGCCGGAGATTGCCTCCTCGGCTTCATCCAGCGGCTCGCCCTCAGCCTCGGTCTCCTCGAAGACCGGCTCGATCCGAGATTCCGCCTCAGTCGTGTCCGGTTGGACCTCCGGCGCATCCGCACTCTCGACATCCGGCTCCAGCCGTGGCGCTCCGCTGGTCAGCGGCGGCCAGCGCGGTATCGTAGGCTCATCCGCCACTTGCTCGGGCTCGCCAAAAGTCGGCTCACGCCGGCCGAAGGCCGGTGCCATCCAGGCGGCGGCCTCGTCGATCTCGCGATCGCGCTGATCGAACGATGTTTCTCCCACCGGCAGATCGGGCTCCGGTTCGGGCTCGAAATCGGGTTCCGGGCGCTGCGGACCGAACGAGAGATGCTGGCGCAAGGCGCCGAAATCATCGGCTTCCACGGGGCGCTTGGCCTCCTCCGGGCGCGGCCTCTCGACCTGCGGCCACCAGGCTGGCGCTTGAGGCGAACGCAGGTCTTCGTCACCCGCCACAGCGCCCGTGTCGGCGTCCTCGACCTCTCCGGCGGCTTCGTCCTCATGCTGCGTCACGAAGGAAGCGGCAATCGACGGGGTGCCAACGTCCGGCGCAAGCTCGGGCAGCACCGCTTCCGTTTCATGCGGCTCATGCAGCTCGGCCGTGGGGGCATCCGCCCTGCCCTTTTCGGGCTCCTCGACCGCGTCAATGGCCTCCTCACGCCGGTCAGCGGGCAGCTCCGAGGGGTGCGTGATCTCATCGAACAGATCGCTGATCACAGGCTCAGGCAAGTCCTGGGCGGCAGCGGGAGCATCCTCAGCGCCACCGCGCATTGAAGCAGCCAGGGCCCCGCCGGCGGCGACAAGCCCGGCCCCTGCTGCCACGGTGCCAAGGCCCGGAAGCGTCGACCGGGCTTCGCCCGGGATCGTCCGTACATCGTCATCCATCTCCACCGATGCCCGCGCCGCGTCAGCGGCGGAAGGCCCGGCTGAGGCCACCGTCAGCGCACCGGCAATCGCCACCCTGACGCGGCGCAGTTCCACCAGGACCCACGACAGGGCAAGCAGGATGATCCCAGCAGCGACAGCCACGCTGCCGGCTATGACCAGGGTGAAGCCCCGCTCGAGCACGAGGTAGGGCCAGCCATTAACGATGGCAGCGATGCCACCGGCAAAGAACCCCAGGCCCAACAGAACGAAGATCGTTATCAACGCAGTACCCTCAGTATCCACCGGAGGCAGGCGGCTTCATCGCCTCTCCGATCATCTTCTAACTTATTGAATAAGAGACTGTTTCACAATTCGCACTGAACTATGCCTGCAAATGGCCTGTTCATTGTGCCCCGTCCCGCATGTTTCGGGCCGTTTGCTCCGACGCAATATCATGGCCCACGGCGCGCCAAGCCGGTTGCCGGCCGGAAGCGGGAGGCTTAACTATCGCGTGGAATGGCGGCTGATCCGCCGGGCTGGCAAGTCCCAAGCCGTTCATGACGAAGCCATTCTCAGCAGTGTGATTTGACAGCCTAAGGAGAGGCCAAATGACCTTTACCCTTCCCGATCTGCCCTACGCCCATGACGCGCTCCAGCCGTTCATGTCGCGGGAGACGCTGGAATATCACCACGACAAGCACCACCAAGCCTATGTCACCAACGGCAACAACGCGATCAAGGGCACCGAATTCGAGGGCAAATCGCTCGAAGAGATAGTCAAGGGCTCCTACGGCAAGAACCCGGCTGTCTTCAACAATGCCGGCCAGCACTACAACCACCTCCATTTCTGGAAGTGGATGAAGCCCAATGGCGGCGGCAAGCTGCCGGGCGCGCTGGAGAAAGCCGTCGTCGATTCGTTCGGCTCCGTCGACAAGTTCAAGGAAGACTTCGTTGCGGCTGGCGTTGGCCAGTTCGGCTCCGGCTGGGCCTGGCTCGAGGTCAAGGGCGGCAAGCTCGCGATCAGCAAGACCCCGAATGGCGAGAGCCCGCTGGTTCACGGCGGCACGCCGATCCTCGGCGTCGATGTCTGGGAGCACTCCTACTACATCGACTATCGCAACCGCCGTCCCGACTACCTCAAGGCCTTCCTCGAGAGCCTGGTGAACTGGGACTACGTTGCTGAACTCTACGACGGCGCCAAGGCCTGACGGCAGCGCAGTCGTGACCCTATGCGACGGGGCCCTTTCGGGCCCCGTTTTGCATTCTTGGTAGGGTGACGGTCAGGCCGCCACGCTGTGCAGGAATTGGTCGACCGTCGCGCGCAGTCGCAATGCCTGGGCCGCAACCTCGCCAGCGGCATCCCGAACCTGCCCCGCAGATTGTCCGGTCTCCTCGACGCTGTCCGCGAGCACGCTGAGATCGCTCGACACCGACAGCGCTGAAGAGCTTGCCATCGCAACGCCGCTGGCAATCTCGCCGGTCGCGATCGCCTGCTGCTCGATCGACGTTGCGACCGCGTTCGTGAAGTTCTCGATCGCGCCCATTCGGTTGGCGATGTTCAAAATGGCGCCGACGACCTCACCGGTCGCCCCCTGGATGGCGCCAACCTGTGTCACGATCCGATCTGTTGCATCCGCCGTCTGCGCCGCAAGACTCTTCACCTCCGACGCAACGACCGCGAAGCCACGCCCAGCGTCGCCGGCGCGCGCAGCCTCGATCGTCGCGTTGAGCGCCAGCAGATTCGTCTGTGCGGCGATATCCCGGATCAGATTCACCACCTCGCCGATCGCGCGAGCCGTTTCGTCCAGCGCTTGTACCGAACCCGCGGTGTCGCGCGAGGCTGAGGCTGCCTCGACGATCTCGGTGCGGACATGCCGGATCTGAAACTCGACCTCGCGGATGGCCGCGCCCATCTCTTCGGCGGCCTGTGCGGCGTTCTCGACATTGGCCGAGGCCCCGTGCGAGTTCTGGGCGGCGCGGGCCGCACGTCCCGACGACTCTGCCGCAACACGCGCCAGGCCATCCGACGCTTCGCTCATCCGTTCGGCGTTGTTCTTGAATGCCTCCAGCGCGGCACCAACCTCGCCCCGGAACAGGGCAATCGATTCGTCGACGCGGCGCTGCTGGTAGCGGCGTTCGGCCTCGGTGACGTGCTGGGCCTCCTGGAGGGCCGCACGCTCTCCCAACCGGACCTTGAGCACGCTGAGCGCCTGCGCGATCGCGCCGATCTCGTCCCTCCGGTCTGCCGCGTCGATCGGTGTATCGAGCTTGCCGTCGGAGATGCTGACGATGGCCTGGGTCATGCTCTTCAGCGGCCGCATCGTGCGCGACAGGGAAACCCAGAGCAGCGGTCCGAGAATGAGCAGGATCAGAACGCCGATGCCGATCGTGACGAACTGCTCAAAGGAGGCCCGCGCATTGAGGCGCGTCTTGTCGAACCGGACGGCTACATAGCCGACCTGCTTCTGGTTCGGCCCAATCCGCACCGAACGAAGCTGGACGAGGTAGACATTATCCTCAAGCTGAAGAGTATCGCGCTCCTTCAAGGCATCCCAGGGCTCGCGCCCAAGTGCCGCCGCCAATGAGCGTGGGGTGAGCGAAAGCCTGCTCTCGGTCGATTCGCCGGCGCTCGCCAGGGCAACGATGTCATCGGCGACGAAGCCGGCATTGAAATCGGGGTCCTGACGCAGCGATTCGAGGATGTATCCCAGTGTCGTGGTGTCACGGGACAGAATTAGCGCCGGAGCGGCATTCGTGACCATGCTGGTCAGCGCAGCGATCTTGTGCTCGAGATCGTCGCGGGTCTGGGCCTGATTATAGCGTGATGCCACGATCACGAGGATGAGGATGGCCGCCGCGACGATGGCAATCGCCGCCCCAGCGATCCTGCTGCCGAGCGAGAGCGAACCGCGTGTTCCAGCCGAGCGCTTCGATGCAACCATCGCGATCGCCCCAGATCGCTTCAACCATGCCATAGCGCCGAGATCTCCGCCGGAGGCTGCAAGGGTAGGATCCGAACGGACCGGTGCTTACAAACTGAGCGATCACGGTAAATTTTCGATTGCGTAGGGTTAGCTTCGCGGCAAAGTTTTTGGCCGGCACCGACCTGTGGTCAAAACAGCTCCGAGAAGCGCGCAATTCTGAAGCCCGGCGGAGGCACGAACGCGGCAAGGGCAGCGTGTTCGAGCGCGCGCGTGGCGATCACCGGATCGAGCCGCGCCAGTTCGTCATCGATATGTCCGGGATGACACATCACAAGATGTGCCGCTCCGGGCGCGATCAGGAAATGGCGCAGATCCGCGCCGAAGTCGCGTTCGGAATCGAATGGCGAAACGCCAGAGAAGCCCCGGTTGACCGGGATCCCGCGCCGCAAAGCCTGCGAGCGCAGGCCCACGGCCAGACCAGCGATCACCAGTGCCTTGCCTACCGCCACCCCGCGCTGGCGGATCGCCCGGGCCGAGTCGGCCGGATCGCGCAGATAGACCGTCCCTTCCGGGTAGTGGCGCTGGATCGCCCGCAGCACCGCTCCGCGGACGCCCGGCAGCACGTGGACGTGCTGATGGCCGTCGACAAAATCCGGGGCGCGGCCCAGCGCGTCCTCGAAGGCTTCGAGCTGACGGCCGATCTCGCCCGCGATCTCGGCGCGGGCTGCGGCCGAGGTCGCCGCCGCCCGCGCGAGATCGCCGAGCCTTGGGAACATGCCCGCTGGCGCGACCCGCTGCATCGGCCCAAGCGGGGCAGCGCAGGTCAGATTGAGATGCAGCCCGAGATCAGCCCTGCCGGAAAAGCTGCCCAGTTCGGAGGCAAGGCGCTGCCAATGCGGCCGGTTTGTCATTGCGCCCGTCGCCGAGAGCTTTCCAAGCGCAAGCAATTCCAGGATCGAACGGCTGACGCCTTCGGTCATGGCAAAATCATCGGCACAAAGAACGAAACGGATCGTCATCGATTTCGTTGTCCAGGGTTCATCCGCGATGGTGTAAGGGGCCCGTCGTAGGACTTGTGAGCACAACAGCTTTACGGTTCTGTGCCCATCGCGTCACCCGTGTCGAGCCCGGCTTCGCCGGAAGGCGGGGCCGGCCCGTCCTGGCCGGATCAAGAGGTCAGTCGTGTCGGAAACTTCGCCCGCTCCCAGCCTCGCAGTGCAGCGCCCCGCGCCTGCCCGGCCGGAGCTCTCCATCGTCGTCCCCGTTCACAACGAGGCCGATAATCTGCCGCTTCTCGTCGAGCGCCTGAAATCCGTGCTGACAGGCGTGGTTTCGTCCTGGGAAATGATCTGCATCGATGACGGCAGCCGCGACGGCTCGCTCTCCGTGCTGCGCCTGCTGAACGCCAGCGACCCGCGCATCAATGCCGTGTCGTTCAGCCGCAATTTCGGCAAGGAGATCGCCATCGCCGCCGGGCTCGACCATGCTTCGGGCGATGCGGTGGTGATCATGGACGCCGATCTGCAGCATCCGCCGGAAACCATCCTGACCTTCCTCGCCAAGTGGCGGGAAGGATATCTCAACATCTACGGCCAGCGCGCCGACCGCTCGGGCGAGAGCCGGCTGAAACGCGGCTTCGCCAAGGCTTTCTATCGGGTCTTCGCCAGTTTCGGCGAGACGGAGTTGCCGGAGGGCGCGGGCGATTTCCGCCTGCTTGACCGCCGTGTTGTGGACGCATTGCGCGCCCTGCCGGAGCGGGCACGGTTTTCCAAGGGTCTCTATGCCTGGGTCGGCTTCCCCTCGACCGGCGTGACCTTCGAAGTCGCCGAGCGCCAGCACGGCGTCACCAAGTTCAGCTTCCGCAAGCTGTTCAGCTTCGCCTTCGACGGGTTGTCCTCGTTCTCGACCGTGCCGCTCAAGATAGCGACCTGGACGGGGGTGATCATCGCCCTGATCTCGACCTTCAGCGCCTTGTTCTTCCTGTTGCGGACGCTGCTCTACGGCACCGACCTGCCTGGCTTCCCTTCGCTGATCGTGTCGATCATGTTCTTCTCGGGCATCCAGCTGATTTCGCTCGGGCTGATCGGCGAGTATGTCGGACGCATCTTCGCGGAAGTGAAGCGCCGGCCACTCTACCTGATCGGCGAGCGGGTCGGTTTCAACGCGCGCGCCGTCGATCATCCGCGCGGCGACGCATTGCCGCCATTGATCCGCTAAGAATGGTGCAGACGATTCGGCTTGTTCCGGCGCAGGCGAGCGCGCCTTGGGGCAAGAGCGAGGCCTGGAGTTCGAGCATGACGCCGTCCGCACGCCGGAAACCACATCCCGGCCTCATGCGCTGATGTTCAGGAAGATCCTGTCCGTTGGCGGCTTCACGCTGCTCTCCCGCCTGAGCGGTTTCCTGCGCGACATCGCTCTCGCCGCCGTGCTCGGCGCCGGCGCGATGATGGATGCTTTTTCCGTCGCGTTGCGGCTGCCCAATCATTTCCGCGCGATCTTCGGCGAGGGCGCCTTCAACCAGGCCTATATCCCGGCCTATGCGCGCATCAGGCAGCAGACCGGAGACGCCGCGGCGGCGCTCTTCGCCAACCGCGTCTTCACGCTGAACCTGATCGTGCAGGTCGTTCTGCTCGCACTCGCCCTGCCCCTGATGCCCGAGGTCGTGCGCCTGCTCGCGCCCGGCTTTGCCAACGATCCTCAGCGCTTCGAGCTTGCGGTCGCGCTGACGAGGATCACCTTCCCCTATCTGCTCTTCATCACGCTGGTGACGTTGCTCGCCGCGAACCTGAACGCCGTCGACCGTTTCGCAGCCGCAGCGGCAGCGCCGGTCCTGCTCAACATCTGCCTGATCGCGGCACTGTTCATCGCCTTCCTGTTTCCGAGCGCAGCCTATGCCGCCGCCTGGGGCGTCGCCGTCGCGGGCCTGCTCGAATGGCTGCTGCTGGTGCTTGCGGCCCGGCAGGCCGGCGTGTCGACGGCGCTGACGCGCCCGCGTGTCGATGCCGATGTGAAGAGCTTTCTCAAGGCTTTCGGCCCGGCCGTCATCGGCTCCGCCGGCGTGCAGATCGCGCTCTTCGCCGACACGATCATCGCCTCCCTGCTGCCGCGTGGCGCCTATGCCTCGCTCTACTATGCCGAACGGCTCTACCAGCTGCCGATCGGCGTGATCGCGATCGGGGTGGGTACGGTGCTGTTGCCGACCATGAGCCGCCTGATCGCGGCCGGCGATATCCACGGCGCGGACAAGGCGCAGAACCGGGCCGTGGCGCTGACGCTGGTCATGGCCGCCCCCTTCGCCGCAGCCTTCCTCGCCATCCCGGAGCTGATCGTCTCGGCCCTGTTCGAACGCGGCCGTTTCGATGCGGCAGCAAGCCAGGCGGCGGGCGCAGTGCTGTTTGCCTATGCAATCGGGCTCCCGGCCATCGTGCTGATCCGCTCGCAGGTCTCCGCCTTCCAGGCTCGTGGCGACACCACGACGCCAATGCTGGTTTCGCTTGCCGCCATCGCCGCCAATGTCGCACTCAAGCTGCTGCTCTGGCGCGATTTCGGCGCGCCCGGGCTTGCGTTGGCGACGGCAACCGGAGCCTGGATCAATGTCGGTGCCTTGTTCGTCCTGGCGCTGCGCCGCGGCTGGACGAAACCGGACCGGCAGCTTCCCGGGCTGATCGTCATCACCCTCGCAGGTGGTGTGATTGCCGGGCTGGTCGCCCGTGTGCTCGCGCCCGGTGTCCTGGCCGCACTGGCGCATGTCCCGGTCGAGCCGCGCCTTCTGGCACTCACCGCGATCGGGCTGGTGGCCGCGAGCCTCTATCTCGTGATCGTTGCTGGCGGGTTGAAGGCAGCAGGCCTGTTCCGGCTCCTGCGCTGACCAGCAGATTCGTCAGGCCCTGAGCTGGGCTGCTCCGGAGCGAATGCGCGCGGCGGCCTCCGCAACCATGCGCTCGACGATCTCGGCTGCCGTCGGGATATCCGAAATCAACCCGGCAGCCTCGCCGAAGATCACTGCGGCGCCCTGCGGATCGCCGGCCATGAAAGCCGCCTTGTAGGCCGGGGCCTCCGCTTCGATCACGTCCTTGAGTTCATGGTCCCGGCCAACCCATTTCGCAATGAAGGCGTTGGCGCTGACCCGGATATCGAACGGTCTTGGCCAGTCGAGCTGGCGGACGATATCGGGGAGCGACGAGCGCACGGTCTCGTCCCCCGTCGCGGCGACGGCGACCGCATGGTGATTGGCGTGAACCAAGGCCTCACGGCTCGCCCAGAAACGCGTACCGACCAGAACGCCGTCTGCCCCCAGCATCAGGGCCGCCGCGAGTCCACGGCCATCGGCGATGCCGCCCGCCGCCAGCAGCAAAGTATCAGGGCTTTCGCGTGCGAGCAGATCGGCCACTTCCGGCACGAAAGGCAGGGTCCCGCGCGCTTGACCGTGACCACCGGCTTCGGCGCCCTGCGCGACGATGACGGCTGCGCCGGCCCGCAGCGCCTGCCGGACATGAACAATCGACTGGCACTGGCAGATCATCGGCACGCCAGCCGCCGCGATCTCGCCCGCAAAGGGTGCAGGATCGCCAAAGGAGAGCATCAGCGCCGCAGGCTGATGCTCGAGAACCTTGCCAAGCAAATGCGGCTGCCTCGCAAGCGACCAGGTGATGAAGCCGCAGCCGGTCCGGGTATTGCCGGCTGCGGCGAATTGCTGGTCCAGCCAGGCATCATCGCCGTAACCGCCGCCGATCAAGCCCAGCCCGCCGGCGCGCGTCACAGCGGCGGCCAACGCCCCGCCCCCGGCCAGAGCCATCGGCGCGGACAGGATCGGATGATCGATCCCGAAGCGCTCGGTGAGCCGGGTGGCGAGGCACGCCACAGTGACTAGGCGGTCTTGGAGTGCGCGAAGTCCATGTAGAGTTCGCGCGCCTTGCGGAACAGCGGGCCGGGCTGGAGCGCGGTGTTGTCGATCCGGGAAACCGGCATGACCTTCGAGTAGTTGCCGGAGATGAAGATCTCGTCGGCCTGCTCGAAATCGCTGTAGCGCAGGCTGGTCTCCTCGACCGTGATACCGTCCTGGCGCAGCAGCGAAATGACGCGCTGGCGGGTGATGCCGTTCAGGAAGGTGCCGTTCGCGACCGGGGTCTTCACCACGCCGTCCTTGGCCATGAAGATGTTGGACGTCGCCGTCTCCGCGACATTGCCAAGCATGTCGAGCACCAGCGCGTTGTCGAAACCGGCCGCCTTGGCGGCGCGCAGGACACGGGCATTGTTGGGGTAGAGGCAGCCGGCCTTCGAGTCCGTCGGCATGGTCTCGAGCGTCGGGCGGCGATAGGCGCCCTGCGTCACCGAGAAGCCGTTCGACGGCACCGGCATCGGAGCCTCGAAGAGGCAGAGGCAGAACTTGGTCGACTCAGGGTCGGCCATGATGGTCGAGAGACCGTCTGCCTCGCCCCAGTACATCGGCTTGACATAAAGCGCCGTGCCCGGGGCGAATTTCTTCGCGCCTTCATAGGTCTTGGCGATGATCTCCTCAGCCGACATCGTCGCCTTCAGGCCGAGCGCATGGGCCGAGCGGTTTACGCGAGCCGCATGCTTGTCGAGATCGGGCGCCTTGTCCTCGAAATAGCGAGCCCCGTCGAAGACGGTCGAAGCCAGCCAGCTGGCATGGGTCCGCGGGCCCATGATGCCCGGATTTCCCTCATGCCATTCACCTTCGAACCAGCTCCAGGTTTGCGAATACCAAGCCATAACCATCCTCGATTTTGTCAGTGTTATTGACCGACACCGTCTGCCGCCCCGCCGCGCGCGTCAACATGCCGAAGGCCCTCCGGCAATGACGTCATGTGATGGAAGCAATGCAGCCGGGTGATGGATCACAAGCCAAAGGCGCGGGCGAGCGAAACCACCGCCATGCCGACGACAAGTGCCAGAAGCTCGCTTCGGCGCAGTACCATGCTGCCGACAGCGGCCAGCAGCGCCAGCGCCGCAGCAAGCCCCAGACGCTCGACCAATGGCAGCACGGTTGCGACGACGATCGAGCCCGGCAATGCGGCCAGCCCGCGCCGGACATGCGGCGTGAGAGGGATGAACCCCATCAACACCACGCCCGAGATGCGACAGAGATAGGTGGCGATCGCCATGGCGGCGATCGCTGCCCAGGCTCCCCAGCCGGCGAGATCAGGCAGCGTCATCGAGGAAAGCTCCAGCGACCGCGCCAGAGAGCGCTCCGACGATGATGAAGGCATAGCCATCGACCAGCTTGGCCGTGACAAGCGCCACGATGCCCGCAACCAGCCAGGGCCGCGCCGCCTTCCGGCCACGCCAGAGCGGCACGATCATCGCTGCGAAGAAGATCGGCATCACGAGATCGATGCCATAGCGTCGCGGATCACTCACCAGCGAGCCGAGCAGATATCCCGGCACGGTGGCAAGAACCCAGACAACCCAGAGCAGGAGTCCGCCGCCGATCAGCACGCCGAGATCGCGCCCACCCTCGGCGTGATAGCGCGTTCCGACCAGCCAGTTCGCATCGGTGAAGAAGAACAGATGCAAGGCGTTGAGGGCCCGCGGAAAACGCGAGAACCAGGGCTGAAGCGACGCACCTTGCAGCACCATCCGCGCATTCACCGTCGCGGTGACGGCTGCAAGGCCGGCGATCGCCCCCCAGGTCCATTCCGGCCGCCAGAGTTCCATCGCCACGAGCTGCGCGACCCCGGCATAGACAATCGCGCTCATCATCACGGTTTCCAGCAGGCTCAGGCCCTTCGCCGCGGCGGCTGCACCGAAGGCAACCGCGAAAACGATGATGCCCGGGAGCACCACGGAAATCTTGCGGACTCCCAGAATCATGCCGCGCCAGGTCACGGGCGCGCGCGCTTCCTTCGGGAGTGGGTCGGGTGACGACGTCATGCTTCTTCCATGGACCAAGCAGGCCCCGCGTCAACGGGTCCAGGCGGCGCCGTTGCATGAATTCCATGCAGGGCGGCGCAACGCGGATCAACAGAGGCGACGGAACGCCCCGAGCCCGCTAGCATTCTGCCATGCTCTGGCTGACCTCGATCGATACAAAGGCCTCCACACTCCCCGCGGTCTGGCTGATCCCGACCAGCGAGCGACCGGCCAATCTGATGGAGCGCGCGCGGCTCAGACATAGCGTGGCTGGGCTCGTGCTGGACCACCAGCTCGGCCAGCCAGCCGCCACCAGTGAGATCGGCCATGACGAGCGGGGCCGACCGCTGCTCGTCGGCCCCGCTGGCCGCGACCTGCATCTTTCTCTCGCGACGCGCTCAGGCATCGTTGCCGTGGGCCTTGCCGAGCGGCCGATCGGCGTCGATGTCGAGCGGGTGGAACAGCAAACAGAGCCGCCGCTGGCCGTTCTGCACCCCACCGAAAGGGACATTCTGCTTGCCCTGCCTGCGGCTGAAAGACCGCTCGCCTTCGCGCAACTCTGGAGCGCGAAGGAGGCCTATGTGAAGGCACTGGGCACGGGCTTTGCGCACGCGCCCGAACGCTTCTGCGTGAGATTCCTGGCGGAAGGATTCTTCACGGTCGAGGACGCGGGCGTTCGCTCCATCGGTCTCGGAGCGGCCCGCCTCATGAAAAACGGCGACCAGGAAGACCTGGCCGCCGCGATTGTCGTACTTGCCTGAAGGGCGCCTTAGCCGGGCTGGTTCACCGGCTTGCGCTTCAGGACGTAGCCGATGATGCAGACAAGCGCCGCGCCGAGAGCCGCGCTGACATAATGGGGCAGGTTCGCAGGCCCGACGCCGAGCGGGTTGACGTCCGTCGAGACCGCCTTGACCCAGGTCGGCATGTTCACCTGCAGCCATTGCAGCACGGCGATATCACCCAGAATCATCTCTGCCGCGATCCAGCCGAGCAGTGCAGCGCCAATCCAGATCAGGATCGGGAAACGCTCGATGATCGAGGTCAGGAGCTGCGCGCCCATGATGATCAGCGGGATCGAGAGCAGCAAGCCGAAGATGAAGAGCTCAGGGTGGCCCTTGGCGGCGCCGGCGATCGCGATGACGTTGTCGAGGCTCATCACAGCATCGGCGATGGCGATGGTGCGCACGGCCTTCCAGAGATTGTCCGCTGCCTTGATGTCGGTATGCGCTTCCTCTTCACCCTTGGCGAGCTTGACCGMGATCCAGAACAGCAAGAGGCCGCCGACGACCTTCAGATAGGGCACGGCCAGCAGATAGGTGACCACCAGAGCGAAGGCGATACGCAGGCCGACCGCCGCACCCGCGCCGAGCCAGATGCCGACCTTGCGCTGATTCTCCGGAAGGGAGCGGACGGCAAGCGCGATCACCACCGCGTTGTCGCCGGACAAGAGCAGATCGATCCAGATGATCTGCAGCAGCGAGATCCAGAATTGGCTCGACGAAAAATCCATTTTACGGTCAGTCCTCTATCAAGTTGCCGGGTCGGGCCGGCGTGATTTCAGCCAATAGCCAAGGCCGAGAACCAGCAGCGCTCCAAGGATCGCCGCCGGATATTCAATCTGGTGCATCACTGCTGCACCAAATTGCGATGCGAACCAGGGGTCGCTATCGAGCATCTCGCCCGCGACCCAGCCGAGCAGCCCCGCCCCCGCCCAAACCAGGAGCGGGAACTGGGCCAGCAGGCGGGTGATGAGAGAGGCCCCGACGACGATCAACGGGATAGAGATCACCAGCCCCGCCACCAGGAGCGGAATCGAGTCCTTGGCGACCGCAGCGATCGCCAGGACATTGTCGAGGCTCATGACGATATCGGCGATCGCAACCGTCTGAACGGCCTTCCAGAGCTTGCTGCTGGCGGCGATGGCGTCGTCGTCACCCTCGCCATCCTCCAGAACCAGCTTCACGGCGATCCAGAACAGCAGCACCGCCCCGGCGATGCGCAGGAAAGGCGCGCTCAGGAGCGAGGCCACCACGACCGTGAACACGACCCGCAGCAGCACGGCGACAATGGCACCAAGCGCAATGCCCTTGGTGCGTTGCGCCGGTGCCAGCGCCCGACAGGCGAGCGCGATCACAACCGCGTTGTCGCCCGACAGCACGATGTTCAGCACGATGATTTCGAAGAGCTTGCCCCAGAGGAGGGGATCGGCCAGCGAAGCAGCGGTGAAATCCATGGATGAAGCAGCCTCTCGCGGAATATGATCGCTTTCTAGCCAATACCCTGGCTGGAGTCGCGCCCTTCTTGCTCAGCCCAGTGCCTGCTCGACTGCTCTGCCCGCAGCCTCGGTGCTCAAGGTTCCGCCGAGATCGCGCGTGCGGGTCCGGGCGTCTCCAAGGGCACGCTCGATCGCGGCCTCGATGGCCTTTGCGGCCTCACGCTCGCCGAGATGGTCGAGCATCATCGCGCCTGACCAGATCTGGCCGACGGGATTCGCGATGCCCTGGCCGGCAATGTCGGGCGCCGAGCCGTGAACGGGTTCGAACAGCGAAGGGAATTCACGGGTCGGGTTGATGTTCCCCGACGGCGCGATGCCGATCGTGCCGGTGCAGGCCGGCCCGAGATCGGACAGGATGTCACCGAACAGGTTGGAGGCGACCACGACGTCGAAACGGTCGGGATTCAGCACGAAATGCGCGGTGAGGATGTCGATATGGTACTGATCGACCGCGATATCCGGATAGTTCTTGGCCATCTCCTTCACCCGCTCGTCCCAATAGGGCATGGTGATCGAGATGCCGTTCGACTTGGTGGCCGAAGTCAGCTTCTTGCGCGGCCGGCGCTGGGCGAGCTCGAAGGCGTATTTCAGCACGCGGTCGACGCCGACGCGGCTCATCACCGTCTCCTGTAGCACGATCTCGCGCTCGGTGCCGGCATACATGCGCCCCCCGACAGAGGAGTACTCGCCCTCGGTGTTCTCGCGCACGACAAAGAAATCGATATCGCCCGGCTTGCGGTTGGCCAGCGGGCCAGGCACGCCGGGCATCAGCCGCACGGGGCGGAGATTGACATACTGGTCGAATTCACGCCGGAACAGCAGCAGCGAGCCCCAGAGCGAGATGTGGTCCGGCACCTGCGCCGGCATGCCGACAGCACCGAAATAGATCGCGTCATGCCCACCGATCTGGTCCTTCCAGTCGTCGGGCAGCATCTTGCCGTGCTTTGCGTAGTAGTCGCAGGAGGAGAAATCGAAGCTGTCGCAGCGCAGCTCGAAGCCGAACTTCTTCGACGCCGCTTCGAGCACCCGCAGACCTTCGGGCATGACCTCCTTGCCGATGCCGTCGCCGGCGATCACAGCGATGCGGTAGACGCGATTGGTTCCGGTCATGTGTCTTCTCCGAAGAAAGCCGTGAATTCGGCGGCGACGAGATCGGGGATCTCCTCCGCCAAATAATGGCCACCGGGCAAGGGCCGGCCTTGGACATTCTGTGCACGCTGGCGCCAGAGCGCTAGGGGATCGAAGCAGCGCCCGATCACGCCCTGCTCGCCCCAAAGCGCCAGCAGGGGCTGCTCAAGCTGGCCACCATCCTCGTCGTCATGACGGAGGTCGATGGTCGCAGCCGCGCGATAATCCTCGCAGCTCGCGTGAATCGTCGCCGGATCGGCGAAGCAGCGCAGGTAGTGTTCAAGCGCCTCAGGCGCGAAAGGGGTCAGACCGGCGGAGCCCGAGCCGCATTTCTTCAGCCAATAGGCCTTGGAATCAGCACCGATCATGCGCTCGGGAAAGGGCGCGGGCTGGATCAGGAAGAACCAGTGCCAATAGGCACGCGCGAAGGCGTCGGTGGTATTGGCATACATCTCGCGCGTGGGCGCGATGTCGAGCGTGGCGAGCCTCGTCACACGGCCTGCGTGGTCGAGCGCCAAGCGATGGGCCACGCGCGCGCCGCGATCATGCGCCCCAACGGCAAACCGATCATGTCCAAGCGCAGCCATGACCTCGACCATGTCCTGCGCCATCGCACGCTTGGAATAGACAAGATGAGCGGCATCGGAGACAGGCTTCTCGCTGTCGCCATAGCCACGCAGATCTGCACACACTAGGGTAAAACGCCGCTTCAGCCGGTCCGCGACCTTGTGCCAAAGCGCATGCGTCTGCGGATAACCGTGCAGCAGCAGCAAGGCTGGCCCCTCCCCGCCCGTCCGCACGCGAATTCGCGCACCCGACGTCTGAACGTCGAGCAGGCGAAAGCCAGGGAAAAGGCTGTCCGCAACGGGACATTCGGAGATGGTCATACAGCCAGGGCGCGTTGAAACGATCCGCAGCCGATAGCGCGATTGTTCACGGATTGCGCGGGCGGATTATTACACAATCTGGATCAATAACGCGGCACTGGCCGATCGCCCCACAGGTGCACCAACGCTCTGCCCCGAGACAGCCCGATGACAGGCCTGCCAGATAGGCAAAAGGCGGGCGCGCCCAGTGTCGCTCCCGCCTTCCCGCATGTCGGCTCCGAGGAACCGTGCTCCCGGCCTGAGGATCAGCTCCGCAGAGTCGCGCCGTAGCGCTTGGTCATCTCGGCGACGATCTTGCTGCCGACGGCATCGATCTCGACATCGGTCAGCGTCTTCTCGGCAGGCTGGAGCGTGACGGCAAGCGCCACGGATTTCTTGCCTGCCTCGACGCCCGGCCCCTCATAGAGATCGAACACCGTGACATCGGAGATCAGGCTGCGCTCGGCATTCTGCGCCGTGCGCATCATGTCACCCGCCGCAACCTTGGCATCGACGATGAAGGCGAAATCGCGCGTCAGCGGCTGGAAGCCGGAGAGGCTCAATTTCGGCTTGACCTTGGTCGGCCTGGCCTTCGGCAAAGGCAGGGCGTCGAGATGGATCTCGAAGGCCACGAGCGGCCCCTTCACGTCCAGTGCCTTGAGGATCTTGGGATGGACTTCCCCGAAGGCGCCGATGACGCCCTTCGGCCCGAACTGCAATGTCGCCGACCGCCCCGGATGAGCCCAGGCAGGGCCACCGGCCACGACCTGCAAGCCGCCGACGGGGATTCCGAGACCGGAGAGCAGGGCCATGACGTCGGCCTTGGCATCGAAGGCATCGACAGGCTCGGCCGCACCGTCCCAATGACGGCCGACACCCTCGAGCCGGGCCGTGCCGCGGCGCAAGCCGGCGGCCGCGATCACCTGGCCTTCGGGCTCATCGCTGAAGAAGACCTGCCCGACCTCGAACAATGCGACATCGCCGAAGCCGCGCGCCGCATTGGCCTGGGCCGAACGGATCAGCCCCGGCAGCAGCGAGGGCCGCATGTCGGAGAGATCGGCGGCGATCGGATTGGCCAGAACCAGCTTGGGCGAGCCGCCGCCGAAGAGCGTGGCCGCTTCATGCGAGATGAAGGACCAGGTCACGGCCTCGACCAGGCCACGGCTGGCAAGCAGACGCTTGGCGGCGCGGGTGCGCTTCTGCAGCACGGTGAGAACCGGCTTCACCACCTCTGCCTTGATGCGCGGCAGCGGCGTGGAGGCCACGCGGTAGAGCCCGGCAATGCGCAGGATCTCCTCGACCAGATCGGCCTTGCCCTCGACATCGCCGCGCCAGGACGGCGCCGCGACCTTCACCCGCTCGCCCGCACCCGAGACATGGAAACCGAGCGAGGTCAGCGCGAGCTTCATCTCGACCTGCGGCAGATCGAGCCCAGTCAGACGCTTCACTTCCGACCACGGGAAATCGATCGCGGGGCGCGACTCCGGAAGCTCGCCCTCGAACACCATTTCGGAAGCTTCGCCGCCGCAGAGGTCGATGATCATCACTGTCGCGAGATCGAGGCCCGGCCTGCAGAAATCCGGATCGACACCGCGCTCGAAACGATAGCGCGCATCCGAGTTGATGCCGAGTGCTCGGCCCGAACGGGCGATGTTGAGCGGGTCCCAGAGCGCGCTCTCGACCAGGACATCGACCGTGTTCTCGTCGCAGCCCGAAGCCTCGCCACCCATAATGCCGGCGAGCGATTCGACGCCATGCGCATCGCAGATCACCACCTGTTCGTCGCTCAGCTTGTAGATGCGTCCGTCGAGCGCGAGAATCTCCTCGCCCGCCTTGGCCCGGCGCACCGTGAGATCTCCCCTGACCTTGGCCGCGTCGAAGACGTGAAGCGGCCGGTTGCGGTCGAAGGTCATGAAATTGGTGATGTCGACGAGCGTATTGATCGGCCGCAAGCCGATGGCGCGCAGGCGGGCCTGCAACCACTCCGGTGACGGACCGTTCTTCACGCCGCGGATCAGGCGCAAGGCGAAGGCCGGGCAGAGCTTCTTGTCCTGCGGCGCGAAGTCGAGCGTGACCTTGACCGGGCACGGGAACGAGCCGCGCACCGGCTGGATCGACGGTATCCTCAGCGTCCCGAGACCCGCGGCGGCAAGATCGCGCGCGACACCGCTGACGCCGAGCGCGTCGGCCCGGTTTGGCGTGACCGCGATCTCGATCGTGGCGTCGTCGAGCTTGGCATAGGTCGCGTAGGGCATTCCGACCGGAGCATCCTCCGGCAATTCGATAATGCCGTCATGATCCTCGGAGAGCTGGAGCTCGGCCTCCGAGACCAGCATGCCGTTCGACTCGACGCCACGAATGACGCCCTTGCCGAGGGTGATGTCCTTGCCGGGAATGTAGCTGCCCGGCGGCGAGAACACCCCCTTCATGCCGGTGCGGGCATTGGGCGCGCCGCAGACGACCTGCACGGGCTCGCCGGTGCCGATGTCGACCTGGCAGACGCGCAGCCGGTCGGCATTCGGGTGCTGCTTGGCCTCGATCACATAGGCGATGGTGAAGGCCTGGAGCGCCTTCGCCCTGTCCTCGACGCCTTCGACCTCGAGCCCGACACGCGTCAGGGTCTCGGTGATGGTGTCGACCGTATCGGTGGTGTCGAGATGGTCTTTGAGCCAGGAGAGCGTGAATTTCATGCGTGTGGGTCCATCGGAGCGAGCACTTCCACCAGACGGAAGCGTTCGCAAATCAAGGTCATGTCGGGACTGAAGACGCCGAGGCGTCGGAAATAGGCTTCATGGGCTTGGCGCCATGAGGCCAGAGTACGGTCGTCCTCGCCTTCCTCGAAGGCGAATTCGGCATCGATCTCGTCGAACCGCCGCGTCGTCAGTTCGAGCGTCTCGATGACGCAGACAGGTCGCTTGCCGCCGTCGAGGACGATCCACATCTGGCCGACCTCCGGGCAGTCGGGATCATCGGGCGTGTTCACCGTCGCCCGCTTGCGGCCGCTGACGACGAGCGCGGCCAGTTCGGAGGCCAGCTCCGGGCTGTCGCCAAAGGAGAAGCTCGGGCAGCCCCGGTAGCGCTCGGGGATCGTGGTCGTGCCCATGGTCACGTCGCCCCGTCCCGTCGCGCCGAAACCGGCGACAGCTGGGACTGGCCATCGTTCAACCGGTCCTCGCCATCGGTCCTGATCTTCATCGCGTTGCCGCGCCACGTCACCTCGCCCGCGACGAAGGCATAGGCCCAGATCCCCGGGAAGACGATATCGCGCACCAGGAAGGCGAAAGGCAGCCGCCACGACAGGTACCAGCCGACGCCATAGGCCAGAAGCATCTCGCCCGCGTACCAGGGCAGCAGCACGACGCATAGCGCGGCCCAGGCCGGCAGCCCAAAATCTGGCGCCGCAACAACGGCCGCCAGCACTGGCAGCAGCGGTCCCGACAGGATCTCCGGTGCAAAGAATGGCAGGAACGTCACCCGGCGCAGCCTGGCCCAGCGGAACTGGCGCTGCACCACATCGCGCAGGCTGCGCTCGCCCAGGGGCTGCTCGAAGGGCTGGCCGACGAGATGGACATGCTTGCCGGCCCGGCGCACCAGCTTCGTCGCCGCTGCATCTTCGGCGATCTCCGCCCCCAACGCTGCAATGCCGCCATTGGAGTCGAGAAAGGGCTTGTTCCAGAGCATCGACTTGCCCTGCGCGAAGCCGAAGCCGAGAGCCTCGCCGGCATATTGCCAGCGCGCCTGGAAGGTATTCAGGAAGGCGCATTCGAGTTCGGCGCAGAAGCCCTGCGGGCGCGAACCGGCCGGTGTCGAGCAGACGAGCCCGGTCGTGGGCCGCCACGCCGTCAGCATCCGCTGGATATAGTCCTTCGGCATCAGCACGTTGGAATCGGCGAGAATGACCCAGTCCGTGTCCGCCGCGTCCCAGCCCTTGACGCAGTTATTGAGCTTCGGATTGGCGCTGACGGYGACATCGCCGACGATCAGCCGCACGCGGTCGTCGCCGAAGCGCCTGATCAGATCCTCGATCAGCGGCACGATAGGGTCGTCGCCATCGGCAACGCAGAAGATCGTCCTGTAGCGGGGGTAGTCGAGCACCAGCCCCGAGCTCAACGTCTCGCGGCTGAACGCCTCGAGACCGCGCACCGGCCGCACGATCGTGACGGCCGGGCACTGGTCGAGCAAGGCCGAGCCCAAAGCGCGGTGGCGCAGGCGGAAATAGGCGATCGCGAGGCACAGCAGGTTGAGCGCGACGGCAAGCACCGCGAACAATCCTGCTCCTGCTGCGACTGTCATCCCGCCCTCCCCTGCACGACCGGCTCCCTCACGACGTCAGGCCGCCAGTCAGGGTCGGCAGGTCGAGTGGGCGGAAGCCGTAATGGGAGAGCCAGCGAATATCGGCCTCGAAGAAGGGGCGCAGGTCCGGCATGCCGTATTTCAGCATGGCGATACGGTCGATGCCCATGCCCCAGGCGAAGCCCTGATAGACATCGGGATCGAGGCCGCAATTACGCAGCACGTTCGGGTGCACCATGCCGCAGCCGAGAATCTCCAGCCAGTCGTCGCCTTCGCCGAAGCGGATCTCGCCGCCCTTGCGCGAACACTGGATGTCCACTTCGGCCGACGGTTCGGTGAAGGGGAAGAAGGAGGGGCGGAAGCGCATCTTGACGCTATCGACCTCGAAGAACGCCTTGCAGAACTCCTCGAGCACCCATTTCATGTGGCCAAAATTGGCCTTCTTGTCGATCACCAGACCTTCGACCTGATGGAACATCGGGGTGTGGGTCTGGTCGGAATCCATACGATAGGTCCGGCCCGGGCAGACGACGCGGATCGGCGGCTCCTGCGAGATCATTGTGCGCACCTGCACCGGGGAGGTGTGCGTGCGCAGCAGCTTGCGCTCGCCATTGGCGTCAGGCGCGAAGAAGAAGGTGTCGTGCATCTCCCGCGCCGGGTGGCCGACGGGGAAGTTCAGCTTGGTGAAGTTGAGATCGTCGGTTTCGACATCGGGACCTTCCGCGATCGAAAAGCCCATGTCGCCAAAGATCGTAGTGATCTCGTCGATGACCTGGCTGATCGGGTGGATGCGCCCGCGCGCCTCCGGCCCCTCGCGCACCGGGAGGGAGACATCGATCCGCTCGGCAGCAAGGCGCGCGTCGAGCGCAGCCTGCCCCAACGCCTCCTTGCGCTCGGTGATGGCGCCCTGGACCTTGTCGCGCAGGCCGTTGATCAGCGGGCCCTTTTCCTTGCGCTCGTCCGGCGTCATCGTGCCCAGCGTCTTCAGCAGCGCGGACACCGAGCCCGACTTGCCGAGCGCAGCGATGCGCAACTGCTCGAGCGCGGCTTCGTCCTGCGCAGCGGCGATCTCACCAAGAAGTGAATCGCTGAGGGTATCGATCTCATTCATGCCTGATCTGGTCCGATTGCGAGGCATCTTCTAGGGTGTCATCTTGAGCGATGCTAGGGGCAATCGTGCTGGCAAAGCATCGCAGGTGCGACGGCAGAGACCCTGTTTGGCCGAAATGAGCGCAGCACCATGACAATCCTGTCTCACTGGCGCGCATTGGCATTCCTGATCGTCACGCTGAGCGCCGCTCCGGCAGGGGCACAGGACGGGCAGCGCGTCACGATCACCGGGGAAATCAGCGATACCTGGTGCACGATCAGCGGGCTGATGTTCGCCAGGGGCACAGCCCACCACCAATGCGCAATCTGGTGTGCGCTTGGCGGCATCCCGGTCAACATCCGCGACCCGGCCGGCAATCTCTATCTCATTCTCAAGATCGGCGACGACGATGAGAGCGCCGCCAATCCGCGTGTTGCGCGAATGGCCACACACGAGGTCACAGTCGATGGCGAGCTGCTCGAGCGCGACGGCGTGAAGTACCTGCTCGTCGACAGGATCGCCGACGACAAGGGCGTGATCAGCATGACGCATGAAGAACACGGCATCCAGCCGTTCGGGAACTGAGCGATGCGAATGCTGCGGCACATGCTGGGTGTGGCCGCGCTTCTCGCCGGCATCCCCGTGACAACCGCGCGCGCGGCCGAAGCCTGGAACATCCCGTACGAGACTGCGACAATCCTCAAGGGGCGGGTCGTCGATGCGCTCTGCCATCTCACAGGCCGTTGCACGCCCGGTTGCGGCAGCGGCAAGC
The DNA here is from genome assembly GCF_056396065.1 of Allobosea sp. 05T433. NCBI lineage: Bacteria > Pseudomonadati > Pseudomonadota > Alphaproteobacteria > Hyphomicrobiales > Alloboseaceae > Allobosea > Allobosea sp. 05T433. Next base: position 366,244 of record NZ_JBFTKS010000001.1, on the reverse strand, counting down.
GCCAGCTCGGCCTTGTCCTGGCCGACGGCACCTTCCGGCTTGTCGCGAAATCGAACGTCGACTTTGCCGGCTCGGTCCGGGACCTGATCGGTTATTGCGGCCGCGAGATCGAGGCCGATGGCCTGCTGATCGCCAACCCGGCAGTGACAGTATTCTTCGTGCAGGCGGTCCGCGAAGGCCCCTCGCAGCCCTGGATTCCGGCCGAACGCTTCAAGTCCGACTGGGAGGCCCGCAACGGCAAGGCCTCCGAATGGTGGCGGGCCGATCCTGAAGCGAACCGCAGCATCGCCGAAGACGGCCCTTACGGAATCAAGGGACTTCGGCCGAAATGATCTCGCGGCGGGTGCTGCTGGCCCTTGGCGCCATCCTGCCAGCCGCAGGCGCGTTCTCGCAGCAACCGCCTGCATCTGGCGCCAGCCCTATCGACCCGCTCGCCACCCGGTTCGGCGGCCCTTTCACGCTCATCGACCACACCGGCAAGCGCGTGAACGACACGGATTTCCGCGGGCGGTTCATGCTGGTCTATTTCGGCTTCACCCGTTGCACCGATACCTGCCCGGTCGATCTTGCGATCATCGCGCAAGCGCTCGACGCCATCGGCCCGCAGGCCGAGCGGCTCGCGCCGCTCTTCGTCACGGTCGATCCGGCCCATGACACGCCCGCCACGATGGCAGCCTATGTCACAGCCCTCCATCCGCGCCTGATCGGACTGACCGGCAGCGAATCGGAGATTGCCGCGATCGCCCGCGCCTACAAGGTGCATCGCCGCAAGCTCACGCTGCCGCATCATGGCGCCGCGGAGTACGCCGTCGATCACGGCTCCCTCACCTATCTGATGGACCGCGAGGGGCGCTTTCTGACCCTGCTGCCGCACAATTCCGGCGCGCCACGTCTCGCCGAGATCCTGAACAAGTACCTCGGCTGAACACGTGCTTGGCCTCAACACCTGCTTGGCCCGAACAAGTGCTTGGCCCGAACAAGTCCCGGGCCTGGCGGAGCAGCCCTGCCAGCGATGCAGGCGACAGTGCCGCCGGGATGCGGCTATGCAGGTGGCATCATGGAGACAGACATCATGCCCGACAGCCAGGCCCAGAAGAATTCCCCCTCGTACCGCCTGGCGGCGCTCGACCCCGATTTCATCCTTGGCGATTCGACACGCGGCGTGCGCTTCATGCTCGAATACCAGAAGGCCGAGGACCATTTACGCGCGCGCGGCATCATCTCGACCGTTGTCGTCTTCGGCTCGGCCCGCGTCCGGGAAGGTGACCGCTGGTACGAGGCGGCGCGGCAATTCGCCCGCATTGCCTCCGAGCGGGGCGGCGCGCTCATCGACGGCGAGAGCGGGCGCCATCATGTCATCGCCACTGGCGGCGGGCCGGGCATCATGGAAGCAGCCAATCGCGGTGCGACGGAAGCGGGGGCGCTCTCGATCGGCTTCAACATCACCCTGCCGCACGAGCAGGAGCCGAATCCGTGGTCAACGCCGGACCTGACTTTCCGCTTCCACTATTTCGCGATGCGGAAGATGCACCTGGCAATGCGCGCCGCGGCGCTCGTCGTGTTTCCCGGCGGATTCGGCACGCTCGACGAACTCTTCGAGATCATGACGCTGAAGCAGACGGGCAAGATGCCGGCCGTACCGATCGTGCTCTATGACAGCGCCTTCTGGCGTGACCTGCTCAATCTCGATGCCATGGCCGCGGCAAAATTCATCCGCCCCGAAGATCTTTCGCTGTTCTGCTACGCCGATACGCCGGAGGAAGCCTACCAGCGTGTCGTCGACGGTGCGGGCCAGAACTGGGTCCTTCCCGCAAACGACAGCATGCAGAGCTGACAACGAAAAAGGCCGGCATCGCTGCCGGCCTTTTCCAATTCACTTCGCCGAGGCGAAACTCAGGCGGCCTTGGCTTCCGCGCCGAGGGCACCCTTCACCGTCTCGACCACGGCCGCGAAGGCGGCTGCGTCGTCGATGGCCAGCGCCGACAGCGTCTTGCGATCGAGCTCGATACCGGCCTTGGCGAGACCGCCAATGAAGACCGAGTACGTCAAGTCATGCTCACGCACCGCAGCGTTGAGGCGCTGGATCCAGAGCGCGCGGAACGAGCGCTTCCGGTTCTTGCGGTCGCGATAGGCATACTGCATCGAACGATCGACGGCCGCCTTGGCAGCGCGGATCGTATTCTTGCGGCGGCCATAAAAACCCTTGGCGGCCTTAAGTGTCTTCTTGTGCTTGGCGTGGGACGTTACGCCCCGTTTCACGCGAGCCATGTGTGATCTCCGGAAAGGTTAGAGGGCGTCAGCCGTTCGGCAGGAAGTATTTTTTCACGTTGGCGGCATCGCCCTCGAAGAGGGTTGCCGTGCCGCGGTGATTGCGGATCTGCTTGTTGGTCCGCTTGATCATGCCGTGACGCTTGCCGGCCTGGGCGTAGAGCACCTTGCCGGTTCCGGTGATCTTGAAGCGCTTTTTGGCGCTCGACTTCGTCTTGATCTTGGGCATTTCAGCTCCTCAATGGTCGCGGACGCGCGAGATGCGCCGCTTCGATTTTGCTTGCTGGAAGCAAAGAACGACCGCCACGGCAGCCCTTATCAGCCGGGCGATCGAAGGGCGCGCATATGACAGAAAAGCCCGGGGCTGGCAAGTGCAGGCGCCACTCATGCCTAAAAGGCCGCATGGCGAACCGGAACGGGTTTATCCCGATCAGCCCAGCTTTTCGGCGCGAGGCCCTCTGATCCCGATGCAATTGCCCCAAGGATCGCGAACCTGGCACATCCACAGATCACCGTCGATGGCCAGCGGCCCGCGATAGAGAACCGCGCCGACCGCCTGCAAATGGGCAAGCGATCGCTCGAAATCCTCCACCCGCCAATAGACAATCGAGCCGGTAGCGCCGCTGGCCACCTTCGTGTCACCCGGAACGATTTCAAGTTGCGTCTCGCCAATCTGCAGAAAGGCGAATCCCGAAGGCTGGCTCGTCGCCGGAACGGCGCGGGGAAATGCGCTGCGATACCAAGCGAGCCCCGCGACCACGTCCGAGACGTGAACCAGAACGGCCGAAATAGAACCCGTCACGGAAATCCTCGTGGTCATGATCGGAAGGGAGCCCAACGGGCCCGGAAGCGTGCGGCAGCGCTACCCCTTATCAGCGCGGAAGAAGTCGATGAAAGCCCGCAGCGCCGGGCGCATCTGCCGGCGGCTCGGATAATACACGTAGAACCCGTCGAAGGGTGGACACCAATCCTCCAGAACAGACACCAGCCTGCCCTGCCCGAGCCCATCGCGGACATAGTCATCGAAGAGGAATGCGATGCCGGCACCATCAAGCGCGGCCTGGAGGACGAGCCGGTCATCGCCCAGGATCAGCGGCCCCGTGACTTCGGGTTCGACGACGAGACCGTCCTTCTCGAACTCCCAGCGATAGATCACGCCACTTTCGAAGCGGAAGCGGATGCAGCGATGCCCGGGCAGTTCGTGCGGCGTCAGCGGCATGTCACGCCCGGCGAAATAGGCCGGGGCCGCAACCGCGACGCCACGCATGCGCGGCCCGATGCGAACGGCGATCATGTCGCGCTGCAGGCTCTCGCCGAGCCGGATCCCGGCATCGAACCCGCCCGCGACGACATCAGCGAATCTGTCGTCAATGACGATCTCGATCACGATTTCCGGATAGGCCGCGGCAAAGGCGCCGAGCTTCGGCGCCAGTACCAGATGAGCGGCGGTGCGCGGCACGGTGAGGCGAAGATTGCCGGCGGGCTCGTCGCGCGAGGCAGCTGCCACTTCCAGCGCCAGGGCGATCTCCGACATCGCCGGCAGCAGCCGTTCCAGAAGCTGCGCCCCGGCCTCGGTGGGAGCGACGCTGCGCGTACTGCGCGCCAGCAAGCGCACGCCGAGCCGGGCCTCCAGCAGCGACACGGCATGGCTGACGGCGGACGGCGCAATGCCGAGCTCGCGTGCCGCGCCACGGAAACCCCGATTGCGGGCGACGGCCGCCAGGACGGCGAGATGCGGGAGATCAGCGCGGTTCATTGATCTGTTTTATCGAACAGGCCGTGCTTTCTCCAGGTGATTATCGATCAGTGGCGCAAGCCTCATCTGTATCGGATCACAAAAGAGGAGCCCGTGATGCAAATTCGCAAGCTTGGTCAAGAACTCGAAGTCTTCCCCGTCGGCCTCGGCTGCATGGGGATGACCTTCGCCTATGGTGGCCAGGAAGAGAGCGCCGCGATCGCCACCTTGCGGCGCGCCGTCGATATCGGAGTGACCCTCTTCGACACCGCCGAAGTCTATGGCCCATTCGAGAACGAGGTCCTGCTGGGCAAGGCGCTCAGGCCTGTGCGCGACCAGGTGGTGATCGCCACGAAGTTCGGGTTCAGGATCCTCGAAGAGGGCAAGGGACCGGAGCGCATGGCGGGGCTCGACAGCCGGCCGGAACATGTGAGGGCCGTGGCGGAAGCCTCGCTCAAGCGGCTCGGGATCGACGTGATCGATCTCTATTACCAGCACCGCGTCGACCCGAATGTGCCGATCGAGGATACGGTCGGCGCCATGGCCGATCTCGTGCGCGAGGGCAAAGTCCGAGCGCTCGGCCTGTCCGAGGCCAATGCCTCGACGATCCGCCGGGCGCACGCGGTGCATCCGATCGCGGCCGTCCAGAGCGAATATTCGTTGTGGAGCCGCGAGCCTGAAGACGGCGTGCTCGCCGTCTGCCGTGAGCTCGGAATCGGGTTCGTGCCCTACAGCCCGCTCGGCCGCGGCCTGCTCACCGGCACGATCCGGACGCTCGACGAGTTGGGCAGCGAGGACTGGCGCCGGACCCTGCCACGCTTCCAGGCCGAAGCGTTGGAAGCCAACGCGGCGCTCGTCGAACGGCTGGAACGCCTGGCCGCGAGCAAGAACGTCACCGCCGCGCAGCTTGCGCTGGCCTGGGTGCTGCATCAGGGGGACTTCATCGCGCCGATCCCCGGTGCGCGCAAGATGACCCATCTGGAGCAGAACAGGGCGGCGGCCGACATCGTCCTGACCACCGACGAAACAGCAGCCATAGGCGAAGCGCTCACGCCGGCCGACGTGGCGGGCAAACGCTACACCGACGCCGCGCTCGCCCTCGTCGACGGCTAGCCCTGTCGGGCATCGTTCAGGAGGCGCGCTCTGCGCGCCTCCTTCTTCGACGAGCGCTCACGCAGGCCAATGATGGCAGGCCCCACGGATCGGATGCTCCGGCGCGGCTACAATGATGCGAAGGCTCTGCCCCTTTCGGCGTTCTGCCCCTAAGGGCCGATACAGGCTGCGGCCTCACGCAGGACGGGCTGCGGCTTCTCACCATGCAGGCGGCGATAACCAAGCAAGGCCGTCGCGAGGGCAACGCCGCCTGCGGCAACCGAAATCCAGAAACCACTGCGCGCGCCAAACCCGTCGATGACCCAGCCTGAGGCGGAAGAGCCCACCGCCATGCCGATACCGATGCCGGTCATGGCCCAGGTGATGCCCTCGGTCAGTTTCGCAGCCGGGACGAGGCGCTCGATCAGGCCGATCGAGACGATGATCGTCGGCGAAACGGCAGCGCCGGCCAGGAACACCACGACGGCAAGGCTGCCGATGCTGTTGACGGCGAGCAGAGGCAGCGTGGTCACCGCTGCAAGCGCAATCGCAATCAGCAACTGGCTGGCCAGCGACATGCGCAGCTTGAGCGCGCCGAACACGATCCCCGTGATCAGCGATCCCGCGGCATAGCTCGCCAGGACGAAACTGGCGGCAGCCTTGTTCCCTTGCGCCTCGGCGAAGGCAACGGCGGTGACCTCGGCCGTTCCGAAGATCGTGCCGATCGCAATCAGGATGAAGGCGATGATCCGCACCGACGCGAGGCGAATGACCGAGTCACCGCCACTCGCCCCCTGCGGATGCACGGGCGGTTCGGATGCCCGCTGCGCGACGAACAGCGCAGTTCCGACGGTCAGCAGCAGCGTCGCGGCGAGCGGCCCTGCCTCTGGAAAGAAGGATACGCTCAGCCCGATCGCGATGACCGGCCCGGTCATGTAGATGACCTCGTCGACCACCGACTCGAAGGCGAAGGCGGTCCGCAGCTTCGGCGTATCGCGATAAAGCTCGGTCCAGCGCGCCCTGACCATCGCCGATATGCTCGGCATCGTTCCTGACAGCATGGCGAAGACGAAAAGAGCCCAGACGGGCGCTTCGTAGCGGGTCGACAGCATCAGGCCCGATAGCGCCGCAATCGCTGCGAGTGTTGCGGGAATGAGCAGCCGACGCTGCCCGTAGCGATCGACCAGCCTGGAGAGCTGAGGCGCGATCAGTGCGTTGGACAAGGCGAAGGTCGCCGCGACCGCCCCTGCCAGCCAGTATTCGCCGCGCGCCTGGGACAGCATGGTGACGACGCCGAGCGTTACCATCGAGACCGGCATGCGCGCGATGAAGCCCGTCGCCGAGAACGCGATAGCGCCTGGAGCCCTGAAGATCTCGCGATAGGGGTTGGCCATGACGGGCCTCTTTCCAGAAGTTTCTGTACCACTTACATACGGAGCGTATGAAAGTGAAGTAGGAGCCGACCCGGCCCGTGTCAATTGACATACGCCGCGTATGCGAAAGGAACATGGATGGCTCGCAGACCACGCACGGAGATGATCGCCGAGACGCGGGCCAAGCTCCTCGGTGCGGCGCGCCATGCCTTCGGCACCGTGGGCTATGCCGACGCCTCGATGGATGAACTGACCGCCGCCGTCGGACTGACACGCGGGGCGCTCTACCATCACTTCGGTGACAAGAAGGGCCTGCTCAGGGCCGTGATCTCCGAAATCGATGACGAAATGAACGAGCGCCTTCGCATCGTCTCCGCCAGTGCGGCAGATAAATGGGCCGGCTTCCGCGACGAGTGCACCGCCTATATCGAGATGGCGCTGGAGCCGGAGATCCAGCGCATCGTCCTACGCGATGGGCCAGCCGTCCTCGGCGATCCCTGGAACTGGCCAACGCAGAGCGCCTGCATCCGTTCGATGACGGCGAGCCTCGAGACGCTTGTCGCGGACAGGATCCTGCTCGCGATCGACCCCGAGGCGGCCGCCCGCCTGATCTCCGGTGCGACGCAACATGCGGCACAATGGATCGCCCATGCCGAGAACCCGCAAGCCGCCTCTCACCGGGCGATCGCGGCCTTTAATGCCATGCTGGACGGATTGCTGCTTCACCCTGCCGGGAGTGGTTGAGGGGTCGCCCGCCGGAGCCTCGCCCGGGACGCGCCATAGTCGGCGGCGACGGCCGGCAGCGCCGCTGACGGTCACGTTGGAGCATCGGCTGTCCCGAAAACCGCAATCCACTTTTCGGGTCGATGCTTTACACTGGCGCCAGAGGCCCGGCGGATGGCGAAACATCCCGTCCTAGACCGAGCGGCGACGATCGGGCCGCCGCACACGACACTTCCGACGCATGGGCCGGGCCCAGCCAGGGAGAAGCGTGATGACGACCTATATCCTGCTGACCAACTGGACCGACCAGGGCGCGCGCAACGTAAAGGACTCGCCGACCCGCCTCGACACGGCCAGGAAGCTGCTGCGCGACATGGGCGGCGACTTCAAGGCCTTCTTCATGACGATGGGGAAATACGACATGGTCATCGTCTGCGAGGCACCAGACGATGCCGTTCTGGCGCGCTTCTGCCTGCAACTGGCAATGCACGGCAATGTGAGAACGCAAACGCTCAAGGCATTTCCGGAAGCCGCCTATCGCGAGATCATTCGCTCCGTCAGCTAGATCATCGGACCGGATTCATAACCGGTCCGATGATCTGGTCTTCTGTGTTTGCATCGGCCTTTCGGAAAACCGCAATCCACTTTTCGGGCCGATGCCTTAGGACGACCCAGCAGGGATCAAATGAGACAAGGCCCAGCCGAAGCGGCCGGGCCTTGTCTCAACCTGATTCCGAGGCAGGGCGCTCCAGGCGACCTATTTTGGCGCCAGGACCATCACCATCTGGCGACCCTCAAGCTGCCAGTCGCTCTCGACCTTGGCAACATCGACAAGATCAGCCTTGACCCGCTCGAGCACCTTCACGCCGAGGTCCTGGTGCGCCATTTCGCGGCCGCGGAAGCGCAGGGTCACCTTGACCTTGTCGCCCTCCTCGAAGAAGCCGTGCATGGCCTTCATCTTGACGTCGTAGTCGTGCTTGTCGATGCCCGGCCGGAGCTTGATCTCCTTGATCTCGATGGTGCGCTGCTTCTTGCGCGCCTCGGCGGCCTTCTTCTGCTCCAGAAAGCGGAAGCGGCCGTAGTCGAGAATCTTGCAGACCGGAGGCACTGAATTGGGGGCGATCTCGACCAGGTCGAGACCGGCATCCTCGGCAATCTTCAGGGCCTCGAAGAACGACACAACGCCACGGTTGGCGCCGGTATCGTCAATGAGCTGAACCTCACGGACACCGCGGATGTCGCGGTTAGAACGCGGACCGTCTTTGGTCGGGGTTGGGGCAGCGCGGAACGGACGGCGAATGGCTGTATTCTCCTATGAATGGTGCTGTCGGCACCGTTGATCAGACACATTGCATAAAGTCGGGCATTGTCAATGCAAACACGGCAACACCCGCTCAAGTACAGAGCCTAGCGCCCAAGCAAGGCGCAATAGACGTCGAGGGTTTCGCTGACCATGTTCTCGAGCGAAAAGTGCTGCTCGACATGGAGGCGGGCCCGGCGGGCCAGCGCATCGCGCGCCGAGGGGCGCAGCGCCAGCGCCTCCTTGAGGCCCGCGGCCAGTGCAGACGCATCGCCCGGCGGCACGCGCCAGCCCGTGCGCTCGCCGGGAGCCGTCTGCGGCGGCGCGAGTACGGTTTCGGGAACTGCTCCGAGATCGGAGACCACAACCGGAATGCCCATGGCTTGCGCCTCGACCGCAACACGGCCGAAGGCCTCCGGCTCGGTCGAGGGCACGGTGACGACCGCCGCCGCGAGCAAGGCCGCCGGCATGTCGGTGCAATGGCCGACGCGCTTGACCTGTTCTTCGAGCCCGGCCTTGGCGATGGCCTGGTCGAGCTCCCTGACATAGCCATCGCGGCCCTGATGGTCGCCTGCGAAGATGAAGGCGGTATCGTTGTCGCCGCCCTCGCGCAGAAGGCGAGCCGCCTCGATCAGCACACGATGGCCCTTCCAGCCGGTCAGTCGTCCCGGCAAGAGCACGATGCGCTGATGTGGCTCGACGCCCCAGGCACGACGCAAGGCCTGGACTCGTTCCGGCCCGACCGCGGATGGCGCGAAGGCCGAGAAATTGGTGCCGCGATGGACGACACGGATGCGGTCACGCGCAAAGCCGTGCTTCGCCAGAATCAGGTCGGCCGTGTAGCGGGAATTGGCGATGACCACGTCGCCGCGCGCCATGACCGAATTATACTGCGTCTTCACCGCCGAGCGGCTGGCATAGGAGCCATGATAGGTGGTGACGAAGGGCAGCTTGAGCGCACGCGCCGCGGCAAGCGCAACCCAGGCCGGCGCCCGCGAACGGGCGTGAATCAATTCAACGCGCTCCCGTCGGCAGAGCAGCACGAGCTTGCGCACATTGAGCGCCATCGTGACCGGGTTCTTCGAAGCAGCCGGGAACGGCAGCCAGACGCCGCCCTTCGCCTGCAGCTCGGCGACAAGGCGGCCGCCCTCGGTCGCGACGAGCGCGCGCGCGCCGGCTTCGGTCAGCCCCTGGGCGATATCGACCGTCGTACGCTCGGCTCCACCTGCCTCGAGATCGGGGATGATCTGCAGGATGGTCCGCCCGCTCAGGGGATGATTATCCGTCGAAGGCAGCGACGGATGCGCGCCTGACCGCAAGGACATGTTCACCGTTTCAAAAAATCTCTCGGATCGGAGGCGGACAGTATGACAGCGCACAGGGCCGATCCCAGCCTATAATGCCCTGACAGGACAGATTCGTCACAGGAGATTTCAGGTGGAGCAGCCTGCCCCGCAATGGCTTGATGTCGGCAACGGCGCGGACGGCCGCCGCATCGCCTTTCTGGAGCAGCCGGGAACGGGACATCCCGTCGTCTGGCTCGGCGGCTTTCGCTCCGACATGCGGGCGACCAAGGCTGACGCACTCGCGCAGTGGGCAAGCTGCAGCGGACGCGCCTTCCTGCGCTTCGACTATTCCGGACATGGCGAGACAGGTGGCGATTTCGGTCGCTGGACCTTGTCGCATTGGCTGGAGGACACGCTCGCCGTCATTGCCGCGCGCTGCGCGGCGCCCCCGGTTCTGGTCGGCTCGTCGATGGGAGGCTGGATTGCGCTGCTCGCGGCCCGGAGACTGCGGGGCACCGCTCTTGCTCCCGCCGGCATGGTGCTGATCGCGCCCGCGGTGGATTTCTCCGAAGAGCTGATGTGGGCTCAGATGCCGACAGCGATTCGCGAGACGATCCTGCGTGACGGAGTCTGGCAGCGCCCATCCGCCTATTCGCCGGAGCCGACGCCGATCACGCGGGCGCTGATCGAGGATGGCCGCAGCCATCTCCTCTTCGGCGGCGAGATCAAGACGGGTTGCCCCATCCATATCCTCCAGGGAATGCAGGACCCCGACGTTCCCTGGCAGCATGCGATCAAGCTGGTGGAACACCTGAGCGGCGATCCCGTGACGCTGACCTTGATCAAGGACGGCGATCACCGGCTCTCGACGCCGCTCGACATTGCGAAACTGCAGGCTGCGGTGGCGGAAATCGCCACCGCCTGACGCTCGCAGTTCAATGCACGCTGACCATCCGCAGGTCGTGTTCCCAGGCATTGGCGGTCGCAGCTTCCCGGGAATCGGTTACCAGGATCGGCGCACCATCGGCGGAGAGCAGCGCGAAAAGCTTGAGGCCCGGCTCGATTTCCGGAGCCTGCGGAAAGATCCTCAGCAATTCCTCGGAACTCATCGGCTTGAGATAGGCCACTTCGCCCGTGCCAAGTGCAGCGAATTCTGCCTGGGTCAGTGGTGGCGTGCGAATAACATTGGTCTCTTCAGTCATCGCGCCCTCCTTTGAGCAGTGCGAATGGCGGTTCCTATGTTGATCACCAGATCATGAACGAAAGCACAACCGCGAAGCCTTCGTTCCGACCTTGGGCTCAATCGCGACTGATAATATCAATACGCCTGATGAGCCGCTCCGGTTCCGGCCTGACCAAATCAATGGCTAGCAGGCCATTCGACAAATCCGCCCCGAGTACCTGCATTCCGTCAGCCAGCAGAAAGGAGCGTTGGAACTGACGCGCCGCGATGCCGCGATGCAGGAACTGCCTGCTCTTGTCGTCGCTCTGTCGGCCACGAATGGTGAGCTGGTTCTCTTCCAGCGTGATCTCAAGCTGGTCTCGCGAGAACCCCGCCACGGCAAGAGTGATCCGGAGACGATCCGGCTCATCCTCCGTGCGCGGCATGCGCTCGATATTGTAGGGAGGATATCCCTCGCTTGCGCCTTTCGCGACCCGGTCCAGCGCGCGTTCGATATCATCGAACCCAAGCAGGAAAGGATGGGACAGGCTAGGCGTACGCGTCATGCAGAAGCCCTCGAAAGGCGCCTCATCTATCGATCGGAGCCCGCTGGCGCAGCACTCCGCAGGCGGAAGGCGAAGCCCTTCCGCTTGATGGTGATATGGCAATCGCCAGCAACGGGTTCAAGACCGTCGAAAGCTCAGCCCACAAGCGCAACGTCGACAGGCCGTCACTCGGCCAAATCGCGACGCCGCGCGAGGGCGATCAGCGGCGCCGGTTCGCGCCCCGCATCATTTGGCGAGGACGATGCCACGCTCCTTGCGCATCTTGTCGAACACCAGGCCCATCGCCTTGATGACTGTCACCTTTGGGTTGGCCTTGCAGTAGACAATGGTCTCGTGCTCGGCCTCCCTGGCCCRCGCGACGTTGATGAAGTGTTTTTTGCCAAGGCCATTGTACCAGCCGCTATACCACGTCGTCAGGAGATCGGCGTCTTGCTGGAAAGTACCGGCCAGCTGGGCACAGGTCAGTTTCTGGACATCGATGTAACCGTTCGCGTCGGCGTAGGTTTTCAGCTCAACCTGTGCATTCGCACCGGATGTGGCGAAGGCGATGAAAGCTGCGGTGGCAAAGGCGAGGCTGCGCATGGTTCGTTCCTTCATTATCCAAAGATTGAGAATGGGAGGCGATGCCAGACTAGACCGTCGAAAGCTCGTCAGCAGGTTTTCTCGAGTTCAGTATCCGCCAGTCGTTATTCTTTCTCAGCTCAGATGACGGAAAAAGCGGCTTGTTGTCGTGCCTGCGCGCGAGGCTGGGACGTCGCTCATTTTTGGCAGTTACGAGCGACGCCACAACATTGGACTGATCCACTTCGGCTGCACAAGTTGTATTCGGAGCGAAGCGAACTTCAAGTCCGCTATCCGAGAGCCGGACATCCAATCTCGGGCTATGCCATTTCAATCTGGAATCGAGGGAGAAACTCTAAGCGGAGCTCCGGACGTCGCCACGAATGACGCGCCGCTCGGGGGTCTGCCGCGGCGGCGCACGAACACGCCCTCTGCCGATCGTTGAGGAACCGGAGGACGTTCAAAAACGCCCGGCGGTTGCTGAACGATCAGCGAAGGCTCTGATGGCTCGTGATAACAGAATCAGGCGCTAGCGACGGACGCCGACCCTGTTGACCCCACCATTGCGATTCCCCGGACGAGGCGCTGTCACGGCACCGACCCCAACGGGCCGAGCTACGAGACGAACGCCGGGCCGCGCGACGCACCCGGCGGGATAACCGATATAGCTGCAATAAATGACAGCATTTGCGGGAGCCGTTGTCGCGGCAAGACCGGTGAAGGCGATTCCGACCGTCGCCATTGTGAAAATCGCAAGTTTAACTTTTGTCATTTCAGGTCCCCGGGACTTTGAAGATAACAAGCGCTGGGGAGGATAACATCACATCTACTTCGACGGAAGGACCGATGACATCACCGACACCACCGACACCCGATTCGAAAATGGGATTCGCGCGTCCGGAATGTGGCGCCTGTGAGCCACCATCGAAATGCGCGTCGCCGGTCTATTTGACGCGCGGCGCACCAGGGGGATAGCCGATGCTGACGGCGGCTGCGGCGCAGATCACGCGGGGGCGTTGACGGCGGATCGGCCTCGCCCGATGCCGCAGCATGTCGACGCCTTTGGCAGACACCGACACCCTGCCCCGCCACGCGCCCGTGCCGAGCCCCACCACAAGCGCGCGGACGTTGATAGCACCAAAACGCCTGAAGGCCCGCACCGGCCGCTGATCAGGGCCACTGGGGCGCTGACATCCCATCCCGCGATGGATGTGCCGCACATGGCCGCTTCATCTGGACGGCACTGCCCCGAATCGCGGCGACTTCGAAAGGGAGCCCGGGAGCCCACGCGTCGGGTCGCTCAAATCCGCGCGGAGCCCCGACAGGCGAGGCCAGTCCAACCGGACACGCCTCCGACACGATCGATGATTTTCAACGGGGGGGAATGGTACAGCCACCCCGGCTTGAACGGGGGACCTCTAGATCCACAATCTAGCGCTCTAACCAACTGAGCTATGGCTGCACGGCACTCTCGGCGCCCTTCGGGCGCCCTGCCAGACCGCGCAAGGATGCGAACTGGCCGGCGGCGCGGAACCTAGTGCCGTCGCGGCGCGATTGCAACCGCCGAAATGCACCGCACCACACGAAATCCAGCGCGCCGTCGTTTGCCCCTTCAATCCCGCCGCAAAACGGCCTGCGCGGTGCGTGCCAGATCCGTCACATGGGCGGAATAGGCCTCGTAGCCACGGCGCAACGCCTTGGCGTGAATCACCACCGCATCGGCGGGATTGTCCGTCCTGGCGAGCGTCTCCGCCTCGCTCAATGCTGCTTTCAGCTCGGTACAGGCATGGTCGAGAACCTTTGCCTGCAGCGCGCCGACCACGCGTGCAGCGGCGAGCATCTGAGCCAGCCAGGTCGAAGCTGACAGCGTCGCAAATTCCGGTGGGCGCGAAAGCGGCGATACAGCGGCCGCAACCGGTGGGGCCGCGCTGGCAAGCTTCCGAACGTCTGCGGAGACGGTCGCCGTCGCCTTCTTCACGACTTCCGTGCCGGTCTTTACGGCGGCGGCACCGACTTCTGCGGCCGATTTGAGGATAGCGGCCGGCTGGCTGGTGGCCGCAGTCGAAACTGCCTTGGCAGCGGCAGCCGGCTTTCTGGTCACCTGCTTTGCGACACGAACCTTGGTCGACGGCTTGGCCTTGGCCGCAGCCGCTACGGGCTGGCGCGCAACCCCGGACTTGGCAGCGGGCGCGACTGGCGCCGAGACGGGGGCAGCGGCGACCTTGGCGGGCGGCACAGCGCTGGCGGCCTGGACTGGCGCAACCGGAGGCTTGACGGCGCTCTTCAGCGGCTCAACCGGCTTGCTCACGGCCGCAGACGGCACGGCGGAGGCCGGGACAGCGGCGACCTTGGCGGGCGGCACAGCGCTGGCGGCCTGGACTGGCGCAACCGGAGGCTTGACGGCGCTCTTCAGCGGCTCGACCGGCTTGCTCACGGCCGCAGACGGCGCGGCGGAGGCCGGGACAGCGGCGACCTTGGCGGGCGGCACAGCGCTCGCGGCCTGGACCGGCGCGACCGGAGGCTTGGTGGCGTCCTTCAGCGGCTCAACCGGCTTGGCCACGACAGCAGCTGCCGGCGATACGGCGGCAAAGGGACCTGCCGGCTTGGCGACGACGGGCGCGGGAGCCGGCTTGACCGGCGCAACCGCGACGGGCTCCGCAGGCGCTGGAGCAGGATTGGCAGGGGCGGAAACTGGAGTTGGGGCCACTGCAGCAGCGAAAGCAGCAGGCGGCGCACCGACGACCGGACCGGTCGCGGCCGGGATTGCTGGCGCGGCCTTCGACTCAGTCGGCGCGTCGCCCGAGAGGGCCTTGACGGAAGCGAGACTGATCGGAGCCTTTGATCCGATCTTTGGCGGAGCAGGCTTAGCCATCGTCATTCCTCCTTCAGCGAGCGAACGGGTGGCGCCGAGCCCTGGCCCGGCGCCAATGACCTTGTCGCGTGGAGCGGCGCAGTACTGCGCCGCTGGCGACTCACTTCATCTTGGTCGCCTTGGCGGCGGTCTCGGCGGCCTTGGCCGCAACCTCCTGGGCGGCAACGCCCAGATCCTTGAGCTGGCCCTGGAGAGCCGCAACCTGCGACTTCAAGAATTCGGACTGATGCTGCAGGACCTCTGTCAGGTCCTTCGACTTGACCAGCTTCTGGGCGAGATCGAAGGCGGCGGCGACGTTGCTCTCGGCATAGGTCATGGCCTTGCGGGTCACGTCCTGAGCGTTGACGCGTGCGGATTCGGCCGAACCATGCGCACCGTCCACTGCCTTGTGGGCCGCGCCGATGAAGCCATCGAAGGCCTTGCGGGCCTGCTCGACACTGCGCTCGGCGAACTCGCGCATCTCGGTCGGCACTTCATAAGGCGTCTTGCCGGTCATGGGTTATCCTCCTGGCTGTGGATGGCTTGGTTTACCACTCGATTGTGCACTGCAATATCATTATTGCGGCGCAATGACAATCGCGTGACCCCGCTACGTTAACGCTGTTTCGATCAGACGCGGGAGAGCCTTCATCAGTTCCATGGATTTGCAGTCATTTGCCCGCTATTAAGGCTTTGTTAGCCATATCGGCGCAGACCGAACGAGCGGATGGGAATGAGCGAACCCGGGCAGGATTGGGCGATGCAGGGAACAGACGCAGCGAAAGACGCAGCGCTGGCGCCCTTCATTGCGGACGGCGCCTTGATGCTCTGGGACCAGAAGACTTCCCGGGTCGGCTTTGTCAACGCGGGCGCCGAAGCACTGCTCGGCCAGCACGCCGATGGCACATCATTGCCCACACCAACGCGCAACAGGCTGGCACTGCTCGCCGGCGGGCTCGCTCCGCGGGATCATTTGCGCCTTGAACGCCTCCGGCTGACGCCCGGCTTCACTGCCACGCTGGTGACATGCGGCTGCAAGTTGCTGACGGGACCAGAGGGTCAACAGATCCTCGTGATCGCCATCGCTCCGTCGGAGCTGCGCCGACTCGGCATTACGGTTCCGCCGGCTCCACGTGTCGTGGCGCCATCTGCCCCGGGCGCAACCGTCGCTTCTCCCGCTCCGGCGCCGGCAATTGCTGCACCGAAGCGCGCGACCGTGCGTTTCGTCTGGCAAAGCGACGTTGACGGCCGCTTCACGAGTCTTTCGCCCGATATTGCCGAGATCGTCGGGACCGATGCCGCCGCAGGCCTGATCGGTCGTAGCTGGCTCGAGCTGATCGACCGCGATCTGCTCGACCGCGAGGGCAGTCTGATCCAGCGGCTGGCCTCCGCCACCACCTGGAGCGGACACCCGGTCCTGTGGCGGACTGCCGGCCTCGCCGAAGGGGTTCGGGTCGAGCTTTCCGGTGTGCCCGTCCTCGATGCGAAGCGTGATCTTGCAGGTTTCCGTGGTTTTGGTCTCGCCCGCATGATCGAGCGCGAACCATTCCCGCTGCCCACCGATGCGTCGGACAGCCCCGTGCCCGCTTCAGCGCCGCCCCCCCCTGCCCCAGCCTCCGATGAGCCTGGTCCCGCGCCGCTCGTCGCGGTGTCCGCCGACAGCGCCGACGAAGGCAAAGCCCCGGAGATGAGCATCGACGTTCCGGCCACGGAGCCGACACCGGCGGCTCGCACCGAAACTCCGCCTCCGAACGAGGCCGGCGCCAATGTCGTGCCGCTTCGCAACGGTCATCTCACGACGGTCAGACCGCTGCTCGAACCTTCGAAGGCGCTGCTGACCTCCGCTGAGCGCAATGCTTTCCGCGAGATCGCCAAGGCGCTCGGCGCCCGCATCGCCGGAGACGACGAAGGCGAGCCCCGGCTGCCACCGGCGGTCCCGTTGCGCCTGAACGAAGAAGCCGACCGCCCTGGCCAGCCGGCACCCGAGCCGACGGAGCCGGTCGACACGGCGGCAGCGGAATCGAAGCCCGCTGCGGCGGAAGCGTCCTTCGTTTCCGAGCCGGTGCCGTCGGTCGACGCCCCCTCCGCAGCTGCGGCGCGGCAACGCCTGCCGAATTCGCATGCCGATGTGCTCGACCGCCTGCCCGTTGCAGTCCTGGTCAACCGCGGTGACGAACCGCTCTATGCCAATCGCACGCTTCTCGATCTGCTCGACTACGCCGATCTCGCCGACCTGACGTCCGGCGGCGGCATCAGCCGCATGATCAAGGGAGCGGCCCGCTCCGATGGCGGCACCATGATCCTGGTCGATCGGACGGGCCATCTCGTCAGTGTCGATGCCCGCCTGTCGAGCGTCTCATGGCAAGGCGAGCCCGCGACGCTGATGGCCTTCCGTCATCCCGATGGCGGCGGCGAGGTCAAGGTCCTGACCGAGGAAGAGACTGAGGAAGCGGAACTCGCAGCCGAGTTCGAGGCCGAGGAGGCCGAGATTGCGGCGCGCGTCGACGCGTTGCGGCTCGACATCGACGCCCGTGAAGCCCGGATCAGCGAGATGATCGCGGTGCTTGATACCGCGACCGACGGCGTCGTCACCGTCGACGAGCGCGGCCGCATTCTCTCGCTCAACAAGACCGCGGAGGCCCTGTTCGGTTACGACCAGCGGGAGGTCTCAGGCGAATTGTTCACGTTGCTCTTCGCTCCGGAGAGCCACGCTCCTGCCCTCGATTACCTCGAAGGCCTCAAGGGCGGCGGCGTCGCCTCGGTGATGAATGACGGGCGCGAGGTCATGGCGCGCGTGCGTCAGGGCGGCCGCATTCCGCTGTTCATGACCATGGGCCAGATCGCCGACGGCGCAGAGCGACGCTTCTGTGCCGTGCTGCGCGACATCACCGCCTGGAAGAAGACCGAAGGCGAATTGGTCGAGGCCCGCAAGGCGGCCGAGAAGGCCAGCGCCCAGAAATCGGACGTGCTTGCCAAGATCAGCCATGAGATCCGCACGCCGCTGAACGCGATCATCGGCTTCGCCGAGGTCATGGCCGAGGAGCGCTTCGGGCCCATCGCCAATGAACGCTACAAGGAATACCTGCGCGACATCCACCAGTCGGGCGGCTACGTCATCAGCCTGGTCAATGACTTGCTTGACCTCGCCAAGATCGAGGCGGGCAAGCTCGATCTCGACTTCGTCAGCGTCAATCTGAACGAGATCGCGCTGTCCGTCGTCAATCTGCTGCAGCCGGAGGCTCAACGTGGGCGCGTGGTGCTGCGCTCCGGGCTCTCGCCCAAGCTGCCGCCGGTCGTGGCCGATCAGCGTTCGATCCGTCAGATCGTGATCAACCTGCTCTCCAATGCGGTGAAGTTCACCGATGCCGGCGGGCAGGTCATCGTCTCGACGGCCCTCGGCGATCAGGGCGAGGCGATCCTGCGGGTCCGCGATACCGGCATCGGCATGGACGACAGCGAAATCGCAATGGCGCTGGAGCCGTTCCGCCAGGTGCCAACGACGCGACGCGCCGGAGGCACGGGCCTGGGCCTGCCGCTGACCAAGGCGCTGGTCGAAGCCAACCGCGCGGCGATGACCATCACCAGCGTCAAGAAGGAAGGCACGCTGGTCGAGATCACCTTCCCGCCGCAGCGCGTCCTGGCGGGCTGAGGCCCGCGCGCCTTCGGTTTACATCTCGGGGCGCGCCGCCTTGTCGCAGCGGAAGCTGCCCCGCATGCCCTTTACTTTGATGTCGTCTTGCGCGCCTAAGCTCTGACGTTCGGAGCAACTCTGCCTCCGAAGGCACCGGCCCCGGATCGGTCCGCCTGGACTTTCCTCTTGCGGCGATATTCTGAGCGGAATATCCGCCCCCTGGGCAGTTTCCCATGGGTGATGCGAGTAAATTCTGTCTGCCATGGTTCCCGCTGGAAGAAATGCCGCAGACCGCCCTGGCTCAGAGCATCCCAATCTGAGCTACCGGTTCTGGGCCGCGATCATCCTGGTCATGGCCTGTTCACTGGCCCTCGGCCTGACACTCATCGCCAGCTATTACAGCGATCTGGACGCCAGTCGCGACAATCTCTCCAAGCTGCAGGCCTTCCGGTTCGCCCTGGACGCGGCCAATCGGCTGACTGCTGAACGGGGGCCGACGAACAGCGTCTTGGGCGAGGAGCCGTCGCTCGACAGCCCTTCCCGCCAGCGGCTGATCGCGTTTCGCGCCGAGACCGACGCCGCGCTGGCGCGGATTTCCGAGACCGCGCAACTCAAGCCATCGCTGGATGCCCTGGTCCAGACGCTCGCCTCGGCCCGGCAGCAAGTCGACGCTCTCGCCAGCCGCCCGCTGTCAGGGCGCAGCAATGCCGAGATCGAGCAGGCGGTCGAGACCATGTTCGGCGTCTTCGATGCGGCCCAGCCGATGCTGTCCATGGTCATGACCGGCCTCCTGGCTGGCGAGACCGATCTCGTCGGCCACGCCATGGTCGCGCGCATGCTGAGCGAGCTGCGCGAATATGCCGGGCGGCTCGGCTCCCATCTGGTCATCCCGATGGCCAGCGGCCTGCAGATCGATCTCGACCGCAGGGGCGCGTTCGAGCTGAGCCGGGGGCGGGTGCTCGCCTTGTGGGATCTCGCCGGGCAACAGACCGGGGCGAGCGACGATGCGCGAGTCGCCGCTGCGCACCAGGCGGTCGTCGAGCGCTTCTTTGGGAACGGGATGGCGCTGCTCGAGCGAACGCTCAAAGCAGGCCAATCCGGCGATTTTGGCGTCACCCCGACCAGCTTCACCCATCTGATCGTGCCGACATTCGCACCGCTGGAGCAGCTTCGCGACGCCTATCTCGATGTCACCGTCGAGCATCTGCAGATGGAGCGCAACGTCGCTCTGCGGTCCCTCATCGCCGTCGTGGCCGCGACCTGCCTTGCGCTCATCATCGAACTCGCGCTGCTCGTCGCCAGCCAGAACCTGCTGTTCCGGCCCTTGCTGCGCGCCCGCAGCCACGTCCTTGCCCTCGCCGACGGAGCCGTGCAGGAGCCCATCGACGGTCGGGGCATGCGGGGCGAGATGCGCAGCCTCTTCCTGGCGCTCGATACGCTTCGCCGGCGGCTGATCGAGCGCAACACGTTGGACAACGAACGCGCGGCACTGACGGAAAAGCTGAGGAAACGGGCCGACACCGATGGCTTGACCGGCGTGCTGAACCGGGGCGCCCTGGAGCGGCTGGTCGCTCACCTCCATGACGGGGAAGCCGACCCGACGGGTATCGGTCTGATCCTGCTCGACATCGACTACTTCAAGGACGTCAACGACCGATTCGGCCATGCCGCGGGAGACGCGATCCTCAAGGAAGCCGCCCAGCGCCTGCGCTCGGCGCTGCGGCGCGACGACGTCATTGCCCGCTTTGGCGGCGAGGAGTTCGCCATCCTCCTGATGGATCCACACGTCGAATCGCCGGTCGACGTCGCAGAGCGGCTCCGGACGATTCTGCAGGCCTCCCCCTTCACGCTGGAAACGGGGCAAAGCATCGAGGTGACCGCGAGTTTCGGCGTCGCCCGAAGAGAAAACCAGGACGGAGGCTGGCCTGCGCTCGTCACAGCCGCCGATCGCGCGCTTTATGTCGCCAAGGCCGCGGGGCGCAACCGTGTCGAGGAAGACCGAGAGACGTCCTGATTCGGGCTCATCGCCATCCCGGCCGGGGATGACGACCAGCGGAACGTCACCGGTTCACGACGATCCTCGAACAGCCTCGAACGCGCATGCGCTGACGGGCCGCGGGTGAAAAGTTTCTGCCGTCATAGTTTCGCCCCTTCCCGCCGCACATAGGGAGGCACCCCGTTCTCGCAGGCAGAGTCGCGAAGAGTTCCGACCGACGGAGTGGTGTTGCGCCCGTTCTACGACGAAAACGCCGATGCGCTGACCGATCCCTTTGCGCCTCGCCCGAGCCCCATGCCGCTGCGCGATCACGCCGCCTTCTCGGGACGGTGGCTTTCGGCCAGCCTGCTTCTGGGGCTGGTCGGAGCCGGATTGCTGACCTCGTCATTGCTGGTTTCCGAGGCCGATAGCCCCGCCACGCGAAGCCCGGAACGGGCCGTCACGGCCTTGCCGCGCGGCACCAGTGCAAACGGTTCGGCCCGCAAGGGCGACCTGCTTGTGCAGCGCGGGTTCTCGATCGGCACGGCGCGTCATTTCCGTGCGCCGCTCACCGAAACGGTCGGCGCGCGCGAAATCACCAAGGTCCATGCGCTCGTCCATGTCGCCGCGGAACTCTCGCCGCTCGCGATAGCTGCTCCCAACATGCCCGACCTCGAATCGCTCAGCTCTCCGCCCAGCGCCGGTCGAGAGGCTGCTCCGCAGGCGGCAGTCGATCCCGCTGATGCCGATGTGTCGGTCGTGAGGCGCGATCTATCCGATCAGGCGGCGACAGGCACCGAGCCCGGCCTCTCCGATACTGCCGCCGCCGAGCAGGTTGCCGAGTTGCTCCGCCTCTCCGGATCGGAACCGCAACTGCCGCTGGAGTATTCGAACCAGCGCATTCTCTCGCGCACCCTTCGCTTGGCCGGGGAAACCGAAACGGAGCAGGCGGCTCCCCTCGGCTCACCGGCATTCGGCTCTCTGGATGTCAGAATCATCCCGGAGAACGTCACCAATATTCCTGTGCGCACCGGCTCTCCGGGACCGTTCGAAGAGCGCGACATCATGCTCGGCCATGGCGACACCCTGGCCTCCATCCTCCAGAACAATGGCGCAGACGACCGGCGGGTCGCGGCCATCGTCGCCGCACTCGGAAAGCGCGCGAAGGCGGAGCTCCCGGAAGGCCAGCATCTGCGCCTCCTGATCGCACCGGAGGGCAGCGGCCAAACCATCCAGCGCGTCATTCTCTTCGACGAAACCGGCCCGGAAGAGATCGCTGCGGCAGATGATGGCGGCCGGTTCGTCGCGGTGGCCAAGAATGACGCGCACCACAATCCAGCTGACGACAGCAGCGATGACGACGACGAGGAAAGCGGCGAGCGCGCCACCCTCTTCCAGAGCGTCTATGCCAGCGCGGTCAAGAGTCAGGTACCGCGTGAACTCATCGACGAGTTCGTCGGCATCTTCGCATCGAATCTCGATCTCAAGCAGCGAACGAATGTCGGCGATCGCCTCGAGATGATCTTCAGCGACGACGAGGCCGCCTCGACCGGCCGCCGTGAGCTGCTCTATGCCGCCCTGACGGCGGAGGGAGAGACCCACCGCGTCTATCGCTACGCTTCGCCCGAGACCGGGGATGTCGACTATCTCGACGAAGAAGGGCTTTCGCTGCGAAAGCTCCTGCTGCGCCGGCCGGTCCAGATCGGACGCATCAGCTCACCGTTCGGTATGCGCCGTCACCCGATCCTGCGCTATTCACGCCTTCACAGCGGCGTCGACTGGGCCTCGCCCCGCGGCACGCCGATCATGGCTGCAGGTGACGGGAAGGTGGTCGCCGCCGGCCCGCATGCCGGCTACGGCAACCGCGTCGAGATCGAGCACGCGAACGGCTACGCCACCGCTTACAACCACATGGCCAATATCGGCTCGCAGATCAAACCCGGAGCCACTGTCCGCATGGGCGAGATCATCGGCACCGTCGGCACGACGGGCCTCTCGACCGGACCTCACGTCCATTATGAGGTGACGATCAACAGCCACTTCGTCGATCCGATGAAGGTCAAGCTGCCGAGCAATCACAGCCTGGGCGGCACGGCACTGAGCGAGTTCAAGGACCACCAACGCCAGATCGAGAAGCTCAGGCAGCCCGGGCCCGCCACCACGGTCGCGGTGCAGAACGGACGCGCCGGCTAAGGCATCGCCCCGGGACGGGGATTGCGGTTTTCGGGGAAGGCCGATGCGAGCACGGAAGGCTTACATCATCGGAGCGGATACGAGATCCGGTCCGATGATGGAGCCGTGCCCGTCCTGCAGCGGGCGTTCAAAGCAAGGTGCCGCTCAAGATCATCGCGGCCACCCCGAAATAGATCATCAGGCCGGTGACATCGACCAGGGTCGCGACAAAGGGAGCCGAAGCACTCGCCGGGTCGAAACCCAGGCGCTTGAGGATGAAGGGCAGCATCGAGCCGGTGAGCGAACCGAAGGTGACGATACCGAGCAGAGCCACGCCGACGGTTGCCGCGATCAGGGCCCAGTGCTCGCCATAATCGTACAGACCGAGCTTCTGCCAGGCGATGACGCGCACGACACCGATGGCGCCGAGGATGGCGCCAAGCGTGAGGCCGGTCGGAATCTCACGCAGCGCCACCCGCCACCAGTCGCTCAGCTTGATCTCGCGCAACGCCAGCGCCCGGATCAGCAGCGAGGTGGCCTGCGACCCGGAATTGCCACCCGAGCTCATGATGAGCGGGATGAACAGGGTCAGCACGATCGCCTTCTCGAGTTGACCTTCATAGTGCTGCATCACCGAGGCAGTCAGCATCTCGCCGATGAGCAGGATGCTGAGCCAGCCGGCGCGCTTGCGGATCATCCGGCCGAAGCTGATCTCGTTGTAGGGCTCGTCGAGCGCCTCCATGCCGCCCAGTTTCTGCACGTCCTCCGTCGTCTCCGCGATCATCGCATCGATGACGTCGTCGACCGTGACGATGCCGATGACGCGCTCGCCAGCATCGATGACGGGAACGGCAAGGAGGTCGTATTTCGTGAACAGCCGCGCGACATCTTCCCGGTCGACCTCCGGCGTCACGCTGATCGGCTTCATCTCGGGCACGACAGAGGCGACGAGCGCCTGCGGATCGCCGCTGATCAGCCGGCGCAGCGAAACGGCGCGGACCAGCTTCCCGGTCGCGGGATCGAGGACATAGATCGCATAGATCGTTTCGCGCGTACGCTCGACATGCCGGATGTAATCGAGCGTGCGCGCGACGGTCCAGTCGGCCGGGACGCTGACGAATTCCGTCGTCATGATCGAGCCCGCGCTTTGCTCGGGATAGGCGAGCAGGCGATTCAGCGTCGCGCGCGTGTCGTGGTCGACACGGCCGAGCAGGCGCAGGCGCAACGGCTCGTCGAATTCCGGGACCACGTCGGCGACGCGGTCCGCCGACATGGCGGACAGGAACTGCGCCGCGCGCGCTTCCGGCATCAAGCCGAGCGCTTCGGAGGCCGCCGTCAGTTCATGCTGGTCCAGGACCTCGACGGCCCGTTCGAACGGCAAGGCAAGGAGCACGGCGGCAACCGTTTCGACGTCCTGGTCGTTCAGGGTTTCGACAATGTCGGCGATATGGTCCCGCGCCAGCGTCTGGGCGAGGGTTGCAGCGAGAAGATCCCGCTCCGGTGCGGTGGCAACGGCATTCATAGCTCGTATCCTTTGATCGGCCGTCATGGCCGATCGCAGGCGAGCCGGTTTCCCCGGTCAGGCGCGCGAAGCGGCGTCAGACGGCATCGACTGTCGACTGGGACTGTCGGTTGGCATTGGGTCGGGGTTCCTGTGAAACTGCCGCCGGAAGGCTTGCAGCGAGGCCGAGATGCACCCGAAGGCTCATCGCGTCAACCCCCATCTCCGTGACCGGAGCGCATGTGCGGGAACGCGCGTCCATCTTCGCAGGAACGAGCCGATCACGCCGGTTGGCGGTTCAGTGCCGGCCCTCTAAGGTCGGTGCACGAAACGACGAGGGCAGCATGGAATTCGCGCTGAGCGACGAGGAAGGACTGATCCGCGAAGCCGCCCGGAAAATCGCGTCCGACCGGCTGGCGCCGCTGGCCGAGGCTCTCGATCGCGGCGAGGGTCGCAGCGAATTCCTGGCCAATCTGAAGACCCTCGCCGAAAACGGCTTCATGGCGCTCAATGTCCGCGGCGAGTTCGGCGGCAGCGAGGCCGGCACGGTCGCCTTCGCGCTGACACTGGAGGAACTCGCGGCCGCCTGCGCCTCGACCGCGGTCACGACCTCGGTGACCAATATGGTCGGAGAGGTCATCCAGGCGGTCGGCTCGGCCGCGCACAAGACCGCCTATCTGCCGAAGCTCGCTGACGGCACCTATGCGGCCGGCGCCTTCTGCCTGACCGAAGCCGGAGCGGGCTCGGACCCCGCGGGCATGCGGATGCGGGCGCGCCGCGACGGCGACAGCTATGTGCTCGACGGCCAGAAGATCTTCATCACCAGCGGCGAATATGCCGGCCTCTTCGTCGTTTGGGCCGTGACCGACCCCGACGCACCGAAAGGCAAGGGCATCTCGGTCTTCCTGGTTCCGGCCGACACGCCGGGCGTCAGCGTCGGCAAGGCCGAGAAGAAGATGGGGCAGACCGGCTCGGCCACGAATACCATCCATTTCGAGGGCGCACGCATCCCGGCCTCGAACCTGATGGGTCGGGAGAATGACGGCTTCCGGGTTGCGGTCGGCGAGCTGGCCGGCGGGCGCATCGGCGTCGCCGCCGTTTCGCTCGGCATCGCCCGCGCGGCCATGGAGGCCGCGAAATCCTACGCCAAGGAGCGGCAGCAATTCGGCCAGGCGCTCAGCGACTTCCAGGGCCTGCAATGGATGATCGCCGACCGCGAGCTCGACCTGCATGCTTCGCGGCTGCTGATCCTCGACGCCGCCGCCCGGAAGGATCGCGGCGAGCCTTTCGCCCGGGAAGCCTCGATGGCCAAGCTCTTCGCCTCGGAAGCGGCGCATCGCTGCACCGACACGGCAATCCAGATTCATGGCGGCGCCGGCTATTGCCGCGACTTCCCCGTCGAACGCTATGCCCGCGATGCCCGCATCACCCGCATCTATGAGGGCACCTCCGAGATCCAGCGCCTGATCATCGCCCGCGAGACCTTGCGCCAGACCGTCTGACCACCCCCAACCTGAAAGCCTGCCTCATGACCCTGACGATCTACGGGTGCTATCGTTCGCGCGCGACGCGCAATATCTGGCTCGCCAACGAGCTTGGCCTCTCCTTCAGGCACGTGCCTGTGATCCAGGCCGGCCGGGTGCCTGATCCCAAAGCGGCTGACGCACCGGTTCATACCCGCAGCGCCGAATTCCTGAAGGTGAACCCCAACGGGCATATTCCGTCGATCGACGATGACGGCTTCGTCCTGCACGAATCGCTCGCGATCAACCTCTATCTCGCCCGCAAGCATGGCGGGCCGCTGGCGCCGAAAGACGTCCAGGAAGAGGGACTTGCTGCGATGTGGACGCTCTGGGCCGCGACCGAATGCGAGATCAACGCGCTCAACACGCTCTATCACCGCATTGCCAAGCCGCCGGCGGAGCGCGACGCCAAACTGGCCGACGCCGCGGCAGAGGCCCTGCGCGCGCCTCTGGCGGTGCTCAACGATGCCCTCGCCAGGGACGGCTATCTCGTCGGCGGTCGCTTCACCGTCGTCGACATCAATGTCTCCGAAGTCATTCGCTATGCCCAGACCGGCGCGCCCGAGCTGTTTGCCGCCGTCCCGCATGTGAAGGCCTGGCTCGAAGTCTGCCAGGGCCGCCCTGCCTTCAAGGCGATGTGGGAGGCACGGGACGCCGAAGCCGCCTGATCAGAAAGCGGGTGGCGGCCCGCCTGACTTCACCCTAGCGATCCTGCAACTGCGTTTCAGGATCGCGTCAAGGACCGACCCCATGGGCTCCTCTCCCGCCTCCCCGCCTCCCGCGATGGGCACGCGCGAGTGGCTCCTGCTGCTCGTGCTTTCGCTGCTCTGGGGCGGCTCTTTCTTCTTCGCCAAGATCGCGGTGACGGAGTGGCCGCCGCTCGCCGTGGTGCTGGCGCGGGTCGCGCTTGCGGCAGCCGTGCTCCATGTCGCCGTGCGCGCGCTTGGCCTGACGATGGCAGTGGGCGGCCGGATGTGGCTCGCCTTCTTCGGCATGGGCCTGCTGAACAACCTCATCCCCTTCGGCCTGATCTTCTGGGGGCAGACGCAGATCGGCGCTGGCCTCGCCGCGATCCTGAATGCGACGACCCCGGTCTTCGGCGTGGTCGTCGCTCATCTTTTCGGAAGCAACGAGAAGGCCACACCACTGAAGATCACCGGCGTGCTGGCCGGTGTCGTCGGCGTCGCCATCCTGATGGGCCCGGATGTGATCAGTGGGCTCGGCAATGCACTGCTTCCGCAGCTCGCCTGCCTGGCGGCGGCTCTCTCTTATGGCTTTGCCGGTCTCTATGGCCGCCGGTTCCGCGAGCTCCCGCCATTGGTGACGGCAACGGGCCAGCTCAGCGCCACGACGGTCATGACCCTGCCACTGGTCCTGCTCCTCGCCCCGCCATGGCTCCTCCCGTTCCCATCCAAGGCCGCGATCGGTGCGTTGGTCGGACTCGCCCTGCTCTCGACCGCGCTCGCCTATGTCATCTTCTTCCAGATCATGCGGCGCGCCGGCGGCAGCAACGCCATGCTGGTGACCTTCCTCGTGCCGGTCAGCGCCATCCTGCTTGGCGTCGGGCTGCTCGGGGAAGCGCTGCTGCCACGGCATTTCCTCGGCATGGCAGCGATCTTCCTCGGCCTCGCCCTGATCGACGGACGGCTCTTCCGGCGCCGCAAGGGCCCTCATCCCAAGGAAAGCCTCGGCTAGGTCCACGGCTTTGTTGCCAAAAAATTATGAATTGCTCTACGGTCGCTTTCACGGCACCAGCCGCTAAAGGCCATAACCGCGAAGGCTGGAAGATATCGCAAAAAGCGATACGCCAGAGGGGAGCAGACGATCGTCATGGATGTTCGGCAACTGCGATGCTTCATCGCGGTGGCGGAGGAGTTGCATTTCGGCCGCGCGGCTGAAAGGCTTGGCCTCGCACCACCCGCACTTTCGCGCCAGATCAGCACGTTGGAAGACGAGCTGGGCGTCAGTCTGCTTACGCGCACGACACGTCAGGTCGCGCTGACCCGCGCCGGCCTGCTGATGCTCGAGGAAGCCAAGGGCATCCTCGTCAAGATGGAACATGCCTCGCGCGCCGTGCGCGAAGCCTCGCTCGCCTCGAGCAAGGTCTTGCGGGTCGGCGCAATCGACGCCGCCTCCTCCAGCTTCGTCCCGCAAGCTCTCGTCGCCTTCCGCGAACGCCATCCCGGTATCGAGATCAAATTTGTCGAAGCCATGACCGCGGCACTGATCCAGATGCTGGAAGCCGGCAAGCTCGACATCGCGCTCGTACGTCCGCCACGCAAGCCGACAGACTGCGCCTTCGAGATATTGCGTGTCGAACGGCCGATCGTGGTGCTCAACGAGAGCCACCCTCTCGCCGCCCGTGAGAGCCTGACGATGAACGACCTGATCGGCGAGCCGTTCGTCGTTCCGTCCAAGCGGATCCGGCCCTTCGCCTATGATCTCGTGATGGCCTATTTCGAAAGCGTCGGCTCGGTGCCGAACGTGACGATCGAGGCTACCGAAAAGCCTGCCATGATGTCTGCGGTCGCCGCGGGGCTCGGCATGGCGCTCGCCCCCGACTGGGTCTCGCGACTGACCTTTCCGGGCGTGACCATGCGCCGCCTGCGTGGCGCATTGCTCGATCCGCCGCCGCCCGGCGCCCTTGTCGGCGTCGCCTGGCGTCCGCACCAGAAGCTCGCGGCGCGCGACGACTTTCTGAACATCCTTCGCGAAAGCGTGACGTTGATCGACGAGAAAAACGTCCTGCCATTCACAATGCCTGTCAAAAAACTGAAGCGTGCGGCCCAGACCGCCAGACCGCAGACTGGAGGAGCCTGATGAGCTTGAACACTATTGAACGCGCGCAGGGGCTGCGTGTCCGTTCGCAACAGGATCTGGCCGCCGGGCTGTTCATGATCCTTCTCGCTGCCGTGGCGCTGTTCCTCGCCAGCGATCTGCCGATGGGGTCGCTGCGGCAGATCGGGCCGGGCATGCTGCCGAAGGCGTTTGCCGTGATATGCGCCGGGCTCGGAGTGCTGCTGGCCCTGAGTTCGCTGCGCTTTAACGGCGAGAAGCTCTCGGGCTGGTCCTGGCGCGGCGTCATCTTCGTGCTCGGCGGCGCGGTCGTCTTCGGCCTCACCATTCGTGGCTTCGATCTGGGGCCGATCAAGGTCCCGCAGCTCGGTCTCGTCGTTTCAGGCCCCCTCGTCGTGCTGATCTCCGGCCTGGCCGCGGATGATCGCAAGATCAAGGAGCTGGTGATCTTCGCGCTCGTCATGACGACCTTCTGCGCACTGCTGTTCAAATATGCATTGGGTCTGCCGATCCCCCTGGCACCCTGGCTGTTGGGGATCTGATTCAATGAGTGAAATGATTGCCCATCTGCAGCTCGGCTTCGGCGTCGCGCTCTCGCTGCAGAATATCGCACTCGCCTTCGCCGGCTGCCTCGTCGGCACGCTGATCGGTGTGCTGCCCGGCGTCGGGCCGATCGCCACCATCGCCATGCTGCTGCCGATCACCTTCGGCCTCGATCCTGTCGGCGCTCTGATCATGCTGGCCGGCATTTATTACGGCGCCCAGTATGGCGGCTCGACCACGGCGATCCTGGTCAATATCCCCGGCGAGGCGACCGCGGTCGTCACCACCCTCGACGGCCACCAGATGGCCAAGCAGGGCCGCGCCGGCGTTGCGCTCGGAACCGCAGCGCTCGGCTCCTTCTTCGCCGGCTGCGTCGCCACCCTGATCATCGCCGCGCTCGGCGCGCCCCTGACCAAGCTCGCACTGCTGTTTGGCCCGGCCGAGTATTTCTCGCTGATGGTCATGGGGCTTTGCTTCGCGGTCGTGCTTGCGCGCGGCTCGATCCTCAAGGCCTTCTGCATGATCATGCTCGGCCTTCTGCTCTCGACGATCGGCACCGATCTCGAGACCGGCCAGGAGCGCATGACCTTCGGCTTCCCACCTTTGTCCGATGGCATCGACTTCGCCGTGCTTGCAATGGGCGTGTTCGGTTTTGCCGAGGTGCTGAGGAACCTCGAGAATCCCGAGACGCGCGACGTCGTGCGCGCCAAGATCGGCCGCCTGCTGCCGGACTGGAACGACATCAAGCAGTCGTTCTTGCCCGTCGTACGCGGCACCGCCATCGGCGGCATTCTCGGCATCCTGCCGGGCAACGGCGCGGTGCTGGGCCCGTTCGCCAGCTACACGATCGAGAAGAAGATCGCCAAGGACCCCTCGCGCTTCGGCCGCGGTGCCATCGAAGGCGTGGCAGGTCCGGAATCGGCCAATAATGCCGGCGCACAGACGGCCTTCATCCCGCTGCTCACGCTCGGCATCCCGCCGAATGCGGTGATGGCGCTGATGGTCGGCGCGATGACCATCCACGGCATCATCCCCGGCCCGCAGGTCATGACCAAGAACCCAGAACTGTTCTGGGGCATGATCGCGTCGATGTGGATCGGCAACCTGATGCTGCTGATCATCAACCTGCCGCTGGTCGGCGTCTGGGTGAAGCTGCTTCAGGTGCCCTACCGCCTGATGTTCCCGGCGATCCTGATCTTCTGCTGCATCGGCATCTACTCGGTGAACAACCAGCCGGTCGACGTCGCCTTCACCGCGCTGTTCGGCCTGTTCGGCTACATCCTGATCAAGCTCGGCTTCGAGCCAGCCCCGATGCTGCTCGGCTTCGTGCTCGGCAAGCTGATGGAAGAGAAGCTGCGGCAGGCGCTGATCATCTCGCGCGGCTCGTTCATGACCTTCATCGAACGGCCGATCTCCGGCGGCCTGCTGGCCGTCGCCGTGATCATTCTGGTCGTCGCTCTGCTGCCATCGATCTCCCAGAAGCGCGACGAGGTGTTCACCGAATGACGGGGTTGCCTCGCCATCCATTTCACCATCACGCTACGTCACCGATCTCTGGGAGGATCCACATGAAGAAACTCGTACTTGGTTTGGCTACGACAGTTGCGCTCGCCCTCACCGGCAGCGCGCAGGCACAGTCGAAATATCCGGAGAAGCCGATCACCATGATCGTGCCCTTCGCTGCCGGCGGCCCGACCGACATCATCGCCCGCATCGTCGGCGAGAACATGTCGAAGACACTCGGCCAGCAGGTCGTGATCGAGAACGTGGCGGGCGCCGGCGGCACGACCGGTATCACCCGCGCCCTGACCGCAACGCCCGACGGCTACACCATTGCGATGGGCCATCTCGGCACCTTCTCGGCTGCGCCTGCGACCTATCCCGGCCTGAAATACGACCCGATCAACGGCATGCAGCCGATCGGCCTCGCCGGCGGCACGCCGATCCTGATCGTCGCCCGCAAGAATTTCGAGCCGAAGGACCTGAAAGAGTTCGTCGCCTATGTGAAGACGAACACCGACAAGGTGAACGAGGCCCATGCCGGCGTCGGATCGGTCTCATGGACGACCTGCACGTTGCTGAAGGGTCAGCTTGGCGTGCCGAAGCTGAACGCCGTCGCCTATCGCGGCACGGGCCCAGCTCTCAACGATCTCGTCTCCGGCCAGATCGATTTCATGTGCGACCAGATCGTCAGCGTCGCCGAGCAGGTCAAGGCCGATACGATCAAGGCTTATGCGATTGCCTCGACCGAGCGCTCGCCCGCCCTGCCGAACGTGCCGACCACCAAGGAAGCCGGGCTGCCCGAGTATCAGATCGAGGCCTGGAACGGCATCGCCGCGCCGAAGGGCACGCCGAAGGAGGTCGTCGACCGGCTCGTCGATGCGCTCGACAAGGCCCTGAAGGACGAAGGCGTCAAGAAGCGCCTGCTCGATCTCGGCACCGTGATGCCGAGCGCCGAGGAGCGCACGCCCGCCGGCTTCGGCGCGTTGATCAAGCGTGACGCCGACAAGCTCAGCCCGACCCTGGCGGCGGCGCCGAAGTAAGCGCCCTCCCTATCGGCTTCCATGGCGGCGGGCCCAGCGGCCCGCCGTTTTCTTTTGGCCCCGAACCGATAGCATCGCGCCATGACCGAGACGATCAGCCTCACCATCGAGCCTCTCACCGCCGAGACCTTCGCGCCCTATGGCCGGCTGCTTGCGCCGGAAGGGCCCCGCGATGCCGGGCGCGAGGGCTATGACATCTGGATCAAGCCGTTCAGCGCCGAGAGCCAGGCCAGGCTCCAGATCGTGCGCTATCACGCCCGCCCCTTCGTCGTGCGGGTCATGGAACGGCATCTTCATGTCACAGAAACCCGGATGCCGCTGGGAGGACCATCCTCCGTCCTCGTGGTCGCACCGCGCGAGGCAGATTTCCCGACGGGTGCCAACCTGCGTGCCTTCCGCCTCGAGCGAACCGGCATCCTGCTGCATCGCAGCACCTGGCATTCGATCGACGCCTATCCCGAGTCAGGCACGCATGCCGATTTTCTCTTCCTCTCGGAAGAGGCGACCGTAAGCGAGCTCTTCGACACCCCGAACAGCCCCCCGCGAAGGACCGAAGTCGTCGACCTTCGCAAGCGAGAAATCCACGTCGTGATCGACGTTAGTCGTTGATATCGCGAACTGATCGCGAGTTCTTTCGCGGTCAGTCACATCTCGTTACCTCGAAATTCCGGAACCTAATCTGCAGTACATCGTTCTCCTCCCAGTTTCCCGAATTCGAAGGAGAATGAAAATGATCAAGAAGCTCCTTATTGCTGCTGCTATCGCTGCAACTCCTGCGATGGCCTTTGCCCAGACGGATACAGCGCCGAAGGGCGGCGCGGTCGGCGGTGCAACCAGCGGGGCCGTGAGCGGCGCCGTCGGTGGCGCGGTTGTCGGCGGTCCGGTCGGTGCCGTTGTCGGCGGCGTCGGCGGCGCGGTGGTCGGTGCGATCATCGGCGACGCGACGACACCGCGCTTCCGCCAGTATGTCGTCGAGCAGCAGGTCCCGTCCTACACCTATGCCGAACCCGTTGCCGTCGGCACGGTCCTGCCGGAGCGGGGCGTGGTCTACCGCCAGGTGCCGACGGAATACGGCGCTCAGAACTATCGCTATACGGTCATCAACAACCGTGCCGTCCTGGTCGAGCCGCAGACTCGCCGCATCGTCCAGGTGATCGAATAACCGGTGATCGAAACGATCCGAAGGGCGACCTTATATCGAGACCCGGCCGCTCTTCAGATCGGGCCCGCTCCAGCAATGGGGCGGGCCTCAATCCATGCGTCAGCGCGTGCCGAACATGCGGTCGCCGGCATCGCCGAGGCCCGGCACGATATAGCCGTGCTCGTTTAGGCGCTCGTCGATCGCAGCCGTCCAGATGCGCACATCCGGGTGAGCACCGCGCAGGCGTGCGACCCCTTCCGGCGATGCCAGCAGGCAAACGAAGCGAAGGTCCTTGGCACCGCGCTCCTTCAGCCGATMCATCGCCGCCACGGCCGAGTTTGCCGTGGCCAGCATCGGGTCCATGACCACGATCATGCGGTCGGCAATGTCGGACGGGGCCTTGAAATAATACTCGACCGCCTGGAGCGTATCAGGATCGCGATAGAGCCCGATATGAGCGACGCGGGCAGCCGGGACGAGTTCCAGCATGCCATCGAGGAAGCCGACGCCGGCGCGCAGGATCGGCGCGAAGACCAGCTTCTTGCCGGCGATGATCGGCTGCATGCTCTTGGTCAGCGGCGTCTCTATCTCGATCAACTCGGTCGGCAGGTCCCGCGTGACCTCGTAGCAGAGCAGCATGCCGATCTCGTTCAGGAGCTGCCGGAAGCTCTTGGTCGAGCGATCCTTCTCCCGCATCAGCGTCAGCTTGTGCTGGACCAGCGGATGGTCGACCACGGTGACGCCGTCGGAATGCCTGGTCATACGCTCTACCCCTCATCGTTCTCATGAGCCCTCGCCCCAGGCGAAGGCTGCTGCTCACGGCAGCACGGTCTCAGAATACCGTGCCATCGCTGACGATGGTCAAGGGCGGCCCGCCATCCCCGCGTTTTTCTCGTGCGATGCGCCGTCCGGCAGCCCAGGTCCCACCCTCGAGGATCTTGGCGAGCGGGAGTTCGTCCCGCGAGCGATCAAGCCGCTCCCGAATGAGCACACCCAACTCATCGAGAAGGGCCACCGTGAGCGCCCGCCATTCGACCACGAGCGGCGACGCGACGTCGTGACTGCGCGCCGCATCATCCGCATGCTTGAGCGTGATCACGCCCACGTCGAGGAACAGCCCGCCATTGCGATACTCGGGCAGGCCGGTGAGATCATCGATATCGACGACGGTGATGCCGGCCCATTGCAGCGGTTCGATCAGCGAATAGGAGAGCCATTGCGAGAGCTTGTGGAACGGCACGAGTCCGGCCGTGGAGAGATCCGGAGCGATCAGCGGATGACGCCAGGTATCGCCCAGGGCAATTCCTGCGATCGTCAGTCGTGACGGCCAGATGCCGCCGAAGGTGCCAAGAACCTCGGCCAGGATGTGGGCGGCGCGGATCGAGCCGCCCGACGCCGTCTCGATGAAGCGATCGAAGAGGTCGCCCGGCCGTGTCAGGCCCTGGCGTTCGAGTTCCTCGCCGAGTCGGTTCAGCAATGCGGCCCGCCCTTCGAGCGCAAGCAGGGGATTGGCCGGTCCGGCCTGGAAACCGGCGGCGAGTGCCTCGGTGTCGAGCCGCTTCAGGGCCTCGGAATCGGCCCGTAGCGAGTCCGCCGCGTCGCTCGAGAACAGCCCCGCAGCGAACATGTCGAGCGAGGCGAGCGCCAGCCCTTCCGATCGGCTGATCGGCTTGCCCGTCACCCTGTCGTGATAACTCCAGGTGGGCCCCGCACCGGCATCGAGCAGAACGCTGACGACCGCGAGATCGTAGGCCGCGCGGCCGCGCGCTCCGGCATCTGGGAAATGCGCCCCGCGCTCAAGCATGCTCCAGCGATCCATGCCTCCGACCACGAAATGGCGCCAGCGCGCGTGGAAGGGGATGTCCAGCGTCGGATAATTTGCCCGGATCGTCTCGAGGACATAGTCCGCGCAGGCCGCCAGCCGCTCGGGATGCACGGAGAAATGCAGCAGGCGGCCCTCAAGGCCGAGCTGGAGCATTTCCTGCGCCCGCTCACGGATTGCGGCGGGCTTCAGGAGCCGGCGGACGGCCTCGGGGTCACGGTCGGACATGGCTGGCTGGTGCTCTCAGAACTTGTCGAGGTCGCGACCGACGGTCGCCTTCAGCGTGTTGTCGCCAGGCGTGCCCTCCGGCGAGTAGTAGCCGGCTGCCTTCTTGGCCTCGATCTCGACCGAGGCATCGGGCGGGATCAGCTCCGGCGGAATGGCAACGCGCTCGCCGATCTCGATGCCCGACTGCACCATGGCGTCGTATTTCATGTTCGACATCGACATCAACCGGTCGATGCGCGTGACACCGAGCCAATGCAGCACATCCGGCATCAATTGCTGGAAGCGGGCATCCTGCACGCCGGCAACGCATTCGGTGCGCTCGAAATAGGTCGCAGCGGAATCGCCACCCTCCTGGCGCTTGCGGGCATTGTAGACGAGGAACTTGGTGACCTCGCCAAGCGCCCTGCCCTCCTTGCGGTTGTAGACGATGAGGCCGACGCCGCCGCCTTGCGCCTCCTTCACCGCCTCCTCGATGCCATGCACGAGATAGGGCCGGCAGGTGCAGATATCGGAGCCGAAGACATCCGAGCCGTTGCATTCGTCATGGACACGGCAGGCAACCCTGCGCTTCGGATCGATGATCGCTGAGATATCGCCGATGACATAGCAGGTGATCGAGCCGATCGGCGGCAGGAAGACGTGCAGATCGGGCCGGGTGACGAGTTCGGGGTACATGCCGCCGGTCTGCTCGAACAGCGTGCGGCGCAATTCCTGCTCCGACGTACCGAAGCGCTCGGCAATGCCCGGCAGGTGCCAGACCGGGTCGATGGCGATCTTGGTGACGCTGATATCGCCGGACTTGTGCAGGATACCCTCATCGGCGGCGAGCCTGTGGCCAGCCATCGCAGCGAGAATCTCCGGCAGGTTCAGCCGCGCCTTGGTGATGGCGATGGTGGGCCGGATATCGACGCCCTCGGCAATCAGTCGCCCGAAATCCTGTGCGACCCGATGGCCGTAAGGGTCCAGCGAGACGATCTTGCCGGGTTCAGCCCATTGCGGCTGCGGCAGAATGTCGGTGGTCGGCTGCGTGTTCGTCAGGTCCGGGCGCTGCGACGGATTCATGGCGCGCGCCGAGATCGCAAGCGCACGATAGACCGAGTAGGAGCCGCCATGGGCTCCTATGACGTTGCGGTCAGCCGGGTTGGTGGTCGAGGCAATGACCGGGCCGCGCTCGACGGCGGTTTCCGCACCCCATCGGATCGGGAAGCGCGTCGCCGCACTGCCAGGCTCGGGATGCGACGTCAGGCGGATATGGGTGGTCCGGTTCTGCGAATTCATCGCGACGCTCTCGAATCGGAAAAGGGCCCATGACGGAGTCGTCCGGGCCCTTTTGACCGATAGGAGAGTGGATCAGTGCTCAGCGCACGTCAATCGACCCGCGCTGGCGCTCAGAAAACCGCGAGATAGCGCAGCAGCGAGATGATGCCGATGATGATGACGATGATCTGGACGATGTTCTTGATCTGGGCATCGAGCGGCAGCATGCGCACGAGATAAAGCACCAGACCGATCACCAGAATCGTGATCAGAAGCGAAATCAGAATACTCAGACCCATAGCCCACATCCTTTATCGCGGCCGCTTGCCGGCCCCCCGGAGGCCGTGCGCGAGGCGTTCGCGGCACGGTTTCTCTGCAGGACAGAACGTCGCAGGATGGGAATTGGTTCCGTTTCAGGGGCCGAGCGCCCGCTTATCCCGAGCTTTCACCGCCATTTTCGGCATAATCGGGACTGACCCGACCATGCCTGTCGCGAGGCGCGGATGCTCGCCGGAATGGCGAGCCGTGGGGCGCGCTAGCCTGCGATCCGCGAGAAATCCGCCACGGCGCGCGTCGCCTCGCGCAGCTGGTTGAGCAGCTTGAGACGGTTGGCGCGCAGGGCCGGATCGGGATCGTTGACCGTGACCTTGTCGAAGAAGGCATCGACCGAGGGCCTGAGCTCGGCCAGCGCAGCCATCGCACCTTCGAAATCCTCCTTGGCGACGGCAGCCTCGGCCTTCGGCGTCGCCTGGGCCAGTGCAACGGCGAGCCCCTTCTCCTCGATCAGGCCGGCATCGGCGATGAGCTGGAGATCGGCGGCAGCGGCAAAAGCGCCCTCGCCGTCCTTCTTCTCCTCGGCCTTGAGGATATTCGCCGCACGGCGATAACCGCTGAGCAGGTTCACGCCGTCCTCGGTGTCGAGGAAGCGGCTGAGCGCGTCGACGCGGCGGGTGATGAGCAGGAGATCGTCGCTGTTCGATGCGCCTTCGCCCAGCACGGCATCGACCAGGTCATGCCGCGCCCCGGCATCGCGGAGCACGACCTTCAGGCGGTCGTGGAAGAACGAGACGAGGTCTGGATCTGGGGCGACACCGGCGAGCGAGAGCCGTACCCCATTCTCGACAACCAGCCTGATCACACCCAGCGCCGCACGGCGCAGCGCGTAGGGATCCTTGCTCCCGGTCGGCTTCTCGTCGATGGCCCAGAAGCCGACCAGCGTATCGAGCTTGTCGGCCAGGGCGACGGCAACGGAGACCGGGTCCGTCGGCACACGATCGGACGGGCCGAGGGGCTTGTAGTGCTCTTCGATCGCTGCCGCGACAGAAGCGTTCTCGCCCTGCAGCTCGGCATATTTCCGGCCCATCAGCCCCTGCAATTCCGGGAACTCGCCGACCATCTCGGTCGGCAGATCGGCCTTGGCGAGTTTCGCCGCGCGTTCGGCGAGAGCGGGATCGGCACCGACGAGCGGCGCCAGCTCGCGAGCCAGCGCCGCGATGCGCTGCACGCGCGCGCCCTGCGTCCCAAGCTTGGCGTGGAAGACGACGCCGAGCTTGTCGAGCTTGGCCATGCGCTGGTCGAGCGGCTTGGCGAGGTCGAGGCCAAGTGTCCCGGCACTCTCCCTGAACGTGTCGAGATCGGGCAGCGAGCCCTTGTCCGTCGCAAAGAAATAGGCCGCGTCCGAGAGGCGCGCACGCACGACGCGGCCGTTGCCGGCGACGATTGCGCTGCCGCCATCGCTGGCGTTCAGGTTCGAGACCAGGATGAACTTGTTGGCGAGCGCCCCCGTCACCGGGTCACGCAGCACGAAGCATTTCTGGTTGGCGCGGATCGTGGCGCGGATCGCCTCGCCCGGAATCTCGAGGAAGCGCTCCTCGAAGGCGCCCATCAGCACGACCGGCCATTCGACGAGGCCGGCGACCTCCTCGAGCAGGCCTTCATCCTCGACGAGGTCCAGCCCCTGCGCGAAGGCGAGGTTCCGGGCGTCGGTGAGGATGATTTCCTTGCGCCGGTCGGCATCGAGCACGACCTTCGCCTTCTCCAGATGCGCGACATAATCGTCGAAACGCCTGACCGTTATGGCCTGGGGCGCATGGAAGCGGTGGCCATAGGTCGTGTTGCCAGAGGCAATGCCGTCGACCTCGAACCGGACCACCTCGGGCTCCTCGGTCTCCGGCCCGAAGGTGCAGAGGATCGAGTGGAGCGGGCGCACCCAGCGCAGGCTGGCGCCAGCGGCGGAGGCTTTGCCCCAGCGCATCGATTTCGGCCAAGGGAAGTTGCGAATCACGTGCGGGACGATCTCGGCGATGGCCGCGACCGTCTCCTGCCCCGGCTTCTCGATGATGGCGACGTAGGAATCGCCCTTCTTGGGGTCGCTGACGATGGTCGCCTGGTCGAGCGAGGCAAGCCCTGCCGCCTTCAGGAACCCTTGGACGGCGGCGTCGGGCGCGCCCACGCGCGGCCCCTTGCGCTCCTCGCGGATATCGCGGCCGCGCACCGGTAGTTCAGCGATGTGCAAGGCGAGGCGGCGCGGCGTCGCAAAGGCCCTGGCGCCCTCATAGACGAGGCCGCGTTCGACCAACGCATCGGTGACGAGTTTCTTGAGGTCTTCCGCCGCCTTGCGCTGCATGCGGGCGGGAATCTCTTCCGAGAAGAGTTCGAGCAGGAGATCGGGCATCAGTTCGCTCCCCCGCCGGCGGTCTTCAGCCAGGCCGCACCGCAGGCCTTGGACAGTTCACGCACGCGCAGGATGTAGCTCTGGCGCTCGGTGACCGAGATCACCCCGCGCGCATCGAGCAGGTTGAACATGTGGCTGGCCTTGATGCACTGGTCATAGGCCGGCAGCGCCAGCGAGTGGCGCGGATCATTGGCTCCCTCACCGGCTTCGCCCGCGGCGAGCAGCGCCCGGCACTCGGCCTCGGCATCGTTGAAGTGGCGGAACAGCATCGCCGTGTCGGCATGTTCGAAATTATAGCGCGAGAATTCCTGCTCGGCCTGGAGGAAGACATCGCCGTAGCTGACGCGATCCTCACCCTCGAGCCCGTTGAAATTCAGATCCATGATGCGGTCGACGCCCTGCAGATAGCAGGCGAGACGTTCGAGCCCATAGGTCAGCTCTCCCGCGACAGGCGCGCATTCGACGCCGGCGACCTGCTGGAAATAGGTGAACTGACTCACCTCCATGCCGTCGCACCAGCACTCCCAGCCGAGCCCCCAGGCGCCCAGTGTCGGGCTCTCCCAATCGTCCTCGACGAAGCGGATATCGTGGAGCCCCATGTCGACGCCAATGGCCTGGAGCGAGTCGAGATAGAGCTGCTGCAGATCCGGCGGCGATGGCTTCAGAATGACCTGGAACTGGTAATAATGCTGCAGGCGGTTGGGGTTCTCGCCATAGCGGCCGTCCTTCGGCCGACGCGAAGGCTGGACATAGGCAGCCTTCCAGGGCTTGGGACCGAGCGCGCGCAGCGTCGTCGCCGGGTGGAACGTACCGGCGCCGACTTCCATGTCGTAGGGCTGCAGGACGACGCAACCGCGCTCCGCCCAGAAGCGCTGCAAGGTCAGCAGCAGGCCCTGGAACGAGCGGGTCGGGTTCATCGGATCGGAGACGGGAGCACCGGCCAAGAGCTTGAGCCTTCCAGACAATCTAAGAATAGCGGAGTGCTTAGGGGCAGCCACGGCGCGCGGTCAAGCATTCCGCGCATGACCATGGAACCGACGCGGACAGCATTCGTTCATGATCGGCGGGATAATCTCCGCAGCAACCGTACAGTCCGCGGCGTTCGGGGCGAGCGCTCGAGACGGGCCGGCGGCGTCAGCCAGCAGGAGTAGCTTAATGCTGTCATCACGTTTCATTGCCGCTCTCTTCGGAGCGCTCACCCTCATGTTCGCGGCCTTCACCGTCGCCCCCGCAACGGCCGCACCGGTCAGCACCGGCACGATGCAGACGACGCAGGCTCCGACTGATCTGGTCCAGCAGGCGCAGTACTATGGCCCGCGTCCCTATTATGGCCCGCGCCGCCCGTATTACGGCCGCCCGGTCTATCGTCCGCGCTGCTTCTACAGTAACCGCCGCGTCTGGAACGGCTATCGCTGGGTGATGCGTTCGGTGCGCGTCTGCCGCTGATCGCGGCGTGAATTGTGGCTGCCATGTGGCGGTCCGATGAAGGATAGCTGAACGGCGCGGTGTCGCGCCGTTCAGTTTTTGAGCGTTAGCATCTTCACCGAATTGGTGTTCGACCGCGCGGC
Source organism: Allobosea sp. 05T433 (assembly GCF_056396065.1). NCBI lineage: Bacteria > Pseudomonadati > Pseudomonadota > Alphaproteobacteria > Hyphomicrobiales > Alloboseaceae > Allobosea > Allobosea sp. 05T433. Next base: position 325,953 of record NZ_JBFTKS010000001.1, on the reverse strand, counting down.
AAGGGCCGCGGGCGCCAGGCAGGGGAGAGAATCCACGCCATGCTTCGCAAAGCTTTTCTCGGTGTCGCGGCAGCGGTCAGCCTCGGCGGCGGCGTCATCGCCAGCGCCCCGGCCTCGGCCCAGGTCGTCACCCTCGGCTTGAGTGCAGCCGCGCAGGCGGATCATGGCTACGAGCAGGTCCAGTACGGCTATGGCCCGGGTTGGGGCCCGCGCCCCTATTACGGTCGGCCCTATTATGGCGGTCCGCAGCCCTATTACGGCTATGGCGGTCCGTATTACCGCCCGCGCTGCTTTTTCCGCCCGTTCCGTTATTGGGATGGCTGGCGCTGGGTCGTGCAGCAGCAGCGGATCTGCCGCTGATCTCACCGTCCGTGATTGCATCGGCTTTCCCGAGAGCGGTGATCCACTTTTCGGGCCGGTGATCTAACCTTCTGTGTTCGCATCGGCTTTCCCGAAAACCGCAATCCACTTTTCGGGCCGATCATCTAACCTTCTGTGTTCGCATCGGCTTTCCCGAAAACCGCAATCCACTTTTCGGGCCGATGCTTTAGCCGAGCAGTGCCCGGCCACGGTGAACCGCTTCGCTGAGTTCGGTGAAGCGGCCATCAGGCCCGTTCAAGACAAAGGCCGGCAGCAGCGCTGCCGGCTTTCTGCTGTTCAGCGTCGCCGTGACGATGATGCGAATCGCCGGCCGGTCGGCCGAGGCGTGCACGGGGCGGATGGCCACGCCACCAAAGCCGGTTTCCAGCCCATTCAGAATAGCCCCCAGCGCCTCGGCCCGATGAATGATCGCGACGCGTCCGCGCGGCTTGAGCAGCCGGCGCGCTGCCTTCAACCAGATTTCGAACGGCTGATCGGCGACATGCGCCGTTCGCCGGTTGCTCACTGGCGACGCCTTCACCGTATCGTCTACAAAGAAGGGCGGGTTCATTGCCACGCAGGCGAAACCTGCTGGCACAAGGCTGGCTTCGGCACCGGCCCCGACATCGGCCGCAACGAGCCTGACCCGATCGCCGAAGCCGTTCAGGACGATGTTCTGCTCGGCCAGCGCCGCAAGGCGGGGATGCCGCTCGATCAGCGTGACCGTCAGCTCCGGCCGAAGCATCGCCGCGGCCAGACCGACCGTCCCGACGCCAGCGCCGAAATCGGCCAGCGGGCCTGTCTCGTCTTCCGACAACGCCGCAGCGAGCAGAATCGCGTCCGTGCCGGCACGATGCCCCTTCTTCGGCTGACGAAGAATCAGACGGCCATCGAGCAATCGATCCTCGACGATCTCGCCGAGATCCGTCTCCGAATCACTCATCGCGCAGCTCGGCGCCGAACCCCGCCTCGATCAAAAGCGCGCGGGCCCTTCGGCGATCCACCTCGCGCACGAGCAGGCGCCTCTGGAAGGCTCCGGTCATGCCCTCAAGCGCGCTCATGTGCTGGTCGGCGATCAGACAATCGAGATTGGCGGATGCGAGCAGCGCCTCGATGGCGCCAAGCAGGACAAGGTCATTGGTACGGACGAGTTCGTGCATTGTGTCATGGAGACGAAGGCAGGGTCTGCGCGCAAGCCATTTTCGGCCCTGGACTCGCGGGTGCGGCGTCAAAGTGCGATTGCGGGGGCTGGCCACCCATGCAACGGTTGTGGCAATGCAACAAAGCTGAAATCGGCCGGAGTGAGCAGCGTGGGCGTCGTCGTACCCTTCGAGGACAAGGAACAGGGACAGGCCAGCATCGAGGGTCTCGTGGGCCTGACACGCACCGACATGGAGCGCGTCAATGCGATGATCCTGTCGCGCACCGGCTCGGACGTCACCATGATCCCCGAGGTCGCCAACCACCTGATCTCGTCGGGCGGCAAGCGCCTGCGGCCGATGCTGACGCTCGCCACGGCCGCGCTCTGCGGCTATCGGGGCGAGGGTCATGTCAAGCTCGCGGCCAGCGTCGAGTTCATGCACACCGCCACGCTGCTTCATGACGACGTCGTCGACGAGAGCGACATGCGCCGTGGCAAGCTCGCGGCCCGGATGGTCTGGGGCAATGAAGCGAGCGTGCTCGTCGGTGACTTCCTGCTCGGACAGGCTTTCAAGATGATGGTCGAGGTCGGCTCGCTCCGCGCGCTCGATATTCTCTCCACCGCAGCCGCCGTCATCGCCGAAGGTGAGGTGATGCAACTCGCCGCGGCCAAGAACACAGCCACGACCGAGGACGAGTACCTCGCCGTCATCCGCGGCAAGACCGCGGAGCTGTTCGCGGCGGCCTGCGAAGTCGGGCCGGTGATCGCCGAATCACCCAAGGCCGATGCTGCCGCCTGCCGCAGCTATGGGCTCAATCTCGGCATCGCCTTCCAGCTCATCGACGACGCGCTTGATTATGGCGGCGTCGCGAACAAGCTCGGCAAGAACACCGGCGACGATTTCCGCGAGGGCAAGATCACCCTGCCGGTCGTGCTCTCCTTCCGGCGCGGCGACGAGACCGAACGCGCCTTCTGGCGCCGCACGCTGCAGGATGGCGAGATCAAGGACGGCGATCTCGAGGAGGCGCAGGCGATCATGCGCCGTCACCGTTCCCTCGACGATACGATCGAGCGGGCCCAGCACTACGCCAAGATGGCGAAGGATGCGCTCGGCCTCTTCCCCTCATCGCCGATGAAGCAGGCGCTGAACGAGACGGTCGATTTCTGCGTGGCGCGGGCGTACTGAGCGTGGCGCGGGCGCACTGAGCAGCCCGCGGACCTCATCTCAGCAGGGTCGGCTTGATCCACCAATCCGGCCGCTCATCCGCCAGCAGCTTCGCAGCGGCAGCGCTCTGCCGGCAATCGTCGAACAGGGCAAAGCAGGTCGCGCCCGAGCCTGACATTCTGCCGAGCCGGTAACCCGGCAGCCGGGACAGCCGCTGCAGGACGTCGGTGATGATCGGCGCGACCTGAGCCGCCGGGGCTTCGAGATCGTTGCCGGTCCTATGCAGCGCCGCAAGCAGGTCCGGGGCAGCAGCGAAGCGCTCCGCCGCACCGATGCCCGATTCCACTGCGGCCGGGCAAGATTGCCCCTGCGCAAGTCCGAGCGTACGGAAAACGTCTGCGGTGCCGACGGCGACATTCGGGTTGACCAGAATGGCGAAGAGCGGCGGCAGGCACAGTGCGGGGCCGAGGCGCTCGCCAATCCCGGCCATGATGCGAGCGCGCGACTCGAGGCAGACCAGGACATCGGCGCCAACCCTGATGGCAGCGCGCTGCAGCTGAGGCGAGGCAGGCGAGAGCCCGTTCAGCCTTGCCAGCAGACGCAAGGTTGCTGCCGCGTCAGCCGAGCCTCCGCCAATGCCGGAGGCGACCGGCAGACGCTTGACGAGGTGGAAATGTCCGGTTCGCAGTCCGGGGAGCTCGTCTGCCAGCGCCTGCACGGCACGGAGAACCAGATTCCCATCATCCGCGACAAGACTGGTGCCTTGCGGACCACCGATCGTCAGGCCGAGGCCTGAAGCCGGTTCCAGCGCCAGCGAATCACCGACACTGGCGAAGGCGACGAGGCTCTTCAGCTCGTGATAGCCATCGGCGCGACGGCCGAGGATTTTCAGATCGAGATTGACCTTGGCGCGAGCGCGGGTCGTCAGCGCAACAGGCACGCGAGGTCCGTCACCGCATCACAATGCATCGGTCAGCCGCCATCCGCCTTCGGCTCGGCGGCATTGGCCGACGGGGCCTCCTCCAGCCCCTTCTCGATCTTGTGCTTGATCTTGACCAGATCCTCGGGCTCCGGGCTGAGATCGCGGGCGGCGTTCCACTGAAAGACCGCCTCCAGCTTGCGGTCGACGCGCCAATAGACATCGCCGAGATGATCGTTGATCACCGGATCGGAGGGCCGCAGCTCCATCGCGCGCTCGAGTTCGCGGGTCGCCTCGGTATAGCGGCCGAGCCGGTAGTAAGCCCAGCCGAGCGAATCGGTGATGTAGCCGTCACGCGGGCGCAGTTCGACGGCCCGGCGCAGCATGCCCAGCGCTTCATCGAGCTTGAGATGCTGATCGACCAGGGAATAGCCGAGATAGTTGAGCACCAGCGCCCGCTCGCGCCCCAGCGCCTCCGGCATCAGTTCGAGGGCCTTGCGCAGATCCTCCTCGGCCTCCGCCCAGCGCTTGATGCGCTCGCGGGCAATGCCACGGAAGTAATAAAGGTCCCAGTTCGAGCGGCCCGGCGAAGCGAGCTTCGCGATCGCCTTGTCATAGGTGTCGGCAGCCTCGGCGAAGCGCTTGCGTGAGCGGTAGACATTGCCGAGCGCCGAGAGCGCGTCGACATCGTCAGGACGCGCTGCGATCAGCGCTTCGAGATGCTTCACCGCCTCGTCCGACTTGCCAAGCGCTTCCAGCGCCAGACCGGACTGGATCTCGGCATTGGAGGCCAGCGGCGAACCCGGCGGCATGCGGTTGTAGACCGTCACCGCATCATCGAGCTGCTTGGCCCGCTCCAGGATGTCGCCGAGCGTCAGGACGGCGAGATCGTGATTGGGGTCGAGATAGAGGGCGAGCCTGAGATAGAGCAGTGCAGCGGCCTCGTCTCCCTGGCGGTTCCCCGCGCTGGCGAGGCCGTAGAGCACTTCGGCTGCACCCTGCTGCGCCGTAGCGACCGAGCGGGCAAGCGGCTCCTTGGCGGCGACCCGGGTCAATCCGTCACGCACGATGGGGTGATTCGGCAGGAGCCTGTCGAAGGCGCCATAGGTTGCCGCAGCTCCTTCGAAATCGCCGGAGCGGGTCTGGAAGCGAGCCCAGAGATCGACGAGACGCAGCGTCGTCTTCTCGGCCTCATAGGCCGCCTTGAGCCTGCGCTCGGAATCCGCCTTGCGGCCGGCGATATCGAGGATCAGGCCGGCATGATAGTCGCGGAAGAGATTGTAGGAAGGCTCGCCCTTGAGCCGCTCGAGCGTCTCGAGCGCGCGGTTGGTCTGGCCGGAGCCGGCATAGGACCATGCGGACAGCAAGGTCGCCGTGATGTCGGCGGAACGCCCGCGCCCGCCGCGCTGCAGGTGATTGCGCGCCGTCTGATACTGTTTCTGCTTGATGGCGCGAATGCCGATCGCGAGCTGCGCCAGCCCGTTGCTCGGGTCGCGCTGCACCAGCTTCTCGGCGGCGCGGAACGCGTCATCCATGGAGCCATCGGCCAGGAAGGCGACGAAACCACGCTCCAGCAGATCGTTGTTCTTCGGATCGCCCTTGATCGCCTCCCGCAGGAAGACCGAGGCCGCGCCAAGGTCTCGGCCGGCACCGGCCACGATCGCGGCCAGATAGTTGCCTTCAAGGCTTTCGGCAGGCTCAAGCGGCTCGGTGGTGCGGGTCGGCGTATTGGCTTGCGTGGTGGCCTGCGCAGCGGCCCCGGCATGAAGCGCGACAAACAAGGCCAAGGCCAATGTCGCGCCGGCCCCTCGGCCGTTCATTCGAAACGTCACGACTGCTATTCTCCCTCGGTCCGCTGCCTCGTGTGGCACAGGGGCTGGGTCCATTCAGCGCGACCGTGACCGCTTCGCATAGGCGCGCAAGATGGCCGTTTCCGGGCGCCCCGGCAAGCCGCAAAGCCGGCGCAGATCGCCTCCGTAGCAAGGATGCAACAACCACTGCAATCACGTCGTGCAGCGCACAAATTCAATCACGTCACGCTGCAGATCGGCACGCCATCACCATTGCAGCTGCATCTCTCGGCTCTGTGGCGACGATTCGCCCAGGATCATCCCAGGGAGACGATCGTTCGCTCGGTCGCCGCGATCATCGACCGCACCTCGCCGGGGCCAAGTGACCATTTCGGCAGGACAAGCCGCCGCCCTGGCAGGGCGCGGCCTCCTTATCGCACCGGTCACCGTCGCCGACTCATCACATGTTCGAGTAACCCGGGCCACCGCCGCCCTCAGGCACCACCCAGGTGATGTTCTGGGCGGGATCCTTGATGTCGCATGTCTTGCAGTGCACGCAGTTCTGCGCGTTGATGACGAAGCGCGGATCGCTCTTCGTCTCGTTGTCCTTGTAGACGATCTCGTAGACGCCGGCCGGGCAATAGAGCCGGGCGGGCTCGCCATACAGCGGCAGATTCTTCGCCACAGGAATGGCGGGGTCGGTCAGCTTCAGATGGGCGGGCTGGTCTTCCTCGTGATTGGTCGAGGACAGGAACACCGACGACAGCTTGTCGAAGGAGAGCTTGCCGTCCGGCTTGGGATAGGTGATCGGCGTCACCTCGCTCAGTGGCTTCAGCGTCGCGTAATCCGGCTTGCCATGCTTGAGCGTGCCGAAAGGCGACCAGCCGAAGAGCTGGTTCAGCCACATGTCGATGCCGCCGAGCACAACACCGCCGATCGTCCCGAATTTCGACCAGAGCGGCTTGACGTTGCGGACCGGCTTGAGGTCGCGGCCGATCGGAGACGCGCGCCAGCTGGTTTCGATCTCGCTGACTTCGTCATGCGCGCGTCCCGCCGCCAGCGCCGGCACGAGATGCTCGGCCGCCAGCATTCCGGACAGGATCGCGTTGTGGCTGCCCTTGATGCGCGGCACGTTGACGAAGCCGGCCGCGCAGCCGACCAATGCCCCGCCCGGGAAGCTGAGTTTCGGCACGGATTGCCAGCCACCTTCGGTGATGGCGCGCGCGCCGTAGGACAGGCGCTTGCCGCCCTCGAAGACGTCCCGGATCATCGGGTGCGTCTTGAAGCGCTGGAACTCGTCGAAGGGCGAGAGTGTCGGGTTCTCGTAGTTGAGATGCACGACGAAGCCGACGGTGACGAGATTGTCGTCGAAATGATAGAGGAACGAGCCGCCACCGGTCTTGCCGTCGAGCGGCCAGCCGAAGGAGTGCTGCACCCGGCCCTTGTGGAACTTCTCCGGCTTGACCTGCCAGATCTCCTTGAGGCCGATGCCGTATTTCTGGGGCTCACGATCCTTGTCGAGACCAAAGCGCTGGATCGCGATCTTGGACAGCGAGCCGCGCGCTCCTTCGCCGAGCAGCGTATAGCGCCCGCGCAGCTCCATGCCGCGGGTGAAGCGTTCGGAGACCGTGCCGTCCTTGGCGATCCCCATGTCGCCCGTGGCGACACCAGTGACGGCGCCCTTCTCATCGAAGAGAAGCTCAGCGGCCGCGAAGCCCGGATAGATCTCGACACCCAGCGCCTCGGCGCGGGTCGCCAGATAGCGCGTCACCAGCCCGAGCGAGCCGACGAAATTGCCGTGATTGTTCATCAGCTTCGGCATGCCGAAATTCGGCAGCCGGATTCCGTTCGGCTCGGTCAAGAAATAGAAGGTGTCCTCGCTGACTTCCGTGGTCAGCGGGCGTGCCTCGTCCTGCCGCCAGTCAGGCAACAGCGCGTCGAGACCAATCGGATCGATAACCGCGCCCGAGAGGATATGGGCGCCGACCTCCGCCCCCTTCTCGACCACGACCACCGAGATGGCCTCGTCGAGCTGCTTCAGGCGAATGGCGGCTGCGAGACCAGCGGGACCTGCGCCGACGATGACGACGTCATAGTCCATGCTCTCGCGCGGGGTGCTTTGCGCTTCCTCGAGTTCCATCCTGCCCTCCGCCAACAACTTTCGCCTCGACAGCGATAGTTTATATATGAACGATCACACTCTCTGGCTCAAGCCAAACCGAAACCAGATTGGAACCCCTCTATCCGAGCCCACGTTCCAATTTGCAACCGCGTTTGACCGCTCTGGCGAGCACGCGGAGCCGGGACAGCCGCCCGACAGGTGTCGCGAAGCCGCGCCGGACCGTGCTAAGACGCCGGGATGATCCCTGCTGGCCACGATCCCGTCGAACTCATTGCCTGGTACGCCGAGATGGGCGTCACCGAGATGCTCGACGAGACGCCGCATGACCATTTCGCCGAATCCGCACAGGCCGCCGAAGCTGCCGCCACGCAGCCTGCAGCACGCCGCAATCCTCTGCGTGCGGTTCCTGCCGCGCGCGTCATCGCGGCCGACGCAACGGCGCCCGACGAGGCCATGCAGAGCGCGCGCCTGCTGGCCGGGCAGGCCAAGACGCTCGACGAATTGAAGGAGGCACTGGCCAGCTTCGAGGGCTGCGCGCTCAAGGCGACCGCGAAGAATCTCGTCTTCGCCGACGGCAATCCGGAGGGGCGCGTGATGTTCGTCGGCGAGGCCCCCGGCGCCGATGAAGACAGGCTCGGCCTGCCCTTCGTCGGGCGCTCCGGCCAGTTGCTCGACCGGATGCTGGCGGCTATCGGCCTCAACCGGCAGGAACATGTCTACATCGCCAATCTTCTGCCCTGGCGTCCGCCCGGCAACCGCACGCCGACGCCGCAGGAGGTCGCGATCTGCCTGCCGTTCATTCAGCGGCAGATCGAACTCGCCAATCCCGATATCCTCGTCTGCATCGGCGGCCCCTCTGCCCAGGGCCTGCTCGGCTTCACCGGCATCCTCGCCTCGCGCGGCAAGTGGACCGAGTACGATATGGGCACAAGGCGCATCCGCGCCCTCGCCACGCTTCACCCCGCCTATCTGTTGCGCCAGCCCCTGCAGAAACGCCTCGCCTGGCGCGACATGCGGGCGCTCAGGACAGCGCTCGACGCAGCCAGCTAAAGTATTCGCCTGCGACAACGCAGCCCTGCCTCTGCGACATTCCGGCCCCTCGCGCAGTTTCGGATTTGACTAAATTGCCGCGCAGCGACGATGCTGTGCGGGCAGAGTCGTTTCAAGCCGCTCGTGCGGCGTGCCGGCCGGAGCCTTGCGATGGAAATCGACGCTTTTCTGCTTTCGCGTATTCAATTTGCTTTCACGGTTTCCTTCCACATCGTCTTCCCCGCCTTCACCATCGGGCTTTCCGCCTATATCGCGACATTGCTCGGCCTCTGGCTGAAGACCGGCGACGACAAGTTTCACCTGCTCGCCCGGTTCTGGACCAAGATCTTTGCGGTCTCCTTCGCGATGGGCGTCGTTTCGGGCATCGTGCTGTCCTACCAGTTCGGCACGAACTGGAGCCGGTTCTCGACGGTGGTCGGCAACGTCATCGGTCCACTGATCGGCTACGAGGTTCTGAGCGCCTTCTTCCTCGAGGCCTCCTTCCTCGGCGTCATGCTGTTCGGCTGGAAGCGCGTTCCGCCCTGGCTGCATTTCCTGTCCGCGGTGATCGTCGCCGCCGGAACGGCCTTGTCGGGGTTCTGGATTCTCTCGGCCAATAGCTGGATGCAGTATCCGACCGGCCACGAGATGCGCGACGGCATCGCCTATCCGGTCGACTGGCTGCAGATCATCTTCAATCCGACCTTCCCCTTGCGCTTCATGCACATGATGACGGCGGCCTATCTGACCACCGCCTTCGTGGTGCTGGCGACGGGAGCGCGCCATCTCCTGGCCGGGACGAGCATCGAGCCTGCCAGGACGATGGTGCGAATGGCGATCCTGATGATCGCCCTGACGGCTCCGATCCAGGCCATCATCGGCCACCAGCACGGCGAGGACACGGCGAAATACCAGCCGGCGAAGCTCGCAGCGATCGAAGCGCATTGGGATTCGTCGAAGCCCGGCGCTCTGGTTCTCTTCGCCTGGCCCGACGAGAAGGCCGGCATCAACCGCTACGAAATCGCGATTCCCGGGCTCGCCAGCCTCGTGACCCATGGCAGCATGAGCGCTCTCTTTCCCGGCCTGAATGATTTCGCGCCGCAGGACCGGCCGCCCGTCAAGATTCCCTTCTTCGCCTTCCGGCTGATGGTCGGCATCGGCTTCCTGATGATCGGCTTCGGCTGGCTCGGTGCCTATCTCTGGTCACGTGGCAAGGTGTTCGAAGCACGACGTTGGCTCTGGCTGGCGCAATACACCTGGCCACTCGGTTTCGTCGCCATCCTCGCCGGCTGGTTCGTGACCGAGGTCGGGCGCCAGCCCTGGCTCGCAACGGGTGTGCTGCGTTCGGTCGACTCCGTCTCGCCGGTGACGGCGATGCAGGTCGCAATCTCGCTCGCGCTCTTCGTCTGCGTCTATTCCGTGGTCTTTGCGGCCGGGATCCTGCTGATGAACCGGTTGATCGACAAGGGCCCCGACGCTCTCCTCGCCACGGACCCACCGGAGCAGCCTTCGCAGCGGACGCTCAAGGCGACGCAGGATGACGCCTCTGTGCTGTTCGGCGACGGGCATCCCGGCGACGACAAGATCCAGCCGGCGAATTGAGGGGAGAGCTGAGATGGAATGGTATCTCCCCGTCATCTGGGCCGTCCTGATCGGTACTGCCGTGATGCTCTATGTCGTGCTCGACGGTTTCGACCTCGGCATCGCGATCCTCTTCCCGACGACCAGGGACGAGGGCGAACGCGACCAGATGATGAACTCGGTCGCGCCCTTCTGGGACGGTAACGAAACCTGGCTCGTGCTCGGCGGCGGCGGCCTCTGGGTCGCCTTTCCGACCGCCTACGCCATCATCATGCCGGCCTTCTACACACCGATCATCCTGATGCTGCTGGCGCTGATCTTCCGCGGGGTCGCCTTCGAATTCCGCTGGGTCGCCAAGCCGCATCACAGGAAATGGGACATTGCCTTCTGGCTCGGCTCGACCCTTGCGGCCTTCGCTCAGGGCCTCGTGCTCGGTGGCTTGATCCAGGGCATCACCGTGAGCAACCGCGAGTTTGCCGGCGGCCCCTTCGACTGGCTGACGCCGTTCTCGGTGATGTGCGGGGTCGGCGTCGTCGTCGGCTACGCGCTGCTCGGCGCGACCTGGCTCGTCTTCAAGACGGAAGGTGCCGTCGCGGACAGGGCACGCCACCAGGCGAAATGGCTCCTGCTCGGTCTGATGGCTTTCGCTGTGATCGTCTCGCTGTGGACGCCCTACGCACATCCGCGCATCGCCGAACGCTGGTTCACGCCGTCCAACCTGCTGCTGCTCTGGCCATTCCCGGTCCTGACGGCGTTCTGCGGCTATATGGTCTGGAAGCGGCTGCACGGGCAGCACGAATTCACACCCTTTGCCTTCACCATCGCGATCTTCCTGCTCTGCTTCCTGGGACTCGCGATCTCGAACTATCCCTATCTGGTGCCCCCGAGCCTGACGATCTGGGATGTGGCCGCAGCGCCGTCCTCCCATATCTTCGTCCTGATCGGCGTCTGCTTCCTGCTGCCGATGATCCTGTTCTACACGGCCTTCGTCTACTGGACCTTCCGCGGCAAGGTGAGGGCCGACAGCGGCTATCACTGAGGTAACAGGAAGAACCTGGGGAACCACCCGCGCGCGAGCCGGTTGACGAATAGCTTGAGTTCCGGGCCTCTCTCCACGAGATTGCTCGGGACTAGACGGGGACTCCGCCATGCGTTGGGAAGATTATCGCCAGTCCCAGAATCTCGAGGACAGGCGCAATGGCGGCGGCGGCTTCGCGGGGCTTCCCGGCGGGCGCGGCGGTGTCGGCATCGGAACTATGGTCGTGCTTGGCCTTGTCGGCTGGGCTCTCGGGATCGATCCGCGCATCCTGATCGGTGGCGCCGAAATGCTCGGGGTCGGGCGCAGTGCTCCGACCCAGGAGAGCCGCCCGGCCTCAGGCCCGCCGCAGGATGAAATGGGTCGCTTCGTTTCGGCGGTGCTGGCGCAGAACGAGGATATCTGGACCAAGATCCTGCCGCAGCAGGCGAACCGCCGCTACGAACCGCCGAAGCTCGTGCTGTTCTCGCGCATCGATCGCTCGGGGTGCGGCACGGCACAGGCAGCGATGGGGCCGTTCTATTGCCCCGAAGACAAGAAGGTCTATCTCGACCTCTCCTTCTTCCAGGAGATGCAGCGCAAGCTCGGCGGTGGTGGTGACTTCGCCTATGCCTATGTGATCGGCCACGAGGTCGGCCATCACATCCAGAACCTGCTCGGTATCCTGCCCAAGGTGAACCAGCTGCGACAGCGCATCTCGGAGCGCGAATCGAATGCGCTGTCAGTGCGGGTCGAGCTGCAGGCGGACTGCTTCGCCGGCGTCTGGGCGCATAATGTCCAGGCGATGGGCCGAATCGACCAGGGCGATGTCGACGAGGCGATGCGGACGGCGGCGGCGATCGGCGATGACCGGCGGCAGCAAGCCTCGCAAGGCGTGGCCGTGCCCGATTCCTTCACCCACGGCTCGTCGGCGCAGCGCACACGCTGGTTCACGACCGGCTTCAAGTCCGGCTCGCTGCAAAGCTGCGATACCTTCCGGACGAACCAGCTTTAGATCATCGGACCCGATCTCGTATCCGATCCGATCTCACCTTCTGGGGTTGCGTCGGCTTTCCCCGAATACCGCGATCCACCTTTCGGGCCGATGCCTTGCGTCTCAGGATACGGCACGCTCCCGGCGCACCGAGAGACGCCGCGGCGCGGCATTCAGCCGCCCGGCCAGAACCAGCCCCTTCGGCACCACAAGGCCGGCCCGCAGCCGACGCGGGCCGAATGACAGCGCGGCGCGCTCCTTGAGCGCCGCAGCAACCCCGCTCAGCGGCAACAGGGCCGGCCTGTCGGGCGCCAGCAGCAGATGGCGCTCGGTCGCCTGAATCCAGTTTGGCTGCAGGATGTCCCCGGCGCTCAACAGAAGCAGCCAATCGCCGCGCGCCTGCGCGGCACCGGCATGCCAGCTTTCAGGCACGGCCGCCCTGACATAGGTCGCACCCGTCGCATCGGCGAGGCGTTCCACCTCCCCCTCACCATCCGCATCGACGACCACGGCATGGCCGAGGAAACCTTCGGCAACGGCCGGGATCAGCGCGGAAAAAGTCGCAGCGAGTGCTCTGGCCGGTCCGTCGGCCCTGATGACGGCTGTAAGCATGGCCCATTGATTATGACGCAGCGCAACATGCCGCAATCCCGCCACTTGCATTTTGTTCCCTATATGTTCACATTGATGGTCACGGAAACGCCGATTCTTACGGCCCTCTCAGGAACGGCTCAGCGCCATGCAGCAAGCCAGACCCAGTTCGCGACCGATCGCAGCCCAGCCGCTCAGGCGGCATGACGGCGAAACCCTGTCGGCATCCGCGCGTGTCGCTCCGGCTGACCCCCTCGCCTATGCCGGCCACCGCATCGATCCGGAACGACGGCGCGGGCGCGGGGCAACGATCAATCCAGGCGGACGCTTCGAGACCGAGCAGCGCGTCGCCGAAGATGATGGCTGGGGCTCTCTCGGCGAATTACCAGCCTTCAAGACCGAAGTCGCGATCGAGAAAGCGCGCACGATCATCACGCGGAATGATTCGCCGGATATTTCGTTTGACCGCTCGATCAACCCCTATCGCGGCTGCGAACATGGCTGCGTCTACTGTTTCGCGCGGCCGAGCCATGCCTATCTCGGGCTTTCKCCTGGGCTCGATTTCGAGAGCAAGTTGACAGCCAAGCCCGACGCCGCGCTGCTGCTCGAGAAGGAATTGTCTGCACCGTCCTACCAGCCGCGCACCATTGCGATCGGCACCAATACCGACGCCTATCAGCCGATCGAGAAGAAGCTGCGGATCATGCGCTCGATCCTGGAGGTGCTGGCGCGCTTCCGCCACCCGGTCGGCATCGTCACGAAATCGGCACTGGTACAGCGCGACATCGACATCCTGGCGCCGATGGCAGCGCAGGGCCTCGCCAAGGTCGCGATCTCGGTGACGACGCTCGATCCCAAGATCGCGCGCGGCATGGAGCCGCGCGCCGCCGCGCCGGCGAAGCGGCTGGAGACGATCAAGCGGTTGTCGGATGCCGGCATTCCGGTGACCGTGCTGGTCGCGCCGATCATCCCCGCGATCAACGAGCAGGAAATCGAGCGCATCCTCGACGCCGCCAAGGCCGCCGGGGCGCGCGAGGCCGGTTACGTGCTGCTGCGGCTGCCGCTGGAGGTGAAGGATCTCGTCCAGGACTGGCTCCTGACCCACCATCCAGACAAGCTGCGCCATGTCGTTTCGCTGATCCGCTCGACACGCGGCGGCAAGGATTACGACTCGGCCTGGGGCCAGCGTCAGGTCGGTTCCGGTCCCTATGCCTGGATGATCGGGCGGCGCTTCGAAATGGCAGCCGAACGCCTCGGCTTCAACGCGACGCGGTTGCGGTTGCGCAGCGACCTCTTCCTGAAGCCGGAGAAGGAAAAGGCACAGCTCAGCCTGTTCTAGACGACGGCCTTCCGGCATAAGCCCGGCAACGATTTCTTTCCTGGACCGGGCATGGCCGCCGATTTCAGCCGCGAGGCGCACGCAATTGAGCAAGGATTCTGGCCATTGGCCGGCGTCGACGAGGTCGGACGCGGGCCGCTGGCCGGGCCAGTGGTGGCGGCTGCCGTCATTCTCGACCCCGGCCTGATTCCGGCTGGCCTCGCCGATTCGAAGGAACTCAGCGCCGCAAGGCGCGAAGCGCTGTTCGGGGAGATCGCCAAAGCCGCGCTCGGTATCGGGATCGGCAGCGTCACAGCGCAGGAGATCGACGCGCTCAACATCAGGCAGGCGACGCTGCTCGCCATGAAGCGCGCGGTTGCCGGTCTGCCTGTCCAGCCGCGGCATGTGCTGGTCGATGGCAACGACCCTCCCACTCTGCCCTGCCCCTGCGATGCGATCATCAAGGGCGACGGCAGCGTGGCCTCGATTGCGGCCGCATCGATCATCGCAAAGGTGACCCGCGACCGGATGATGGCGCGCCTGGCGACGCATTATCCGGCCTATGGTTTTGCCGGGCATGCCGGATATGGCACGGCCGCGCATCGCGCCGCGATACAGACCCACGGCCCGTGCCCGGAGCACCGTTTTTCCTTCGCGCCGATCAAGGGCGTCTGGCGGCGCTGAGCGGTTGTGCGATGCCCGCGACACGTTAGCCGTTTCTTAACACCCGATCCGGATTCAGCTGGTTTGCCAATGCACTAGGCAAAAACTGCAGCCCCAAAACGAGACGCATTTTTTTCAACCCGGAAACCCGGCTTTTACCCTGACTCCCCCAAGATCGCGACTGTTGAAGTTGCGTAAATGGTTCGGCGTCATGGGTACCTCGCGTACCGGGACTGCCAGCGCCGCCGTCCGGATTCAGGTTTCGCGTACCGGACGGCCTGCGCTGCAGTCTCGGATGAAGGCTTCGAGCCTTTCATTTGATCTTCCGCTCGATCAGGTCGTCGTCGGCGACTGCATCGCCGCGCTCGACCGCCTGCCTCCGGCAAGCGTCGACCTCGTCTTCGCGGATCCACCCTACAATCTTCAGCTTGGCGGCGATCTCCGCAGGCCTGACGACAGCCTCGTCGATGCCGTCGACGACGACTGGGACAAGTTCGCCTCCTTCGCCGAGTATGACGCCTTCACGCGAGCCTGGCTGACCGCCTGCCGGCGGGTGCTGAAGCCGGACGGCGCAATGTGGGTGATCGGCTCCTATCACAACATCTTCCGCGTCGGCGCGATCCTGCAGGATCTCGGCTTCTGGATGCTGAACGACATCGTCTGGCGCAAGGCCAACCCGATGCCGAACTTCCGCGGCCGGCGCTTCACCAACGCGCATGAAACACTGATCTGGGCGGCGCGCGGCGAAAGCTCGAAATACACCTTCCATTACGAGGCGTTGAAGGGCGGCAATGACGACCTGCAGATGCGCTCGGACTGGTATCTGCCGCTCTGCACCGGCGAGGAACGTCTGAAGGACGCGTCCGGCGCCAAGGTGCATCCGACTCAAAAGCCGCAGGCCCTGCTGGCCCGCGTCATGCTTTCGGCTAGCAACCCCGGCGACGTGATCCTCGATCCGTTCTTCGGCACCGGCACCACGGGTGCCGTCGCGAAGGCTCTCGGTCGGCGGTTCATCGGCCTTGAACGCGACCCGGTCTATGCCGAGGCGGCGCGCAAGCGCATCGCCGCTGTCCAGCCATTGCCGCCCGAATCGTTCTCCACCGCGCCTTCGAAGCGCAGCGAACCGCGCGTGCCCTTCCTCAGCCTGGTCGAGGCCGGGCTGGTCAAGGCCGGTGAGAGTGTCGTCGACGAGAAACGCCGCCACAAGGCGACGATCCGGGCCGATGGCACGCTGTTGCTTGGCCCGGCTGTCGGCTCGATCCACAAGGTCGGAGCGCTGGCCCAGGGGTTACCCGCCTGCAATGGCTGGACCTTCTGGCATGTCGAGCGCCCGGAAGGGCTGACGCTGCTCGATTCACTGCGCGGCGAGATCAGGGCGCAGATGGCAGCGGCCTGAGCGCCTCGAGCCCTGCCTCGAGCGCTTTCAGGAAGACCGCCGGGAACGGCTCGTCACGGAGCCGCGCCAGCGGGGTGAAGCGGGAGCCTTGCGGCGCCGGCGTCGCCCGCGGGGCACGCGCGACAAGGACCGTGAGCTCCAGCGGAAAATGGGTGAAGACATGGCGAACGGGCGTTGCCAGCCTGCGCCACTGCGCCGGAAGCGGAGCATCCTGCAAGGCGTCAGCGAGGCGGTAATCCGCGCTCCATTGACCGGTCGGCACCTCCGCCATGCCTCCAAGCAGCCCCTTGGCCGGCCGCGTCCGCAGCAGAACCGCGCCATCCTCGCGCAGCAGCACGAAGGCAGCCCCGTAGCGGGTTGCCCCAGTCTTCTTCGCCGCCTTCCGCGGAAAGGTCTCCTGTGTCCCCGCCGCCCGTGAGACGCACGGCGCCTGCCACGGACAAATGCCGCAGGCTGGCGAGCGCGGCGTGCAGATCGTGGCGCCGAGATCCATCAGTGCCTGCGCGTAATCGCCCGGTCGTTCCGACGGCAACAGGGCCAGGGTGCGCTCCCTGATCAAGGGCTTGGCCCCCGGCAAAGCATCCTCGATTGCAAAGAGACGGGTCATGACGCGCTCGACATTGCCGTCAACCGCAACCGCCGGCCGGTTGAAGGCAATGGCTGCGACAGCGCCTGCCGTATAAGTTCCGATGCCCGGCAGTTCGCGCAGGCCTTCCTCGGTATCGGGAAAGCGACCCGCGTGCAGCGCCGAGACCGCTTTGGCGCAAGCATGCAGATTGCGAGCCCGCGAGTAGTAGCCGAGGCCGGCCCAGGCCTGCATGACCTCCTCGCTCGGCGCGTCGGCAAGAGCCCCAACCGTCGGGAACCGTGCCATGAACCGTTCGAAATAGGGCTTCACCGCCGCGATCGTGGTCTGCTGCAGCATGATCTCTGAGACCCAGACGCGATAGGGTTCGGCCCTCTCGCCGGGCAAGGCACGCCAAGGCAGGACACGGCGGTGGCGATCGTACCAGTCCAGGAGATCGGCGGCAGTCGCAGCAGGGGCGCGCATTGCGAGGGTCATGTCCCCGGTTTAGCGTGCCGTCCCCCAGCCGCAAGATGCTAACGTCCAAGATGCTAACGTCATTGAGCTCCCGCGATCACATGACCATATCGCCGGAGAGCCCTTCACCCCGCGACGCCCTCACGATCAAGCGGATCGTGCGCGTGAACCATGCCGGGGAATACGGCGCGATCCGCATCTACTCCGCGCAGATCGCAGTGGCGAAGCGGCTCACGCCCGACATCGTCCCGGCTTTGCAGCAGATGCTCACCGACGAAATCGACCATTGCGCCAGGTTCTATGCGGCCATGCCGGCACGCGGTTCACGTCCCTGCCGGATCATGAAGCTGTGGAGTCTCGGTGGCTCGCTGCTCGGCTTGATGACGGCATTGATGGGGCGACGCGCGATTTGGGTTTGCACCGCAGCGGTGGAAGAGACCGTACACCGTCATCTCGATGAACAAATGCATTTCCTACAGGGCCGAGACGCCGATCTCCACGCCGTCATCAACAGCATCCGCGAGGAAGAGCTGGCGCATCTTCATCATGCCGAAATGCAGCTCGGCAGCGAAGCAAGACACTCGCTGCAGACCATGCTGCAATCCGCCATTGCGATGGTGACCGAAATTCTGATCTGGCTATCGACTTGGGGGGATTCCACCCGCATGACACGCGCGCTGCGGCAAGCGCGCTCGTAACGGCGAACGACCATGTCGACAGCAACGCAAGCCATCCCCGCCCTCGAAACGCGCCGCCTGATCCTCAAGCCGCTGACGCTCGATGACGCACCAGCGATCCAGGCGCTGTTTCCGCACTGGGAGATCGTGCGCTATATCACCAGGCGGGTGCCTTGGCCCTACCCGCCCGACGGCGCGCTCGCCTATCTGCATGAGGTCGCCGTGCCAGGAATGGCGCAAGGTACGGAATGGCACTGGAGCCTGCGGCTGAAGAGCGAGCCCGGCCAACTCGTCGGCCTGATCTCGCTCAGGGAGGGCGAGGACGAGAACCGCGGCTTCTGGCTCGGTCTGCCCTGGCAGCGACAAGGGCTGATGAGCGAAGCGGCCGCCGCCGTCACCGATTTCTGGTTCGATGTCCTCGGGCGTTCGGTGCTGCGCGTGCCGAAGGCCGCCGACAACACCGCGTCCCGCCGCATCTCCGAGAGTGGCGGCATGCGCGTCATCCGGGCCGAGATGCGCGATTATGTCGGCGGCCGGCATCTTTCGGAAATCTGGGAGATCAGCGCCGAGGAGTGGCGCCGTCACCGCAACAGCTGATAGAGCTTCGGCCCTTGTCGCGCCGATGCGCCGGCCCCAGAATAGAGCATGGCTGCCAAACCCCTCGCCGACCTGATCGATGACTGCCTTGCGCCGGCGCTCGCCGCCCAGGGTTTCGCCGGGCGCGCCATCGTCTCACTCTGGCCGGAGATTGTCGGCGAGCGGCTGGCAGCACGATCGCGGCCGCTTAAGATCGACTGGCCGCGCCGACGCCCGGCGCCCGGCGAGACATCGGAACCGGCAACGCTCGTCGTGCGCGTCGAGGGCGCCTTCGCGCTCGACATGCAACAACTCGGGCCCGTGGTCCTGGAGCGGGTCAACACTCATCTCGGCTGGCGTGCCGTCGGCAAGCTCGTGCTGAAACAGGGACCGGTCGAGGCCCCGCAGCAGAAGCCGGTGCCTCCGCCGCCCGATCCGGCCCTCGTTGGGCGGATCGCGCAGCAGGTCGCCCATATCGAAGACCCGGGACTGCGGGCCGCGCTGGAACGGCTCGGCCTGGGCGTCGCTCAGAAATCCGCCACCACGAGATGACACGGCTTCGTGAGGAAGCCGTCATTCCCCGCGAACCGATCTTGCCACATTCGTGTTGGCCACTATGGTCCCGACACCGATTTGGCCCCTTAGGATATTGCACGATGACGAACAGGCGACAGCTTCTGACCGGCGCGGCCGGGATCGCAGCCGCCGCGATGCTGGGTTCCGCTCCGGCCCGGGCGCAATCCGCGACCGCCGACCTCGCTGTCGCCGGCCCGCTGGGCGATGTCTGGCTCGGCAAGCCCGACGCCAAGGTCACCATCATCGAATACGCCTCGCTGACCTGCAGCCATTGCGCGAGCTTCCACCGTGATACCTGGCCGGCGCTGAAGGCGAAATATATCGACACCGGCAAGGCGCGCTTCACGCTACGCGAATTCCCGCTCGATCCGCTGGCGACGGCGGGCTTCATGCTGGCGCGCTGCAACGGCAACGACAAATACTACCCGATGTCGGATCTGCTGTTCGATCAGCAGCGCAACTGGGCTTTCACCGAGAAGCCGGTTGATGCGCTGGCCGCGATGGTGAAGCAGGCCGGTTTCACACAGGAATCTTTTGAAGCCTGCTTGAAACGGCAGGATATCTATGACGCCGTCACGCAAGTGAAGGATCGCGGGGCCAAGGCTGGCGTCGACTCGACGCCGACCTTCTTCATCAACGGGCAAAAGCGTGCAGGTGCGCTTTCGATCGCGGAATTCGACAAGATCCTCGAGCCGCTGCTGGCCGGCTAAGCCCACGCGCCATCCTGCCACCCTGGACGATGAGGCGCGTCGATGCATCTGACGCGCCTCAAGCTGACCGGCTTCAAGACCTTCGTCGAGCCGTCCGAGTTCCTGATCGAGCCAGGCCTGACGGGAATCGTCGGCCCCAATGGCTGCGGCAAGTCCAATCTCGTCGAAGCCCTGCGCTGGGTGATGGGCGAGAGTTCGTTCAAGAACATGCGCGCGTCCGGCATGGACGACGTCATCTTCGCCGGATCCTCCGAACGTCCCGGCCGCAACATGGCCGAAGTTGCGCTCACCCTCGACAATAGCGACCGCAAGGCTCCCGCGGCCTTCAACGATACCGATGTCCTCGAAGTGACCCGCCGGATCGAGCGCGAGGAAGGCTCGACCTATCGCGTCAATGGCAAAGAGGTGCGCGCCCGCGACGTGCAACTGCTCTTTGCCGATGCGGCGACCGGAGCCCGCTCGCCGGCCCTGGTGCGGCAGGGGCAGATCAGCGAACTGATCGCCGCMAAGCCGCAATCGCGTCGCCGCATCCTTGAAGACGCCGCCGGCATCGCGGGCCTGTACAGCCGCCGACACGAGGCCGAACTCCGACTCAGGGGGGCGGAAGAAAATCTGACGCGGCTGGAGGACGTGCTTGGCGAGATCGGCACGCAGGTCGACGCCTTGCAGCGGCAGGCGCGGCAGGCCGGGCGCTATCGCAGCCTTGCCGCCGACATCCGCCGCGCCGAGGCGACGCTCGCCCTGATCGCCCATCGCGACGCGCGCGAACATGCGGCCGCTGCCGAGCGGGCCCTGGAAGCGGCGGTCCGCGGCGTTGCCGAGCAGACAGGCATCCAGGCCGAAGCGGCACGCCATCAGGCCGTGGCGGCGCATGCGCTGCCGGCGCTACGCGAGGCCGAGGCCGCCGTAGCCGCCGCCCTTGTCAGGCTGAAGCGCGGCCTCGATGAGCTCGAGGCGGCAAACAGACGCGCCAAGCTACGCGCAGAAGAGCTTGGCAAGCGCCTGACCGAGTTGCAGAGCGATCTCACGCGCCAGGACCGCGTCGCCGACGATGCCGCCGAAAGTCTCGCGCGGCTGACTGGAGAGGATGGGACGCTTGCCGGCGAAGCCAGCGCGGCCACGACCGTGGGAGAGGTTGCAGGAGCCTCGCTGGCCGAAGCTGAAGCGATCCTGCTTCAGGCAGAGGGCGAGCATGCCACGGCACAGGCCAGATTGTCGGAATTCGCGGCCCGCCGCGACGCCATGGAGCGGACGCTCCGTGACGCCCGAACCCGCGAGGCCAGGAATGTCGCGGAGCAGGACAGGTTGCGTCGCGACCTCGCCGCGCTCGACGCAGATGATGCCGCGGCTCAACTCGACAGACTGACGGGCGCGCGCGCTCAGGCCGAGGAGACCATGCTGGAGATGGATTCGGCGGCAGCCAGCGCAAGAGCTGTTCTGGGTGCAGCCCGAGAAGAAGAGACCCGGCTGCGCGCGCCGCTGGCCGAGGCAGATCGCGCAGCCCAGCGCCTCGACACGGAAATCCGCACGCTGCAGAAACTTCTGGCACCGGCGGCAGGCGATCGCTGGCCGGCGATCCTCGAAGCGATCAGCGTGACGAAAGGGTTCGAGACCGCACTTGGTGCAGCCCTTGGCGACGATCTCGACGCCGCCTCCGACACTGCTGCCCCGGCTCATTGGCGCGACATGGGCAATGCTGCGGGGGACCCTGCCCTTCCCGATGGCGCCGAGGCGCTGGCCCGGCATGTGCGCGGGCCGCAAGCCCTGGCGCGGCGCCTGGCCCAGGTCGGCATCGTGCCGCGCGAAGAGGGCGCGAGGCTTCGCGCCTCGTTGCAGCCCGGCCAGCGTCTGGTCTCGCGCGAAGGCGACATCTGGCGCTGGGACGGCTTCACCAGCGCGGCGGAGGCTCCATCCCCTGCTGCCCGCCGCCTCGCCGAAAAGAATCGCCTTGGCGACCTCGAACGTGAGGCGGAGGCCGCGCGCAAAGCCGCAGAGCTTGCGCGGCAGGGCCTCGATACGGCCAGCCAGACAGTTCGCGCCTCCGCGCAGGCTGAAATGGTCGCCGTCGAAGCCGTGCGGCTCGCCCGGCGCGATCTGGATCAGGTCCGAGAGCGGCTCGCAAGCGCCKAGCGCAAGGCCGGCGAGACAGCCGCGCGCCGCTCGGCTCTCGATGAGGCCGTCGCCCGCCTGGGCCAGGCGATCTCGGAAGCGACGACCCAGGCTTCTGCAGCCGAAGAGGCGCTGGCCGCGCTGGCGCCGGCGACCGAGCTCGAAAGCGTCCTCCTGAAGGCGCGCGCCGGCCTCAGTGAACAGCGCGCAGCCGCTTCGGATGCGCGTGCCCGCGTCCAGACCCTGGCGCGAGAGGCGGAGCTTCGCGAGCGACGCCGCGCCACGATCTTCGTCGATATCCGGGCCTGGCAGGAACGAGCCAGGGCGAGCGCCCAGACCGCTGACGAGACGAAGCGGCGCATCGCGACTGCGGAGATCGAGCGCAAGGCGCTGCTCGACGCACCGGACACCTTCCTGGTCGAGCGCAGGCGCCTGGTCGGCGAGATCGAGGCGGCCGAGACGGCACGCCGCGAGGCGGCTGACCGCCTGGCCACGGCGGAGACCGCCCAGGCTGAGGCCGATCGGCTGGCCAGAACGGCACTGGAAACCCTCTCTGGTGCACGCGAGGTCCGCGCCTCCGCCGAGGCGCGCCTGGAGGCAGCCCGACAGCGCCTGGTCGATGTGGAGCGGCAGATCGAGGACGGGCTCGAGACAGGGCTCGCCGGGCTCCAGGAACTGACTCTGATCAAGCCGGGCGAAGCGCTGCCGAATCCCGCCGAAATCGAAGGTCGCCTCGCAGGCCTGAGGGCCGAACGCGAACGTCTGGGCGCTGTGAACCTGCGTGCCGAGGACGAGCTCGTCGAAATCCAGACCAAGCGCGCGGGCCTGACAGGGGAGCGCGACGACCTGAGCGAGGCGATCCGGCGCCTGCGCCAGGCCATCGGCGCGCTGAACCGCGAAGGCCGCGAGCGGCTGCTGGCCGCGTTCGAGGTGGTGCACGAACACTTCCAGCGTCTGTTCGGCATCCTGTTCGGCGGTGGCACGGCCGAGCTCCGGCTGGTCGACTCGGAGGATCCTCTCGAGGCGGGGCTGGAAATCTTCGCGCGCCCCCCGGGCAAAAAGCCGCAGGTGATGACCCTGCTCTCCGGCGGCGAGCAGGCCCTGACCGCGACCGCCCTGATCTTCGCCGTGTTCCTGACCAACCCCTCGCCGATCTGCGTGCTCGACGAGGTCGACGCGCCGCTCGATGACGCCAATGTCGAGCGCTACTGCGATCTGCTCGACGATATGGCCCGAAATACCGAGACGCGCTTCATTTTGATCACCCACAACCCCATTACCATGGCGCGCATGGAACGGTTGTTCGGCGTAACCATGGCCGAGCGAGGGGTCAGCCAACTGGTCTCGGTCGACCTCGCAACAGCGGAACAAATCCGCGAAGCCGTCTGAAAAAAAGCCACATTCGGGTTCGCAATGCGGCAAGAATGCCGCACAAAGCACTAATATCAAATAATTTCAATAACTTAACACCAATCCCCATGCCTTGACAGTCGCCGGAGCGAACAATAAAGGAAACGCGCTGACAACGGCTCGGCCTGCGGGTCCGGACAGGTTCGTGGCAATTTCGGACGCGGTCGTGGCCATGACACGGTCGGCAGGGAGTTGCTGATGTCTGAATCCGACCCGAACGGCTCCGATCCGAAGTTGCGGGAAAGACTGGACTCGCTGAAGGCCGCCCTCGGGCGTGCTGAAGCCGCCGAAAAGGCGGATTCAGAGAAGGCGGGTCCCGACAAAGCGCTTGCTGGCGCGATGTCATCAGGTTTTCGCGCAGCCACGGATATGGCTGGCGGCGTTATCGCTGGTGCCCTGATCGGGTATTTCGGCGACCGGTGGTTGGGAACGTCGCCGTTCCTGCTGATCGCCTTCCTGGTGATCGGAACCATCGCCGGCCTGCGCTCGGCCTATCGGCTCGGAACGCGCCCTTCCTCACCGAAGGGCGGCGAACCGGAACGTTGAATGTGTTTGCAGTGCCCCGAACCGGGGCAATTTAGGGGTGACTTATGGCGGCTGGCGGCGGAATCGATCCGATCCACCAATTCGAGATCAAGCCGATCCTGGGCCTGCGGCCGTTCGGCCTCGATCTGTCCTTCACCAATGCTTCGCTGTTCATGGTGGTGGCCGTCGCGGTGATCTCCGCCATCATGATCTATGGCTCCAGCCAGCGGGCGACGGTTCCAGGCCGCCTGCAGTCGCTCGCCGAGATGCTCTACGAGTTCGTCGCGTCCACCATCACAGGCGTGATGGGTCGGGACGGGATGCGCTTCTTCCCCTTCGTGTTCTCGCTCTTCATGTTCGTGCTGACCGCGAACATGCTCGGCATGGTCCCGGGTTCGTTCACCGTCACCAGCCAGATCATCGTGACGGCGGCCTTCGCCTTCCTCGTGATCACCGTCGTGCTGGTCTACGGAATCATGAAGCATGGCAGCCATTTCTTCGGCCTGTTCGTGCCGTCAGGCGTGCCGGGCTGGCTGCTGCCCTTCATGGTCCTGATCGAAGCCGTCTCCTTCATGTCCCGGCCGATCTCGCTCAGCCTGCGCCTGTTCGGCAACATGCTGGCCGGGCACATCGCGCTCAAGGTCTTCGGCGGCTTCGTCGTCGCCCTGACCGGCGCCGGCATCTACGCCACACTGGCGCCGCTGCCGCTGTTCCTGGCCGTCGCGCTGACCGCGCTTGAGTTCCTCGTCGCTTTTCTGCAGGCCTATGTCTTCACGATATTGACCTGCGTCTATCTCAACGACGCTCTCCATCCGGGACACTGACCGGGCGAGCTCGCGAGACTTCACCCTTCCACCACTCTCAACTGTTTTACATCGGAGAAAGACTATGGATCCCGTCGCAGCTAAGTATATCGGCGCTGGTCTCGCCAGCCTCGGCATGGGCCTCGCCGCTATCGGCGTCGGCACCATCTTCGGCAACTTCCTGTCCGGCGCCCTGCGCAACCCGTCGGCTGCCGACGGTCAGTTCCCGCGCGCCTTCATCGGCGCGGCGCTCGCGGAAGGTCTCGGCATCTTCGCGTTCGTCGTCGCGCTCGTTCTGCTCTTCGTCGTCTGACGAGCATTCACTGCGGCTCCGCAGGCGTTATCATGCGCCGCGGAGCCGTCATTCGTTGACGCAACCTTCAGAGGCGTTCCATGCAGGTTCGCGCTTCCCGCGCACAGCGCATCGGGGTCGTATCAGCCGCCGCCAGCGTTATGGCGGTTTCGGCCGACACGGCGTTCGCGAAGGGCGCTTTCCCCCCCTTCGACCCGACCTTCTTCGCCAGTCAGATCTTCTGGCTCGCGATCAGCTTCGGTGCGCTCTATTGGCTCATGTCGCGGATCGCCCTGCCGCGTGTCGGCGAGGTTCTTGCCGAACGCAGCACGACGATCGCTCGCGATCTCGACCAGGCAACCGAGATCCACGCCAAGGTCGAGGCCGTCGCCAAGGACCATGAGCAGGCGCTCGCCGAAAGCCGGCGCAACGCCCAGGCCATCGCTCAGGAGGCTCGCACCGCCAGCGCTCGCGAGACCGATGCCAAGCGTCACGCGACCGAAGCGGAGCTCGGCGCCAAACTCGCAGCCGCCGAGAAGACAATCGCGGATCGCAAGACCGCCGCGATGAAGCATGTCGAGACGATCGCTGCCGGCGCTGCCGCCGAGATCGTCGGCAAGCTGACGGGTCAGAGCCCCACCGACGCCGAGACCGCTGCCGCGGTCAAGTCCGTCCTGAGCGCCTGAGGAGACCGAACCATGGATACCGTCTGGGTTGCGGTTGCCCTCGTCATCTTCCTCGGCATTCTGGGGTATTTTGGCGTCCACAAGTCGCTTCTGAGCGCGCTCGATTCGCGCGGCGAGAAGATTGCCCGCGAGCTTTCCGAAGCCCGCCGGCTGCGTCAGGAGGCTGCCAAGCTGCTTGCCGAATACGAGGCGAAGCGCAAGGCTGCCGAAGGTGAAGCCGAGGCGATCGTCGCCGCAGCCAAGGACGAGGCGATCCGCCTTGCCACCGAGGCTGAGGAGAAGCTCGCCGATTTCGTCACCCGCCGGACCAAGTCCGCCGAGGACAAGATCGCGCAAGCCGAGATGGAGGCTGCCGCGGAAGTCCGCGCTGCCGCCGCCGAGGCCGCTACGCTGGCCGCCGAAGGCATCCTGCGCAGCCAGATGGGCGGCAAGGCTGCCGAAAGCCTGTTCGCGACCGGTCTGAAGGAAATCAAATCCAAGCTGAACTGAGCGATCAGTTCCGCAAGGAAATGCCACGCCGCGAACCTCCGGGTTTGCGGCGTTGTCGTTTTCACATCCTGCGCCAGTCGGATTCGGCCGAGCGCGTCGAACCCCACCGAGATGGAGGCCCCATCCTGATCGCTCGCCTGGCACTGGCCACGATCGCTGTGCTCGCCTGCGCCATGCCGGTCCGCGCGATGGAGCAGGTCTCGTTCTCGTCACGCGACGGCACCGTCCTGACCGGCTGGATCGCCAAGCCCGCTGGAACAGGCCCCTTCCCCGCCGTGGTTGCCCTGCATGGCTGCAGCGGCCTCTGGCGGGCCTCTGGAGGGCTTAGCGCACGTGAGCGCGACTGGAGTGCCAGGCTGGTCGCTGCTGGCTTCCTCGTGCTCCTGCCCGACAGTTTTCGCCCCCGCGGGATCGTCGCGCTCTGCAATGATCGCGAACGTGCGCTGCGGCCGGCGGATCGCGCCAGCGATGCCCTCGGCGCCGCCGACTGGCTCGCCCGTCAGCCCTTCGCCAAACCCGCCGGGATACATCTGATCGGCTGGTCGAATGGCGGCTCGACAGCGCTCCATGTCGCCGCCGATCGCGCGGCCGCGGGCCCCGGAGGGTTTCGGGCGATCATCGCCTTCTATCCTGGCTGCAGGGTCCTGCTGAAACGCGGCTGGCGCGCTCGGGTGCCGACGACGATCCTTCAGGGACTGGCAGATGACTGGACACCAGCGGCGCCCTGCGAGGCGCTGGCACGGCAAGGCGGAGCGCGCTTCGTGGGCTTCGCCGGCGCCTATCACGATTTCGACCATCCGGACCTGCCGCTCCGGGAGCGCCGCGCGGCCTATTCGCAGCGCCCGGACGGCAAGGTGACGATCGGGACGGATGTCGCGGCGCGCGCCCAAGCCATCAGCGACGTGATGGCGATCCTCCGGGCGCCCTGACGCCTCAGTTGACGGCGGTGACCGCCTTCACAGTCGCGGCCCTGGCAGGGGCTGCAACCGGGCTCGGAGCAGCCGGTGCCGGACGCGCCTCGAGCTTGGCGGGCTGTACTTTCGGCTTGGGTTTGCGCGCCTGGATCGTCGATGTGACGATGCCCTGCGGCGTGTCCAGCCCATAGATGTCCTCGCGGAACTGGACCAGCCCATCGGCGCCCTGCCAGCCGGTCAGATAGACCCAGGCCACGGGCACCGCCTTCTTCAGCCGGATGTCCTTGCGCTCGCCCTTGGCGATCTCGGCCACGATCGCCGGCTCGGTCCACTCGGTGCCTTCGAGCAACCAGGCGGCGAGGTCGCGCACCCCTTCGATGCGCGCACAGCCGGAAGAGTTGAAGCGAACATCCGAACGGAACAGCGTCTTCTTCGGCGTGTCGTGCATGTAGACCGCCTCGGTATTCGGCATGTCGATCTTGAGCTGGCCAAGCGCGTTGAGCGGTCCAAAATCCTGCCGAACGGTGAAATACGGCGAGGTCAGGCCTGCCCAGTTCACGGTCGCCGGATCGATCTCCCGATTTTCTGCTCCGAGAAGGCGCATGTTCGACTTCACGATGAAGTCGGGCTCCTTGCGCATCTTGGGGATGATGTCGGCCTTCACGATCGAGGTCGGCACGGTCCAGTAGGGGTTGAGGTTCACCGAGGTGATATTGGCCTGGAGCACCGGCGAGGGTCGATCGGGGCGACCGACAACCGCGAGATGCTTGCGCTGGACCACGCCGTTCTCGACCGCCTCGACGCTGGCGCCGGGGATGTTCACGACGACATAGCGCTCGGCAAAGACGAAGCCGTTGCTCTTCAGCCGCTCCAGGGTCGCGGTCAGCTGGTTCAGCCGGACTTCAACGGGAACGTTCAGCGCCTTGAGCGTCAGGCGGCCGACCGTTCCGAGATCGGACAGGCCGTGACGAACCTGGAAGCGCTTCACGGCTGCGATCGTCGCAGCGTCATAGATGTCGCCGGGCAAGGCCGTCGGCGGCAGATCTCCGCTCAACATCAGGCGCTGCTTCAGTGCGACGACATCAGGCCCCTGCGAATCCGGCTTCAGGGCGGAGACACTGCCGGCGAGCCTGGGCCAGCCACCACGCGACGCGATCTCCTCATGGGTGATCAGCGCCTCAAGCGTGCGGTCATAGGTGTTGGGGCCGTAGCTCGGCTCCTGTGCACGCGCGATGCCGACCGTCAGAACGAGCGCGGCAACGGCAACTGCGGAGCTCCGGACAAAAGAGCGGTACATCGACTGTTCCCAAGGTGCGAAAACACGCACCGAGGAAATCATCCTCGCACATGGTCAAGGAATGCTTAAGACCGCGAAGAGAGATGACGATAGGGCAGCGTCCGATCGCTGCCCTATCGATCAAGCATCCTTACTCAGCCGCAGCTGCAATCGGCTCCGGCTTCACCCATTTCAGGATCGGCTGCCGGGCAGCGCGCGTCTCGTCGAGACGGCGGATCGGGGCATGGTGCGGCGCCGCGGTGAAGCGGGCCTTGTCATTGCCCTTCGCGGCCATGGCCAGATCGCGCAGCGTCGCAATGAAGAGGTCGAGCGAGGCCTTCGATTCCGACTCGGTCGGCTCGATCAGCATCGCGCCATGGACGACGAGCGGGAAATACACGGTCATCGGGTGATACCCCTCGTCGATCATCGCCTTGGCAAAGTCGAGCGTGGTGACGCCGGTGCCCTTCAGCCACTCATCGTCGAACAGCGCCTCGTGCATCGAGGGGTGGTCGGGGAAAGGCAGCGACATCAGGTCGGACAGGCCGGCGCGGATGTAGTTGGCGCTCAGCACCGCATCCTCGGAAGCCTGCTTCATGCCGTCGGCGCCATGGCTCAGCATATAGGCGAGCGCACGCACATACATGCCCATCTGGCCGTGGAAGGCGGTCATGCGGCCGAAGGGATCATTGCCCGCCGGCGCGTCGTCGGCGTGCTCCACGAGCCGCGCCGCACCACCCTCGACATGGATGAAAGGCACCGGCGCATAGGGAGCCAGCCTGCTCGACAGCACGACCGGACCGGCGCCTGGGCCGCCGCCGCCATGCGGCGTCGAGAAGGTCTTGTGCAGGTTGATATGCATGGCGTCGACGCCGAGGTCACCCGGCTTCGCCTTGCCGACGATGGCGTTGAAGTTCGCGCCGTCACAATAGAAATACGCGCCGGCCGCATGCAGCGCAGCGGCGATTTCGACGATCTGCGGCTCGAAGATGCCGCAGGTATTGGGGTTGGTCAGCATGATCGCGGCAATGTCCGGCCCGAGCAGGGCCTTTACGTCCTCGACCGCCACCGTGCCGTCCGGGCGCGCCGGGACGGACCGGACCTCGAAGCCGATCAGCGCCGCGGTCGCCGGGTTGGTGCCGTGCGCCGATTCCGGCACGAGCACGACCTTGCGGGTCTCGCCCTCACCCTTGGCGGCAATGGCGGCCTTGATCGCCATCATGCCGCAGGCCTCGCCATGGGCACCGGCCTTGGGCGACAGCGCCACGGCCGGCATGCCGGTCAGCGTCATCAGGTACCGCGCGAGCTCCAGCATCAGCTCGAGCGCGCCCGGCACGGTCGAGACCGGCTGCAGCGGATGAACGTCCGAGAAGCCCGGCAGCCGCGCCATCTTTTCGTTGAGGCGGGCATTGTGCTTCATCGTGCAGGACCCGAGCGGGAAGAGCCCGGTGTCGATGCCGTAGTTCTTCTGGCTCAGGCGCACGTAGTGGCGCATCGTCTCCGGCTCGGAAAGACCGGGCAGGCCGATGCCGTCCTTGCGCGCATGCTTGCCGAGGCGGCTCTTGAACGGCACCGGCTTCTCGATATCGACGCCGGTCGTCTCATGATGGCCGATCTCGAAGATCAGCGGTTCGATCTGCTGCAGCGCGCGATTGCCGGTGAAGGTCTCGCGGCCGTGATCCACGGAGGAAGCAGCCTGGGTGGGACGTCCCTGACGGTTCAGCATCACAGCACCTCCGCGAGCGCCGCCACGAAGGCCGCCCGATCCTCATCCGTGTTGATCTCGGTATTGGCGACGATCAGCAGATCGTCGAGCCCGGCTCCCGGCAGCAGGCGCGAGGCCGGCACGCCGCCAAGCACGCCCCTCTCGGCCAACGCCTCGACGACCTCGGCCGCCGGCTTCGACAGCTTCAGCGTGAACTCGTTGAAGAAGCTGTCGTTGAGCAGCTTCACCCCCTTCACGCCGGCCAGCATGTCGGCCAGCTTCACGGCATTGGCGTGATTGAGCTCGGCCAGACGCGAGAGCCCGGCCTCGCCGAGCAGGGTCATGTGAATGGTGAAGGCCAGCACGCAGAGGCCGGAATTGGTGCAGATGTTCGACGTCGCCTTGTCGCGCCGGATGTGCTGCTCGCGGGTCGAGAGCGTCAGCACGAAGCCGCGACGTCCGTCGGCATCGACGGTCTCGCCGCAGAGCCTGCCCGGCATCTGGCGCAGATATTTCGTCTTGGCGGCGAAGAGACCGACATAGGGGCCACCGAAGTTCAGCGCATTGCCGATCGACTGGCCTTCTCCGACGACGATATCAGCGTCCATCGCGCCTGGAGGCGTGACTGCGCCGAGCGACACGACCTCGGTGAAGACGGCGATCAGAAGCGCACCATGGGCATGGGCCTTGTCGGCGATCGGCTTCAGGTCGCGGAGATTGCCGAAGACGTCCGGAGACTGGACGACGACGCAAGATGTTTGATCGTCGATCTGCGCGAGGATGTCCTCGTTAGCGACGACATCGGGCGCCAGCGCCACGACCTCGTCGCTCGCCATGCCGGACAGGGTCTTCACCACATCGGTGTAGTGGGGATGCAGCCCCCCCGACAGGACCGCCTTGCGGCGCTTGGTGACGCGGTGAGCCATCAGCACGGCCTCGCCGGTCGCGGTCGAGCCATCGTACATCGAGGCGTTGGCGACCTCCATACCGGTCAGCGCGGCGATCTGGGTCTGGAATTCGAAGAGGTATTGCAGCGTGCCCTGCGCAATCTCGGGCTGATAGGGCGTGTAGCTGGTCAGGAATTCCGAGCGCTGGATCAGGTGATCGACGGTCGCCGGAACATGGTGTTTGTAGGCGCCTGCCCCCACGAAGAACGGAGCCGCGGAGGCTGCGACATTCCTGGCCGCCATCCTGCCCATGATGCGCTCGACCTCGAGTTCACCCTTGGCGCGCGGCAGGTCGAGCGGAGCCTTCAGCAGCTTGCCGGTGGGCACGTCGCTGAACAGGGCGTCGATATCGGGAACGCCGATGCGCGCGAGCATGTCCTCGCGGTCGGTGTCGGTGAGGGGCAAATAGCGCATCGGGGTTTCCTTGATCATTCCAGGTCCGGGCGCTGCGCGCGCCCGGCACCGGACATTCAGGTCATGGGCAATGAATCGCTGCTCACAGCGTCTTCACGTAGTCCTGGTACTCGGCCTCGCTGAGCAGGCCCTCGAGCTCGGCAGGATTGGTCAGCTTCAGCTTGACGAACCAGCCCTTGCCGGCCGGGTCCTCATTGACCGCGCCAGGCGCAGCCTCGAGTTCGCTGTTGACGGCCACAATCTCGCCCGAGACCGGGGCATAGACTTCGGACGCGGCCTTGACGCTCTCCACCACAGCAGCCTCGCCGCCCTTGGCGACCGCCTTGCCGACGGAAGGCAGCTCGACGAAGACGACATCGCCGAGCTGGCCCTGGGCGTAGTCGGTGATGCCGATGGTGCCGGTGTCACCCTCGATGCGGATATATTCGTGGTCCTTGGTGTAACGGGTCTCGGCCATAATGGTCCTCCAGATCAGGATAGGGTCGGGAATCAGCGCTTGTAGCGGTTGGGCACGAAGGGCATCGGCGCGACGGTCGCCGCCAACGGCTTGCCGCGCACGATCAGGCCGAGGCGCGTGCCGGGAGCCGAGTGGGCCTTTGCGACATACCCCATCGCGCAGGGCGCGTTGAGCGTGGGGCCGAAGCCGCCGGATGTGACCTTGCCGACGATCTCGCCTTCCGGCGTCGCAATGTCGGCGCCTTCGCGGGCAGGAGCGCGGCCCTCGGGCAGGAGCCCGATGCGGACGCGCGAAACGCCTTCCGCGAATTCGCGCTGGATGCGGGCCGCTCCCGGGAAGCCGCCTTCCTCGCGCCGGCGCTTCTGGATCGACCAGTTCAGTCCGGCCTCGACCGGCGAGGTCGTGGTGTCGATGTCGTGCCCGTAGAGGCAGAGACCAGCCTCGAGCCGCAGCGAATCGCGGGCGCCGAGTC
The DNA here is from genome assembly GCF_056396065.1 of Allobosea sp. 05T433. Taxonomy (NCBI): domain Bacteria; kingdom Pseudomonadati; phylum Pseudomonadota; class Alphaproteobacteria; order Hyphomicrobiales; family Alloboseaceae; genus Allobosea; species Allobosea sp. 05T433. Next base: position 293,789 of record NZ_JBFTKS010000001.1, on the reverse strand, counting down.
CGATCGGCTTGACGCGCGGATCGAGCAGGAGCGCGTCCCAGATCTCGCCGATCCTGTTTGCTGCAGCGGAAATCTCGTAGCCGTCCTCTCCGGTATAGCCGGAGCGGCTGAGATTGGCCTTGACGCCTGCCACCTTCATGCTGCGCGCACTCATGAAGCCCATCTCGGCGGCCTCGGGCGCCAGCGCGGCGAGCGCTTCAGCGGCAGCAGGCCCTTGCAGCGCGATCAACCCGCGATGTTCCGCGCGGACGAGCTTCACATTGGCCGGCAGGCGCGCCTCGATATGGGCGTAGTCGGCCGTCTTGCAGGCCGCATTGACGATGAGGAGGAGAGCACCGTCCTCGTCGGGCTCGCTGGAGCGCGTGACCATCAGATCGTCGAGGATGCCGCCATTCTCATCGAGGAGCTGCGAATAACGCTGCTTGCCGGGAGCGAGGTTGACGATGTCGGCGGGGACCAAAGCCTCGAGCGCGCGCGCGGTGGTCTCGTGATCGGGCCCGAGCAGAAAGGCCTGCCCCATATGCGAGACGTCGAAGAGCCCGGCCTTCTCGCGCGTCCAGTTATGCTCGGTGAGAATACCCATCGGGTACTGCACCGGCATGTCATAACCGGCAAACGGCACCATGCGGGCACCGAGCATGACATGACGGGAATGAAGCGGGGTCTTGAGCAGCGCCTCGGCGCCTGCGGCATCAGCTTCAACGGCTTCGGCAGCCATGGCGGCCCCTTCCAGAATCGAGCGCAAGCCCCGGACGGAATGTCCGGAGCGCGCCCCCTCTGTCTTGGGACCTGAGAGATTTCCCCGAACCGGCAGGATCAGCCGGACAGGTTACACCCGTCGGTGGGCGGAGTTGCATCCGCCGCTTTCCAGAGCGCCAATTCCCACGCGGTCCGTTTGCCTGAGCGTTTCCGGGGCGGTTGCGCCTTCGGCGCCGGGCCTGGACAAGTCCGGACCCGGTCTCTCCCGCGGGGATGATGCGGCGTCAGCACAGATACAAGACGCCGCCTTCGAGTCAATCGGCGCCTTGCCTCAGTTCACGGCAAACGCCGGCGCCATTCGCGGCGGCAAGGCTACCGGCGCCGCGCGCGAGCCGGCGCCGCAGCACCAGCGGTGTTGAGGCCGACGATGATCTCGACGTCGCCCTTGCCCGGCGGGACGACGATCCCGTCCTCGACATGGGTGAAATCGGTTCCGCCCTGGCCGGAGGGGATCGTGCCGCCGACACGCGCCGCACGGCGTGCAACGACGGTCGTCCCGCGCAGGACCTCCGTGCTCATCGACGCATAATAGCTGCCGGGGCCACCGGCCGGACCAGCCAACACACGGCCTTCGGCACCCACCTTCAGCCTGAAGCCGCCACCGCCCGTCGGCGTGCACTCGCGCGCCACGTTCAGGATCGAAATCTGGTGCCGCAGGCTACCGCTATCGGGGCCGGACTGGGCGCGAATGGCAGCGCCACCATCGGCAATGGTCACGCTCGGGCAGACGAAGTCCGCCTCCTGATCAACCAGCGGCTTCTCCACCGGCGGAGGCGGCTTGGTCGACTGGAACATCACGATATTGCTCAGCGTCTGCATGCCGCTCTGCTCGCCCGCGGGCGAGCGCGAACCGCAGCCGGCAAGGCCAAGGCACAGCACAGAAGCAGCCAGCATAGTCAGCCGGCGAGGCATCACGTCATTCACGGCAAGGTCTCCACGCCAGGCCCGAATCCGGAAAGCGAGACGGGGATACCCACGCCCTCCTCCGGCGTCTGAAATACGATGAATGTGGCGCTTTTTCCGGCCTTGAGCTGGCCGAGAAGCGTATCGTCCATCACCACCTCGGCAACGCAGCCCGTGGTCAGGCAACGAACGAAGCCAGCGCGGCCGATGTCCTTGTCGTCGATCTTGAGACCGAGCCCCGACGGCAGCAGCACACCGAGGGGCGCCACGACACGCAGAAGCCGGCTCTTCTGGTCGGCCGTCTTCAGCACGATGACCAGCAGCGTCAAATTCGGCCGATCCTCGGCCGCGACATTCTGCACGAGCGCGCATTGCTCGGCCTTGGCGCCAGGCGGCACCTCGCAGCGCAACTGCCAATCGCCATGCGTCGACTTCACAGCGCCCTGGGCGAAAGCCACGCTGCTCGAACCCAGACATACGCCCACGGCCGCCAGCGCAGCCGCGAAGACAGGTCCGATGAACTTGCCCATCCCCGTCATTCCCTTCAAACCGGCACGAATAGCCGGACATCGCCCCCTGAAGCCGGATCGCCCTTGCAGGAATCGTTCGTCCGATTCCGACAAAACCGCCATCCGTCTCTAATCATATTCGAGAGGGCGATCCATGTTTTGAGGGATGCCAGAAGGGCTTCCACACAAAACAATCACGCTCCGAATGTGCCTGCGTTGGGACCATGCAGACCCCGCCCTGTCAAGGACAGAGCCACAACGGAAGCACTTCTTGAGGCCGAGACCTCGCGTGATTATGCCGCACGGGCTGCGTGGAAGGCCTGCATTGCCCCTCTGGCGCAAGCGTGATCTTTGATTTATCGCAATGCCGAAGAACGAGGCGGGCCGATCAGCCGGCCTCGTTGCGCGTGGGCCGCATAGACAAGGACAGCGGGCCGCGACGGGATCACAGGAGCTATGTCGGACCGATGCGATTTCTGAGCAGGACCATTGCAACAGTGGCCGCAGCGGCCCTCGCCGCGGGCGCGACGACGCTTCTTCCTGAAAGTGCGCTGGCCGGCACCGGCATGCCTTCGCCCTGGCAGATGAATCTGCAGGGCGCCGCCACCGAAGTCTCGGAATACATTCACTGGTTCCATGACTGGCTTAACGTGATCATCTTCACGATCTCGATTTTCGTGCTGGGGCTGCTGATCTATGTCGCGTGGCGCTTCAACGAGAGGAAGAACCCCGTCCCCTCCAAGACGACGCATAATGCGCTGCTGGAAGTGGCCTGGACGGTCATCCCGGTCCTGATTCTCGTCGTCATCGCCATTCCCTCCTTCCGCCTGCTCAAGCTCCAGCTCGAGATTCCGCAGTCGGACCTGACCGTTAAGGTCACCGGCAAGCAGTGGTACTGGTCCTACGAATATCCGCAGGACGGCGGCGCCTTCGGCTTCGATTCGCTGATGCTCGACGAAAAGCAGCGCGCCGAAGCGATCGCCAGCAACAAGATCGCCGCAGCCGAGGCTCCGCGCCTGCTCGCTGTCGACAACGAGGCGGTCGTGCCGGTCGGCAAGGTCGTGCGCGTCCAGGTCACCGCGGCCGACGTCATCCACAAGTTCACCGTGCCGTCCTTCGGCATCAAGATCGACGCCATCCCCGGCCGTCTCAACGAGACCTGGTTCCGCGCCGATCGCGAAGGCATCTATTATGGCCAGTGCTCGTTCATCTGCGGGCAGAACCACGCCTATATGCCGATCGCGTTCCGCGTCGTGAGCGCCGAGCGCTATGCGGCCTGGCTTGCCGAATCGAAGAAGAAATTCGCCAGCGCCGGCGACGCCGCCGGCAAGGTCGCCGCCGCGGCCGAGTGAACGAACCAGATCTGACTGAACTCACGCGAACAGATTTCGCACGAGGAGACGAATCCATGGCAACTGCGGCTCCGGGCGCCCACGCCCACGCACACGGACATGATGACGCCCACGCCCACCCGACCGGGTGGCGGCGCTGGCTGCTCTCGACCAATCACAAGGACATCGGGACGCTCTACCTGACCTTCTCGATCATGGCTGGTCTGGTCGGCGGCTTCCTCTCGATCATGATGCGCATCGAGCTGCAGCAGCCCGGCCTGCAGATCTTCGCCAACGGCCAGAGCTACAACGTCTTCGTCACCGGCCACGGCCTGATCATGATCTTCTTCATGGTCATGCCCGCCGTGATCGGCGGCTTCGGCAACTGGTTCGTGCCGTTGATGATCGGCGCGCCCGACATGGCCTTCCCGCGCATGAACAACATCTCGTTCTGGCTGACCGTCGCCGGCTTCGTGCTGCTGGTCATCTCGATGTTCGTCGAAGGCGCGCCTGGCGCCCATGGCGTCGGCACGGGCTGGACGATCTATCCGCCTTTCTCGTCGGCAGGCCACCCAGGTCCTTCGGTCGATTTCGGCATTCTCGCGCTTCACCTCGCGGGCGCTGCCTCGATCCTCGGCGCGATCAACTTCATCACCACCATCCTGAACATGCGCGCGCCTGGCATGACCATGCACAAGATGCCGCTGTTCGCCTGGGGCGTTCTGGTCACCGCCTTCCTGCTGCTGCTGTCGCTGCCCGTGCTCGCCGGCGCCATCACCATGCTGCTGACGGACCGCAATTTCGGCACCACCTTCTATGACCCGGCCGGTGGCGGCGATCCGGTGCTCTACCAGCACCTGTTCTGGTTCTTCGGTCACCCCGAAGTGTACATCATGATCCTGCCGGCTTTCGGCATCGTCAGCCACATCATCTCGACCTTCTCGAAGAAGCCGATCTTCGGCTATCTCGGCATGGCTTATGCGATGGTGGCGATCGGCGTCGTCGGCTTCATCGTGTGGGCGCACCACATGTACACCGCCGGTCTCTCGCTCAACACGCAGCGCTACTTCGTCTTCGCCACGATGGTGATCGCGGTGCCGACCGGCATCAAGATCTTCTCCTGGATCGCGACGATGTGGGGCGGCAGCCTGCGCTTCACCGCGCCGATGCTCTGGGCGATCGGCTTCATCTTCCTGTTCACCGTCGGCGGCGTGACCGGCGTGGTGCTGGCCAATGCCGGCGTCGACCGCTCGCTGCATGCGACCTATTACGTCGTGGCCCACTTCCACTACGTGCTGTCGCTCGGCGCCGTGTTCGGCATCTTCGCCGGCTTCTACTACTGGTTCCCGAAGATGTCGGGCTATGTGATGCCGGACTGGATCGGCAGGCTGCACTTCTGGGTCGCCTTCTTCGGCGCCAACCTGCTGTTCTTCCCGCAGCATTTCCTTGGCCTTGCCGGCATGCCGCGTCATTATGCGGACTATCCCGATGCCTTCGCCGGCTGGCATTTCTGGTCGTCGATCGGCTCCTACATCTTCGCTGCCGGCCTGCTCATCTTCTTCTACGGCGTCATCGTCGCCTTCTCGAAGAAGCAGCTCGCCGGGGACAATCCGTGGGGCGAAGGTGCAACGACGCTGGAATGGACCCTGTCCTCGCCTCCGCCGTTCCACCAGTTCGAGACCCTGCCGCGCATCGTCGGCTCGGACCACTGATCCATCTGGCGGCGGGCTCCCCGGCCCGCCGCCGCCCCTCCCCCGAGCGCCACCTGCGGCGTTCCGGAGATGGGCGGCAAGACCGCTCCCTCTCATTCCCCACGGCCGCTGGCGGCCGTCGTAAAGAGTGAAACGACAAGACCAATGTCCGCTGCGTTCGACAGGTTCGATTCCCGCACCGATGGCGCGAAGAGCTCCACCGGCGAGGCGCGCGATTTCTTCGCGCTCCTGAAGCCGCGGGTGATGTTCCTGGTCGTCGTCACCGCACTGGGCGGCATGGCGACGGCCCCCGGCACGATCCACCCGGTGATCGGATTCGCCTCGCTGCTCGCGATCGCGGTCGGCGCCGGTGCGTCCGGCTGCCTGAACATGTGGTACGACGCCGATATCGACGCGCTGATGGTGCGGACCGCCAAGCGTCCGATTCCGGCCGGGCGGATCCTGCCATCCGAGGCGCTCGCCTTCGGGCTGACCTTGTCTGTCGGCTCGGTGATCGTGCTCGGCCTCGTCGCCAATCTGCTCTCGGCGGCGATGCTCGCCTTCACCATCTTCTTCTATGCCGTCGTCTATTCGATGTGGCTGAAGCGCTCGACGCCGCAGAACATCGTCATCGGCGGAGCGGCCGGAGCCTTCCCCCCGATGATCGGCGAGGCGGTCGTGACCGGCGATTTCGGCCTGCACTCGATCGTGCTCTTCGCGATCATTTTCCTCTGGACGCCTCCCCATTTCTGGGCGCTGGCGCTGGTCAAGTCCGGCGACTATGCCCGCGCCGGCATCCCGATGCTGCCGAATGTCGCCGGCCCCGCCGCGACGCGCCGGCAGATCGTGGCCTACTCGCTGGTCATGGCGCCGGTCGCGGTACTGCCTGCCCTGATGGGGTTCGGCGGATTGGCCTATCTCGTCGTCTCCGTGGTGACAGGACTTGCCATGATCGCGCTGGCCTTCCGCGTGTTGCGCGTGACTGAGGGTGAAGCCGCCCACAAGGCCGCCTATGCGCTGTTCGGCTTCTCGATCCTCTACCTCTTCCTGCTCTTCGCCGTGCTGCTGGCAGAGAACAGCCTCGGCCTGATGTGGGCCCTGCCCAAGGTGCTAGGATGAGCGAAGCTCCGAAACGCGAGATCCCGCCGGCCTTCTCTCCGGAGGACATGGCACGCCGCAGGCGCCGCTCGGTCGCGCTGGCGCTGGTCCTTGCAGGCCTGGTCATTTTCTTCTTCGTGGTGACGCTGGTGAAGACCGGTCCGGCCATCATGAACAGGCCGCTGTGATGACCGCGACGCCATCGAACCGTCAGCATGCGAGAATGCGCCGGACGGCGCTGATCTGCGCCGGCGTCGCTGTCGGCATGACCGGCCTCGCCTTCGCAGCCGTGCCGCTCTACGACCTGTTCTGCAAGGTCACCGGCTTCGGCGGCACGCCGATGGTCGGGACCGCGGCCGCCGGGCGCATCCTGGACCGCAAGATGGCTGTGCGTTTCGACGCCAATGTCTCGCCGGCCCTGGGCTGGCGCTTCGAGCCGGAAAGCTCCGAGATCACCTTCCGCGTCGGCGAGACGCAGACGGTGTTCTACAAGATCACCAACACGACGGACCGGGTCTCCACCGGCATCGCGACCTTCAACGTCACGCCGACGCAGGGGGCCGCCTATTTCGTCAAGCTGCAATGCTTCTGCTTCACCGAGCATACGCTGCAGCCGGGCGAGACGCTGGAAGCGCCGGTCGTGTTCTATGTCGACCCCGAGATCGAGCAGAACCGCGATCTTAACGGGGTCAAATCATTGACGCTGTCCTACACCTATTTCCCGTCCAAGGCCGGCCAGCCGGTCGCGGATGGCAAAGGTGACGCGGGCAAGTCGAAACTATAAGAACTGCGACAGCACCAAGCGCTGCGCAGCAGAGTCGGACGCGGAGACAAAGTAAGATGGCCGGGGCCCATACCAAGAACCACGATTACCATCTCGTCGACCCGAGCCCGTGGCCGCTCGTCGGCGCGAGCAGCGCGACGATCATGGCCATCGGCGCGGTCATGTGGATGAAGGCGATGACCGTCGCCGGCATGCATCTCGGCCCCCTGGTCTTCGGCGTCGGCCTGCTCGGTGTTCTCTACACCATGCTCGCATGGTGGATGGACGTGGTGCGCGAGGCTGAGCACGAGGGCCACCACACCCGCGTCGTCCAGCTTCACCATCGCTACGGCATGCTGATGTTCATCGCCTCCGAGGTGATGTTCTTCGTCGCCTGGTTCTGGGCCTTCTTCGACGCCAGCCTCTTCAGCGGCGAAACGATCCAGTACGCCCGCCACGACTTCACCGGCGGCGTCTGGCCTCCCAAGGGCATCCAGACCTTCGATCCCTGGCACCTGCCGCTGCTGAACACGCTGATCCTGCTGACCTCGGGCACGACGGTGACCTGGGCGCATTACGCGCTGCTGCAGAACGACCGCAAGGGTCTGAAGCAGGCGCTCTGGCTGACCGTGTTCCTCGGCGGCCTGTTCTCGATCGTGCAGGCCTACGAGTACGCCCACGCCACCTTCGCCTTCAGCGGCCATATCTATGGCGCGACCTTCTTCATGGCGACCGGCTTCCACGGCTTCCATGTGCTCATCGGCACGATCTTCCTGGCGATCTGCCTGTACCGAGTCTATCTCGGCCACTTCAAACCAGCCCAGCATCTCGGCTTCGAGTTCGCGGCCTGGTACTGGCACTTCGTCGACGTGGTGTGGCTGTTCCTGTTCGCCGCGATCTATGTCTGGGCGTCCGGCGCCGGATCGGCCGCGGCGCACTGAGCGGCCGCCTCAAGACAATCCCGAAGGCGGCCGCGAGGCCGCCTTTGTTTTTTCCGGGAAACCATGATGGCAGAGTACGAGCATATCAGCCCCTCACCCTATGCGACCGGCCTTTCCGGCCGTTGCCCGCGCTGCGGCGAAGGCAAGCTCTTCGACGGGTTTCTGAAGCTGCGCCCTCGTTGTGCCGCGTGCGGGCTGGATTTCGCCTTCGCCGACTCGGCTGACGGCCCTGCCGTGTTCATCATGCTGATCGCAGGCTTCGCGGTTCTTGGCGCGGCGCTGTCGGTCGAGATCGCCTATGAGCCGCCGATCTGGGTGCATCTCTCGATCTGGCTGCCGCTGGCCGTCACCGTCTGCCTCGCCCTTCTGCGGCCGATGAAGGGGCTCGCGGTCGCGCTGCAATACGCCCACAAGGCCGAGGAAGGCAGGCGAGAAAAGTGAGCGCGCAGACAATGCCAGACAGCACACGGCGTCCGAGCCTTCTCCTGCCCGCGATCCTGACCATCTGCGGGACTTTGGTGCTCTGCACGCTGGGGAGCTGGCAGCTGTTGCGGATGGGCGAGAAGCACAGCTTCATCGAGCGCCTGCAAGCGCAGGCAGCGAGCCCTCCGGCGCCCCTCCCGCCCGAGCAGCAATGGAGCACGCTCGACCCTGCGAAGCTCGACCTGACGCGGGTCGCGGCATCCGGGCGTTACGTCGACGGCCCCTTTGCCGGCGTGCGCACCACGATCGCATCGGGCGGACCGGGAACGCGCCAGCTCTCCGGCTTCGGCCGCTGGATCTTCCAGGGGTTCCGGCTCGATGCCGGCGGCGTCATCCTGATCAATCGCGGCTTCGTGCCGGAAGCGCGCCTGGGCGAGATCAAGCCGGCCTCCGGACCGGCAACCGTGACAGGCTTCCTGCGCACGCCCGAAGCACGCAACAGCTTCACCCCGGCCGACCTCCCGGCCAATCGCGAGTTCTTCACACGCGATCCGGCCGCCATTGCGTCCTCCCTCGGCCTGGCGGCCGCGCCGTTCTATCTCGAGCTCGAGCGTCAGGGAGACGGGCTGACGCCGCCGGCCGGCGTCGATGTCAAGGAGTTGATCGGCCGTATTCCCGACAACCACCTGCAATACGCACTGACCTGGTTCGGGCTGGCCCTGACCCTGATCGGTGTCTTCATCGCCTTCGCCTGGCAGGCCCGGCGACAGAAACACGACTGACCTCGCCCCGCGGCCCTGCCGCGGGCGCGCAACCTTTGCCCTCGCTGCGCTCCCGGCCTATAGCAGCAGCACGACCACAGAGAGCGACACCGTGCTGCATGTCTCCACCCGGGGGGAAGCGCCCTCCCTCGCCTTTTCCGACGCCCTGCTCGCCGGGCTCGCCCGCGATGGCGGCCTTTATGTCCCGAAGGCCTGGCCCAGAATTGAAGCCCAGGACATCGCGGGCTTCGCCGGCAAACCCTATGCCGAAGTTGCCGAGCGCATCATCGGCGCGCTGGCCGACGGAGATATCGAGACGGCGGCGCTGCGCGCCATGATCCGCGAGGCCTATGCCACCTTCCGGCATCCGGCCACCTGTCCGCTGACGCAGCTCGGCGACAATCTCTTCGTGCTCGAGCTGTTCCACGGCCCGACTCTGGCATTCAAGGATGTGGCAATGCAGTTGCTTGGGCGGCTGATGGACCATGTGCTGGTGCAGCGCGGCGAGCGCGCCACCATTGTCGGCGCAACCTCCGGCGACACAGGCGGTGCTGCCATCGACGCCTTCAAGGGGCTTGAGCGGGTCGACATGTTCATCCTCTATCCGCAGGGGCGCGTCTCGGACGTGCAGCGGCGGCAGATGACCACGGTGGACTCACCCAATGTCCACGCCATCGCGGTCGAGGGCACATTCGACGATTGCCAGAACCTCGCCAAGGCGATGTTCAATCACCACAGCTTTCGCGACGAACTGCGCCTCTCCGGCGTGAATTCGATCAACTGGGCCCGCATCGCGGCGCAGGTGGTCTACTACTTCACCTCGGCTGTCGCCCTCGGCTCGCCCCGGCGCAAGGTCTCCTTCGCGGTGCCGACCGGCAATTTCGGCGATGTGCTCGCCGGTTGGGTCGCCAAGCGCATGGGTCTGCCGATCGAGCGCCTGGTGATCGGCACGAACAGCAACGACATCCTCCCGCGCACGCTCGAGAGCGGCGCCTATGAGATGCGGGGCGTCGCCGCCACGACCTCCCCTTCGATGGACATCCAGATCTCCTCGAATTTCGAACGCCTGCTGTTCGAGGCGCATGACCGCGACGGTGCCGCCGTGCGCCGGCTGATGCAGTCCTTGCAGCAATCCGGCCGGTTCGAGATCGCGCCGGAGCCGCTGGCCCGCATCCGCTCCGAGTTCGACGCCGGCGCGGTCGACGAGGCCGAGGTCGCCGACGAGATCGGCCGCACGTGGCGCGAGGCCGGCTATCTGCTCGACCCCCATAGCGCGATCGGGGTTGCAGCCGCGCGCCGGGGCCTGAGGGCAGATCCTGCCACGCCGATGATCGTGCTCGGCACAGCCCATCCCGCCAAGTTCCCCGCAGCCGTTGCGGCGGCGAGCGGTGTCACGCCCGCCCTGCCGGCCCATCTCGGCGATCTGATGGAGCGCAAGGAGCGCTTCACCCTGCTGCCGAACGACCAGGGACGCATCGAGGCCTTCATCCGGCAGAACGCCCGGACAGTGCGGGGAGCGGCGGCATGATCGCGACGGGGCCGGCCGAGATCGCCGAACTGGCCACGCCTGCGCCACGCTCGTCGGGGGCGCATGACCCTGAGGTCGACCTGACGACCCTGCCCTCCGGCCTGCGCATCGTCTCGCAGCGCATGGACCATGCGTCCACCGTCTCGCTCGGCATCTGGATCGGGGCCGGCGCGCGCGACGAGCTTCCGAACGAACACGGACTGGCGCATCTGCTCGAGCACATGGCCTTCAAGGGCACGGCGCGGCGCAGCGCCCGTGAGATCGCCGAGGAGATCGAAAGCGTTGGCGGGGATCTCAACGCCGCGACCAGTGTCGAGTACACCTGCTACACGGCCCGAGTCCTGGGATCCGACCTCGCACTCGCCGTGGACATCCTGGCCGATATCCTGACGTCGCCAGCGCTTGCGCCCGAGGAACTCGCCCGCGAGAAGGGTGTCATCCTGCAGGAGATCGGCGCGGTTCAGGATACGCCCGACGATCTCGTCTATGACCGCTTCCTGCAGGCGGCCTTTCCGGACCAGCCCCTCGGCCGCCCGATCCTGGGAACAGCGAAGACGGTCAACAGTTTCACGCCCGACGCCATCCGGGCCTATCTGGCGCGCCACTACCATGCCGGCAACCTGGTGCTGGCTGCTTCGGGCGCCGTCGACCATGACGAGCTCGTCGCCTTGGCACGTGACAGGCTCGCCAGCCTCCCAGGCAAACCCGTTGAGGCCTTCGAGCGCGAGGATGGTCATTACCGGGGCGGCGAAGCGCGAATCGAGGGCGACGAGGAGCAGGTCCATCTGGTGCTCGGCTTTCCCGGCCAGCCTTTCCGGGACGGCGCGCATTACCCGCTCCAGGTGTTCTCCTCCGTGCTCGGCGGAGGGCTGTCATCCCGGCTGTTCCAGGAGGTGCGCGAGCAGCGCGGCCTCGCCTATTCCATCGACGCCTTCCACTGGCCCTTCTCCGATTGCGGCGTGTTTGGAATCAGCGCCGGCACAGCACCGGAAGATGCGAGCGAGCTGATCGATGTTGCCCTTGGCTGCCTGCGGCAGGCCGCCGAAGATGTGACGGAGGTCGAGGTTGCACGCGCCCGGGCCCAGATGAAGGTCGGGCTGCTGGCCTCGCTTGAGAGCCCTGGTGGCAAGCTTGAACAGATGGCCCGCCAGGTGCTCGTCTTCGGACGTGCGATACCGCGCGAGGAGCTGGCGCACCGGCTCGATGCTGTCACGCTGGAGGATGTTCGCGCCGCCGGACGCTCTCTGCTCGGGCACCAGCCAACGATCGCCGCTGTCGGTCCGCTGTCCGGCCTCCCGCCGGCAGAGCAACTGCGGCAGGCCGCACGCTCCGGGGATTGAGCAGCCATGGCTCTCTTCCGCTTCTCGACCGATCCGCCAGCCCGCCCGCTCGTTCGCACGCCGAACCTGTTTCTGCGGGCGCCACTGGCGAACGACTATGCGGCCTGGGCGGTTCTGCGGATGGAGAGCCGGGAATTCCTGACGCCCTGGGAGCCGGTCTGGAACGAGGATGACCTGACGCGGAATTCGTTCCGCCTGCGCGTCAAGCGTGCCGCACGCGAGATCGCGGCTGACGAAGCCTATCCCCTGTTCATTTTCGATGCCGGCAGCGAAACCTTGCTGGGGGGATTGACGCTCGGACTGATCCGGCGTGGCGTCGCCCAGGCCTGCACGCTCGGCTACTGGATGGGACAACGCCACGCCGGCAAGGGATATATGACCGAAGCCGTGCGCGGCGCGGTGCGCTTCGCTTTTTCCGACCTCGGCCTGCATCGCGTCGAAGCTGCCTGTTTGCCCGGCAATGAGCCGTCTCGCCGGCTGCTGGAGCGCGTCGGCTTCCGCTGCGAAGGCGAGGCGCGGGCCTATCTGCGCATCAACGGAAACTGGGCGGACCACTTGCTCTATGCGATGATTTCGACGGACCGGCTGCTCGGCCCCGCGGAGACGGGCGGCGCGCGATGATCCACAGGGCCGAGCCTCTGCCTTGCCCTCGCCACGACCGGTCGGTACGACTGGGTCCCCCGCCCCGCTTGAGCGCGGCCCACACAGTTACCGAGTCGCGCTTGTCCCCTCCTGACCGACTTCTCCGGTTTGGCCTTGCCTTTGTCGGCCTCGCACTCCTGTTCGTGCTGTCCCTGGCCGTACCGGCCCAGGCCGTGGAGGCCGTCCGCGTCCCTGTCGACGCACCGGTGATCGACCTGACCCATGTGGTCGAGCGCAACAAATCCGATGGCGACGTCATCCAGATCTCGACCGCGCCGGGGCCCGACGGCATCGTGCGCCGCATCGCGGTCAGGGCACGCGAGTCGGGCGCACGGCCGGACTGGATCGTCTTCGCGCTCACAAATGATTCCGACGAGCAGATCGACCGGCTGCTGGTCGCGCCGTTCCACCGCCTGATCGGCTCCGGCGTGATCTGGCCTGATCTCGGCGACACGCGGATCGAGGCCGTGACGGCGAGCCAGGGGCTTCGCCCCGAGCGCGAGGATAGCCCGGACGCCGACGTCTTCATGATCACGCTCGACCCGGGCACGACGGTGACCTTCGTCGCCGAGCTGAAATCTCCGAACCTGCCTCAGCTCTATCTGTTCGAGCAGGAGGCCTATCGCCAGAAGACCAACGGGCTGACGCTCTACAAGGGCATCATCATCGGCATTGCCGGCCTGCTCGCGCTCTTCCTGACCATCATCTTCGTGGTCAAGGGAGCGGTTATCTTCCCGGCCGCCGCCGCCCTGGCCTGGGCCGTTCTCGCTTATGCCGGGCTCGATTTCGGCTTCTTCCAACGCATCTTCCCGCTGACGCCGGCGATCGAGCGCATCTACCGCGCCGGAGCCGAGGTGGTGCTGGCGGCGACGCTGCTCGTCTTCCTCTTCGCCTATCTCAACCTGTCGCGCTGGCATGTCCGCTACAGCCACGTGACGATCATCTGGATCCTCGGCCTCTTCGGCCTCGTCGGTCTGGCCGTCTTCGATGCCCCGATGGCGTCGGGCATTGCGCGCATCTCGATCGCCGCCGTCGCGGCCGTCGGCTTCGTGCTGATCCTGCACCTGGCGACGCATGGCTACGAGCGCGCCGTCATGCTGATCCCGACCTGGTTCCTGCTTGCCGTCTGGGTGACGGCCGCCGGGTTCACGGTCACCGGCCAGTTCCAGCGCGACCTGGTCGCGCCCGCCCTGATCGGCGGGCTGGTGCTGATCGTGCTTCTGATCGGCTTCACCGTCATTCAGCACGCCTTCGCCGGCGGCGCGCTGGCGCAGGGCCTTGTCTCCGACACCGAGCGGCGGGCGCTGGCGCTGTCGGGCTCCGGCGATCTCGTCTTCGACTGGGATGTCAGCGCCGACAAGATCTTCGTCTCGCCGCAGACCGAGACCCTGCTCGGCCTGTCGCGCGGCGCGCTCGAAGGTTCGGCGGCGCGCTGGCTTGAATACATGCATGTCTCCGATCGCGACCGCTATCGCGTCACGCTCGATGCCGTGCTGGAACAGCGGCGCGGCAAGCTGCAGCTCGATTTCCGTCTGCGAGCCGCCAACGGCAGCTATCACTGGTTCAACCTCAAGGCCCGGCCCGTCATCGGCTCCAACGGCGAGGTCATCCGCGTGATCGGCACGCTCGCCGATGTCACCGAGCAGAGGACTGCGCAGGAGCGGCTGCTGCATGACGCGGTGCATGACAACCTGACCGGCCTGCCCAACCGCAAGCTGTTCCAGGATCGTCTCGGCGCCGTCTTCGGCTTCTGCCGCGCCGACGACAATATCCGCCCGACGGTGATCGTCATCGACATCGACCGCTTCAAGCAGGTCAACGAGTCGGTCGGCTTCTCCGCGGGCGATTCGATCCTGCTGACGCTCGCCCGCAGGCTCGGCCGTCTGCTGCGGGCGCAGGACACGCTTGCCCGCATCGGCGGCGACACCTTCGCCATGATCCTTGTCTCCGAGCGGGACCCCGAGCGTATCCTGGCCTTGGCGGAACTCGTTCGCCGCGCCGTCTCGACGCCGGTGACCTTCGCGGAACGCGAGATCTTCCTGACCCCCTCGATCGGGCTTGCGCTGTTCGACGCCTCGCCGGCGGCCCGCAAGGACGATGCTCTGAAGAACGCCGAGCTGGCGATGGCGCATGCCAAGCGGCAGGGCGGCAACAAGATCGAGGTCTTCGTCCCCGCGATGCGGACCGATCGCAACGATCGTCTTGCCCTGGAGAGCGACCTGCGTCGCGCCATCGAGCGCGGCGAGATTCAGGTGATGTACCAGCCGATCGTCAGGCTGGAGGACCGGACCATCGCGGGCTTCGAGGCCCTGGTGCGCTGGGACCACCCGCGCGAGGGCCGGCTGCTGCCGCAGGATTTCCTGGCCATCGCCGAGGAAACCGGGCTGATCGTCGATCTCGGCGTCTATGTGATGGACCGTACCGCACGCGAGCTCGCCGCCTGGCAGGCCGCGCTCGAGGTCGACCCGCCGATCTTCGCCAGCGTCAACGTCTCGAGCCGCCAGTTGCTGCGCCACGACCTGCTGCATGACGTCAAGACGGTGCTGGCGCGCCGGCGCGTCTTGCCGGGCACGCTCAAGCTCGAGATCACCGAAAGCCTGGTGATGGAGAATCCGGAATATGCCGCGCAGATGCTCTCGCGCATCCGCGAACTCGGCGCCGGGCTCTCGCTCGATGATTTCGGCACCGGCTATTCCTCGCTGTCCTATCTGCAGCGGTTTCCGTTCGACACGATCAAGGTCGATCAGAGCTTCGTGCGCCAGATGGGCAACGGGAAACCGCCGGTGATCCTGCGCTCGATCGTCCAGCTCGCCGCCGATCTGCGCATGGACGTCGTTGCCGAGGGCGCGGAGACGGAGTCGGATGCGATCGAGCTCTACCAGCTCGGCTGCCAATATGCGCAGGGCTATATCTTCGGGCAGCCGATGAGCGCAGCCGAAGCCCGCAGGCTGGTGGGCGCGAGCGCCGCGTCCTCTTCGGAAGCAGCGTAACCCCTCCCCTATTCCGGGAGGGAGGCCAGCGCCGCTCAGGCGTGTCCGGCCGTGCTGGACAGGAACGCGGGATCGATGCCGATCTTGTGCAGCGCGCGATGGTATTTGGTTTCGATGCCGTCGTCGAAGAGCAGCGCCGGGTCAGCGGCGCAGTGCAGCCAGCCATTCGACTGGATCTCGGATTCAAGCTGCCCCGCTCCCCAGCCCGCATAGCCAAGAGCCAGCACCGCGTTCTCCGGACCGCTGCCAATGGCAATGGCCCGCAGGATATCCAAGGTCGCCGTCAGGCAGATGCCGTTGTCGATCGGCAGGGTCGCCGATTCCAGGAAGAAGTCCGAGGAGTGCAGTACGAAGCCACGCTTGGTCTCCACCGGTCCGCCGCGCAGCACCTGCATCCGTTCGGCTTGGCTCGGCAGGCGAATCAGCTCTTCCGAGGGAATCACATCGAGCTGGACCAGCAGATCGGGAAACCGCGTGTCCGGCGCCGGCTTGTTGAGGATGATGCCCATGGCGCCATCCTCGGAATGCGCACAGATATAGACCACGCTGCGGCTGAAACGCGTGTCAGTCATGCCGGGCATGGCAATCAGGCACTGCCCGTCGAGATAGCTGCGGCCGCTGACGCGTTGGCTGGATCCGATCTTCATACCGCCATGCTAAATCCAATCGGCCCGGCTGGAAACCGGTGTCCTTGAAAATGCCGGCACCGCGATTGCGCCCCAATCATGCGGCATAGGATGAATGGCTGCATGTCACATGATTGCCAGCAAATGTGAGAGAGATTGTTTCGCTTTTTGCAGACGCATTCCCTAAGACGGTCATCGTGAAGTTGGCATTGCTCTCACTCGCGCTCGCCGCGCTGGCGTTCAGCGCTCCTGCTCAGGCGCAGGAGGCGGCGGTGTCGTCATGGTCCCGCAGTACGCATTCCTCGATCCGCCTGATCGCCGGAGCGACGGCCCCCTCGGGCAAGCAACGCATCGGCGTCGAGATCACTATGGCGCCAGGCTACAAGACTTATTGGCGCAACCCCGGCGATTCCGGCGTTCCTCCCTCCTTCGACTGGAGCGGCTCCACCAATGTCGGTGGCCTCGACGTGCGCTGGCCCGCGCCGGAACGCTTCGAGGATGGCACCGGCTTTTCGATCGGCTATGTCGGCGAGGTCGTGGTGCCGGTGTCGGTGCAGCCGGTTGACCCCAGCAAGCCAGTCATGGTCGTGCTCAAGCTCGACTATGCCGTCTGCGAGAAGATGTGCATTCCCGCCAAGGGCGAGGCTCAGCTCTGGCTCGAGCCCGGCGTGACCTCGGTAACCTCGCCGCGGCTCGAGAGCTTCGAGGCGCGGGTGCCGATTCCCGTCAAGCTTGGGCCGCACAAAGAGAAGATCTCGGTGATCGAGGTGCTGCCCGGCGAGGCTGGGCCTGAGCCCAAGGTCAAGCTCGTGCTGCAGGCTCCGCCGGACGGCGCGATCGAGGATGTCTTCGTCGAGGGGCCCGGCGCCTGGTCCTTCAGCAAGCCGGTCCTGAAGCCGCAGGCCGATGGCACTGTGCTCGCTCATGTCCGGATTACGGACCGTCCCAAGGGCGCAGCGGGGCCGGTGCCCTTCATCGTGACGGTGCGCGGCAAACCTGCAGCGGTCGAGACGCGGCTTGAACTCGACATCCCGGTCGCCAAGCCCTAATCCCTGACCGAGCGGCGAAGGCCGCATGGCTCACGGAGAACAGGCGATGACGATCAAGGTGGGTGACACACTTCCGCAGGCGACGTTCCGCGTGATGACGGCGGACGGCCCGGCAGCGAAGACGACCGAAGACCTGTTCAAGGGCAAGAAAGTGGTGCTGTTTGCGGTGCCCGGCGCCTTCACGCCGACCTGCCACAAGAATCACCTCCCCGGCTATCTCGCCAAGGCTGCAGAGATCAAGGGCAAGGGCGTCGACGCCATCATGGTGACCGGCGTCAACGACGTCTTCGTCATGGATGCCTGGTCGAAGGCAACGGGCGCAGTCGGCGTCATCGAGTTCCTCTCGGACGGCAATGCCGATTTCGCCAAGGAGATCGGGCTTTCGCTCGACGGTTCGGGCTTTGGCCTCGGAACCCGCTCGCAGCGCTATTCGATGATCGTCGAAAACGGCGTGGTCGAGGCTCTCAATGTCGAAGACGCACCGGGCAAGGCCGACGTCTCCGGCGCCGAAGAAATGCTGAAGCAGCTCTGAGCGCTTCGCGCATGAAAGAGCCCGCCCGGCCCCCGCCGCGCGGGCTTTTTGATGCCTGCTGCAACGATGCTGATCGAAAGCATGGCGCTTTGTCATGAGACAGATGCCGCGCCCCCGGGCTAGCGTGACAGCGCTATTGGGAGAGGCTGCATGTCCGAGATCACCATCCGCCCGCTCGTCGCGAGCGATCGCACCGCCTGGGGACCGCTCTGGCAGGGCTACCTGACCTTCTACAAGTCGAGCCTGCCGGAAGAGATCCATGACCTGACCTTCGCCCGGCTCACAGGCGGCAAGGAGCCGATGGGTGGCTTCATCGCCGAACGCGACGGCAAGGCAGTCGGCATCGTGCACTGGGTCACGCACCGCACCACCTGGAGCGCCAAGGATATCTGCTATTTGCAGGATCTGTTCGTCAGCCCGGATATCCGTGGCGGCGGCGGCGGCCGCAAGCTGATCGAAGCCGTGCGGCAGATGGCCGAGGCCAAGGGCTGTTTCCGCGTCTACTGGCAGACGCATGAGACGAATCTTCAGGCGCGCGAACTGTACGACAAGGTCGCCGACCTCTCGGGCTTCCTGGTCTATCGGCAGCCGCTCGGCTGACGAGCCGGCCGGGCTCTATCGCCCAGGCTTGAACGGCGCCATGCCGGCGCGGGCGAGCACGTCAGCGCGCTCATTCATCTCGTCTCCGGCGTGGCCCTTGACCCATTTCCACTCGATCTTGTGGCGGCCGAGTGCGGCATCGAGGCGCTTCCAGAGCTCCTCGTTCTTCACCGGCTTCCGGTCGGCGGTCTTCCAGCCATTCTTCTTCCAGCCATGGATCCAGCCAGTGATGCCCTGGCGCAGGTACTGGCTGTCGGTATGCAGCGCCACCGTGCAGGGCCGCGTCAGCGTCTCGAGCGCGGAGATCGCCGCCATCAGCTCCATGCGATTGTTGGTGGTCATCTGTTCGCCGCCCGAGAGCTCGCGCGCCTTGCCATTGTAGCTGAGGATCGCGCCCCAGCCCCCCGGGCCGGGATTGCCCGAACAAGCCCCGTCGGTCCAGATCTCTACTGTATCGCTCATCGTTTCAGGCCGTATTCGCGGGCGTCACCGACGCGCTGGTGGAAGGCAAGTTTGCGGTCGTATTCGAGCGGATCGAGCGGCTTGACCAGGGCCCCCGGCGGAACGTTCAACCAGTCCACCAGCCGGGTCAGGAGGAAACGCAGGGCCGAACCGCGGCAAAGCGCCGGAAGCGCCTCAACCTCGGCGGGGGTCAGGGGGCGCACGCTTTCATAGCCCGCGAGGATCGCCTGCCCCTTGGTGAGATTGAACGATGCATCGGCCTCGAAGCACCAGGCATTCAGGCAGATGGCGAGATCGTAGGCGAAGGCATCGGTGCAGGCGAAGTAGAAGTCGATCAGCCCCGACAGCCGGTCCTTGATGAAAAAGACGTTGTTGGGAAAGAGATCGGCGTGGATCACGCCGCGCGGCAGGTTCTGTGGCCAGTTGGCCTCGTGGAACGCGATTTCCGTCATGACGCGCTTCGCCAGTCCAGGCGAGACCGTCTCGGCCCCGGCACCGGCCTGTTCCGCCAGCGGCCGCCAGCCCGCGACTGACAGATCATTGGACCGGGTCATGCCGAAGCCCTCGCCCGCCTTGTGCAGGAGCGCCAGCCCACGCCCGACCTCGGCGCAATGAGCAGCCGTCGGACGACGCACGGAGAGACCATCGAGGAAAGTCACGATCGCCGCCGGCCGCCCCGCGAGCCGGCTCACAGCCAGACCGTCCTGCGCCTTGACCGGCAGCGGGCAGATCAGCCCGCGCTCGGCCAGATGTTCCATCAGTCCGAGGAAGAACGGCAGATCAGCCGCGCTCACCCGTTCTTCGTACAGCGTCAGGATGAAGAAGCCCTGCGTGGTGTGCAGCAGGAAATTGGAATTCGAGACCCCCTCGGCGATGCCCTTGACCGCCAGCAGATCACCAATGCCGTAACGCGCCACGAAGGCAGCCATCTCATCGTCGGGCACTTCAGTATAGACGGCCAAATTCGCTCACTCGGCCGCATTCGGCGCAGGCTCGCCGCGCAGTTCGCGCGGCAGGGGGAAGAAGACGCTTTCATCGGCGGTCGAGACGGTCTCGACGCGGACGTCATAGCGCTCGGCGAAGGCATCGATGATCTCTTCGACCAGCACCTCGGGAGCGCTGGCGCCCGCCGTGATGCCCAGCCGCTTGATCGCACCGAAGATCGACCAGTCGATCTCGTCGGCGCGCAGCACCAGCCGCGCAGAGGGGCAACCGGCCCGCTCGGCGACCTCGCGCAGGCGCTGCGAATTGGAGGAATTGGGCGAGCCGACGACAAGAAGTCCGTCGACCAGCGGGGCAACCCGCTTCACCGCCTCCTGACGGTTCGTGGTGGCGTAGCAGATATCTTCCTTGTGCGGCGCGATCAGCTCCGGGAACCGCGCCTGCAGCGCCTGGACGATGCCGCGTGTGTCATCGACCGAAAGCGTGGTCTGGGTGACATAGGCAAGTGGTTGGCCGGTGGGAGGAGCAAGCTGCGCCACGTCGTCCAGCGTCTCGATCAGCGTGATCGCACCCGCAGGCAGCTGGCCCATCGTACCGATGACCTCGGGATGGCCGGCATGGCCGACGAGCAGGATATGGCGGCCGCGCTTGTGATGAACCTCGGCCTCGCGATGCACCTTCGTGACCAGCGGGCAGGTCGCGTCGATGGCGAAAAGTGTCCGCGATGCGGCCTCGGCAGGAACCGATTTCGGCACGCCATGGGCCGAAAATATCACCGGACGGGTGGTGTCGGGCACCTCCGACAGCTCCGCGACGAAGACCGCGCCTTTGCGCTTCAGCGATTCGACGACATATTTGTTGTGCACGATTTCGTGGCGCACATAGACCGGCGCGCCATGCAGCGTGAGCGCCTTCTCGACTGCGTCGATGGCGCGCACGACCCCGGCGCAAAAGCCGCGCGGGGCACAAAGCAGGATGTCGAGCGGCGGCTTGGTCACGCGGTTTCGAGGCCTCGGAAATGGTCAGCGCCTTCTTTCGGCGTGCGCCCCGCGATGTCAAGGAAGAGCAGCGCCGCAGGACGTGACGGGCCGTTGCGCAACTCGCCCCTCGCAGCGCAGCAAGGAAGCGCCTAGATAGGCAGCATGGTCGGCTGTGGCACTTGCGCGGGCCTGCTTTCCACAACGAAGAGTTCCCATGGCCGACGCCAGTCACACGAGTTACCTGCCGCCGATCCTGATTTTCTGTGCAGGCGCAGTCATTGCCGTGCCGCTGTTTCGTCGTCTCGGCCAATCCGCCGTGCTCGGCTATCTTGCGGCCGGCATCGCGATCGGCCCTTCGGTGCTCGCCCTGGTCAATGACCCGGACGCGATCCGGGGCACCGCCGAGATCGGTGTCGTGCTGCTGCTATTCTTGGTTGGGCTGGAGCTTCAGCCGTCACGCCTCTACTCGATGCGCAAGGACATCCTCGGCGCCGGCCTCGCGCAGATGGCGCTCAGCGCGACGGCGATCGGGCTCGTTGGCTGGAAATTCGGTCTCTCCGTCGGCGGCGCCATTGCGGTGGGGCTTGCGCTTGCCCTGTCTGCGACATCGATAGCCCTGCAGGTCCTGGAGGAGCGCGGCGACGGCAGCGAAACCTACGGCCGGCGCACCTTCTCGATCCTGCTGTTCCAGGATATCTCGATCGCTCCAGCGCTGGCGCTGCTCCCCCTGCTGGCGACCACGGGCGCGCAGAACCACGGAGGCGCTCCGGCACTCGCGGGATTGGGCCTCGCCCTGCTCGCCGTCGCGCTGCTCGTGCTCGTCGGACGCTACCTGCTCAATCCGTTCTTCCGGATCCTCGCCAGCACCGGCGCGAAGGACGTGATGACCGCGGCCGCGCTGCTGATCGTGCTCGGTGCCGCGATGCTGATGGAGCGGGTCGGCCTCTCCATGGCCATGGGCGCCTTCCTCGCCGGAGTGCTGCTGGCGGACTCGCATTTCCGGCACGAGCTCGAAGCCGATATCGAGCCGTTCCGCGGCGTGCTGCTCGGCCTGTTCTTCATGGCGGTCGGCATGTCGCTCGACCTCCAGCTCGTTTTCGAAAACGCCCTGCTGCTGGCGCTCGCGGCGCCATTGCTGGTCGCCTTCAAGATCGTCGTCGCGGCAACGATCCTGCGCGTCTCCTGTTCGTCGAGGACCGAAGCCATACGGGCCGGTGCCCTGCTCTCGCCGGCCGGCGAATTCGCCTTCGTTCTCCTGCCGCTCGGTGCTGCGCTCGGGCTGCTCAACAGCCAGCAGGCGGCCCTGGCGACATCTCTCGCCGCACTCTCGATGCTGATCGGACCGGTTGCCGCCAAGCTGATCGACCTCTGGCTGACCCGGAGCGCCGCCCCGGCGGAAACCATGGAAGAGGATTTCGAAGGTGCCGGCGGCTCCGTCATGGTCATCGGGTTCGGCCGGTTCGGGCAGGTGGTGACCCAGGCCCTGCTGCTGCAGCACATCCCGGTGACGATCATCGACTCCAATGTCGAGCGCATCCGGTCGGCGTCCAAGTTCGGCTTCCGCATCTATTACGGCGACGGCACGAGACTGGACGTGCTGCGTGCTGCCGGCGCCGGGAAGGCCAAGATCATCTGCATCTGCATCGACAATCGCGAAGCGGCCTTGCGGATCGTCGAGATGGCGAGGGCCGAATTCCCCTCCGCACGGCTGCATGTGCGGGCCTATGACCGTGTCCATGCGATCGAGCTGATGAAAGCCGATGTCGACTTCCAGATGCGCGAAACCTTCGAGTCGGCGCTTGGCTTCGGGCGGGTGACGCTGGAGAGCCTCGGCCTCAGCTATGATGAGGCCAGTCTGGTCATCGACAGCGTCCGTGACCGCGACGCCCAGCGCATGGAGATCCAGTATCACGAGGGCATCGCCGCCGGCATCCAGAAGGTGCCGCGCGTCTCGCCGGAGCCGCTGGTTCAACCGAAGGCCAAGTCCAAGGCACTCACCGAGGAGACGCGCGAGGTCATCGAGGATGGCGGAGCTGAAGTCGCGGTCGGCGGCGTCGGAGAACCGGAATTGTGAACGCACCCGTCAACCCCAACCAGGCCGTCTTCGTCAGCGGCTCGACCTTTCGCCATGTCGCGGTGATGACCGCGACCGGAGCGGTCGGGCTGATGGCGATCTTCGTCGTCGACCTGCTCTCGCTGCTCTACGTCTCCTGGCTCGGCCGGCCGGCGGCGACTGCTGGCGTCGGCTTCGCGACGATCGTGCTGTTCCTGACGGTCTCGATCAATATCGGCTTCATGATCGCGGTCTCGGCGCTGGCCTCCCGCACGCTTGGATCCGGAGACCGCAAGGGCGCGCGCCGGATCGCGGGCTCCGCTATGACCTTGATGGCGCTTGCCGCAATCGCGCTCACGCTGCTGGCATTGCCTTGCCTGCCCTGGCTCCTGAGGCATCTTGGGGCGCATGGCGAGGCCTATGACGTCGCCCTCTCATTCCTTTGGATCGCCCTGCCCTCCAATCTTCTGATGGCGCTGGGCATCGGATTTTCGGGCGTACTGCGCGCCATCGGAGATGCCCGGCGCGCCATGTTCGTTACGCTCGGGGGCGGGCTCGCAACTGCAGTGCTCGATCCGCTGTTCATCTTTGGCTTTGCACTCGGCACAGACGGCGCCGCCTGGGCGACCGTGCTGTCACGTGTCATTTTTGCCTTTGTCGGCTTCCGTGGCGCGGTGAAGATCCACGACATGGTCGGCATGCCCAACCGGCAGGCGCTGCTGGCCGACACGCCGCGCACGCTTGCGATCGCCGGCCCGGCGATCCTGACCAATCTCTCGACGCCGATCGCAAACGCAGTCTTCGCCAGCATCTTCGCGCGCTTCGGAGATGGCGCGATCGCGGCAATGGCGATCATGGATCGGTTGGTGCCGGTGGCCTTTGGCGTGATCTTTGCGCTATCGGGCGCAGTCGGGCCGATCCTTGGCCAGAACTGGGGAGCCGGCCGTTTCGACCGCATGCGCCGCGCGCTCAGCGATTCCGTGATCTTCGCCGTGGCCTGCGTCTGCGTTGCCTGGCTCGCGCTCCTCCTGCTGCGCGGCCCGATCGTCGCCGTATTCCATGCCAGCGGCCTGACCGCAGAGCTGGTGATGTTCTTCTGCCTGATCTCCGGGCCGATGTGGATCTTCGTCGCGATACTCTTCGTCGCCAATGCCGCGTTCAACAATCTCGGCATGCCGATCCTGTCGACTCTCTTCAGCTGGGGGCGCGCAACGCTCGGGACGATGCCGATGGCCTGGGTCGGCGCATATTATGCGGGGCCGAAGGGGGCGATGGTCGGCACCGCGCTCGGGGCTGTGGCGTTCGGCCTCGTCGCGCTGGTCTTTGCCTATCGCGGCATCACGCGCCTGGAGCGCCAGCCCAGGGGCGCGTGAGCATCCAGCATCGCGGCGGCCTCGCTTGCCTGCCCGCCCCGCCCTGCTATCGTTCGGGGTGCAGGCGGCGGCAGACCGCGACGAAGACGGAGAGGCGCCATGATGAACCTGTTCGAGATGATGCAATCGGCCCAGAACGGGCAGGCCATGCAGAATCTGGCTCGGCAATACGGGCTCAGCCAACAGCAGACGCAGAGCGCGCTCGACGCCTTGCTGCCGGCCTTCACCATGGGACTGCAGCGCCAGACGCAGGACCCCCGCGCTTTCGGCAATCTCGCCCAGATGATGACGGCCTCGCCCTTCGGCTCGCTCTATGACGCCGATGGCGATGGCATTCCCGACAACGCCGCGATGATGGGCAACAACGTCCTCAACCAGCTCTTCGGCTCGAAGGACGTCAGCAACGCGCTGGCCGCCCAGGCTGCGGCGACCAGCGGCGTCGGCCAGGCGGTTCTGAAACAGATGCTGCCGGTCATCGCCTCCATGATCATGGGCGGGTTGTTCAAGTCGACCAGCAATCAGGGGCTCGGCGGCATCTTCGGGCAATTCGCCGAGATGATGCAGGGCAGGATGCCGGGCCAGCAGCCCGCGCCCCAAACCCAACCGCAAACGCCGGGGAGCTCGCTCGACGCGATTCTCGGGAGCCTGTTCGGGCAGGCGGCTGGTGCCCCTCCGACACAGGGTGGCGGTCCCTTTGGCGGCGGTCCGCTCGGAGGTGGTCCTCTAGGCGGGGCAAGGCCAGGCGAACCGGCCGGGGCCGACCCGATGGGCGGGCTTCTCGGCCAGATCCTGACCGGGATGCTTGGCGGTGCAGCGGCTCAGCCCCAGGCGGCGCCGCCCCCGTCACAACCGCGTGGCCAGGCCACCAGGCCCACGGCAGAGCCTGAGCTTGAGCCGGAACCGGACCAGCCGGCGCCTTCGGGCGAAGCCGGGCCGGGGTCGATCGGCCTCGACGCGCTGAACCAGATGTTCGAGCATGGTCGCCAGGTGCAGGACGACCATCAGAACGCGCTGAAGTCGATTCTGGACGCGATGCTCGGCGGCGGGCAGCGTCGCTAATTCATCGGACCGGATATCGTATCCGGCCTGATGACTTAACCTTTTGTCTTTGCATCGGCTTTGCCGAAAACCGCAATCCGCTTTTCGGGCCGATGCTTTCGGCACTCATCGCCCTGTCCCGATCAGGCGCTGCGCCGCTGCGACCACTCGATCACGGCGCCACGGCCTTCGGACATGGCCGCAGCGATCGCCCGGAGATCGGCGACATTGTCGCGCGTGCGGAAGCTCGAGACGAGATCGTTGAGGCGCCGGATCTGATCGCCCAGTGCGCTGGCAGAGGCTGCGCTCTGTTCGGCCAGTGCGGCGTTCTGCTGGGTCATCTCGTCCATAAGCGCGACCGACAGGCTCATCTCGTCGATTCCATTGGCCTGCTCGGCCGAGGCCGCGGAGATTTCGGATACGGTCGCGGAGACTTTTCGCGATGCGGCCACGATCTGATCGAGCGCTTCACCGGCAGAGCGGACGAGCCCGACGCCCTGGGCCACCTCCGCTCCCGATTCCGAGATCAGCGCGCTGATACCCTTGGCGGCCTCGCCCGAGCGCTGCGCCAGCGTGCGGACCTCCGAGGCGACCACGGCAAAGCCCCTGCCGGCATCGCCCGCCCGCGCCGCTTCGACCGCCGCATTCAAGGCGAGCAGATTGGTCTGAAAGGCGATCTCGTCGATGACCGAGGTGATGTCGGAGATCTTTCGTGAGGCCGTCTCGATGCGTGCCATTGCAGCGACCGCATCATGGACGATTGCACCGCCCCGTTGCGCCACGCTCATCGCCTCATCGGCCAGCGAGACGGCCTGCTTCGATGCCTGCGCAGAGGCCTTGACCGAGGCGGCAAGCTCTTCCGTGGTTGCCGCAGTCTCCTCCAGCGAGGACGCCTGTTCCTCGGTGCGCTTCGAGAGATCGTCTGCGCCCATATTGATCTCGCGCGCCGCGTTGCCGACATCGGCCGCAGTCGCCTGGATGGTGGTGATCGTCATCGAGAGATGCTCCACCGCCGTATTGAAATCGTCGCGCAGCTTCTCATAGGCAGCGGTAACCTCCGCATCGATGCGATGGCTGAGATCGCTCTTCGAGAGCAGGTCGAGGCCCTCTGCCAGCAGCCCCATGACCAGCCCCTGCTCCCGCGCGAGTTGCTCCTGCTGCTTTGCCTGCTCGGCCCGCTCGGTCTCGATCTGCCGGCGCTGCTGCTCGGAAAGGTCTCGTCCCTCGGCGCTCTCCGCCTCGAGACGCTGCACGGCAAGGCCGTTTTCCTTGAAGACCTGAACCGCACGCGCCATCGCGCCGATCTCGTCCTTGCGCGCCTGGCCCTGAACTTCGACCGCGTAATCGCCCCTGGCGAGATCATCCATGCGCGATCTCAGCGCTTCCAGCGGCCTGGTGATCGAAAACCGGGTCAGCAAGGCAGCACCGCCCAGGCCAAGCAGGATGCCCAGGGCTGAGAGGCCCAGAATGACGATGCTCAGTTCGCTGGCCTCGGCATCGAGCGTTTCCGAGGTCGCCTGGGTTTCCGTCTTGATGGCTTCGTTGAGTTTGCCTGCGGCGGTGACGATCTCGCCAATTGTGCGATCGAGCTGGGACATGACCGACAACGCGGCCAGATCCTCGTCCTTCGCGGCCTGGGCGACGATATCGTCGATCTGCGGTTTGAGCGCGGAGAGTGCCCGGCCCATGGCGTCGAACTCGGCAGCCTTCTGCGGGAAGCTGATCTTGGCCTCGATCAGCTGGAACTGCGCACGGTCATAGGCCTTGCGCACATCCTCGATGCTGGTCGCGTTCTGCTTCATGAATTCGGGATAGGCGATCGCCTTGTAGAGATCGCGCACGATGTCGGTCATGGCGCGGGTGGTCCGGCCCGAATCGAGGATCGCCGTCGCATTGTGCGAGATCAGATCGGAATATGCCTTCTGGATCCGCGCATATTCGCGGCCGGCATAGACGGCAGTTGCAACGCTGATCAATCCGAGAACGATCAGCGGGATCGCGATCTTGGTCCTGAGACGCAGATCCTGAAAGCGCAGAGAAATCCGCATACCGACACCCACCCCCCCGAGAAGCATCGAACCGGGCATCGCCGCGGCATGTCGGGAACGTTCGGCGGGAATGCTGAAAAATAGGTTACGAATGCCGATTAGGGCCAAATTGCAGGCGAAATGGCTTCAAATCCCGCTTCCGCCATGCCCGGCGAGAGCTTGGAAAAGAAAAACGGACGGAAGCACGAAGCTCCCGCCCGCAAGAAACGCGCAGTGCCAAGGGGTCAGGCGCTGCACGCAACCGTCGAATTCGAACCGGCCGCGACCGGACGCGGCGTGAGAGGCTTGGCGACAGCATTCTTCACCTGAGCCTGTCGAACGCCCTCTTCGCGCCGGAGAGAGGCGACGCCGGCCCGCGCGCTGGAGCGGGCCGCGAGAGCCGCCGAAGGGTCCTTCAGCCAGGATACGGTCAGCGCGCCGTCGATATCGGAGCGGACGAGACCGATATCCTTGAGGCCGCGCTCGTCGAGTTCGGAGAGCCTCAGCACCTCACGGCGGTGAATCAGAGCGCGCGTCAAGGCTTTCACGCCAACATAACCGCCGGCCACAACACGCGTGACGCCGGTGGCGACGAACGAGAGCGACTTCGGAACGAATGTCAGGATCAGCATGGCGACCTCCTTCAGGGGTCTGGCGGCAAAACGAGCATTTTCCGGCCCGGCTGGAGCGCACCGACGACACGGACTGGAGAATGTGCGCAGGATAGCTTTGCGCTGGCCATCAGCCAAACGAATGGTTATGATGCTTCACAGCACGGATATTGATGATCCATCGTGGGGGTGCTCCATGGCGCATGTTCTCGACGCCGACCAGCTCAAGACCTTTGTCGCCATTGCCGATACGGGCTCGTTCACTCGCGCGGCGGAGATCGTCTACAAGACGCAATCCGCCGTCTCGATGCAGATGAAGCGCCTTGAGGAACGGGTCGGGCGCCCGCTCTTCGGCCGCGACGGACGCCACGCCAAGCTGACGGAAGATGGTGAGCGCCTGCTGGATTACGCGCGCCGCATCGTGCGCCTCAATCTCGAATGCGTGGCGAGCTTCGCCGATGCAGACCTCAAGGGGCGCATCCGCCTCGGCGTCCCCGACGACTATGCCGACCGCTATCTACCCGAGATCCTGGCTCGCTTTGCTCATTCCAACCCGCGCGCCGAGGTGACGGTCGTCTGCGAGCCGACTCCGATGCTGGCCGAGCGCATCGGCACCGGTGATATCGACCTTGCCATCATCACCCATGTCGAAGGCCGCGGTCAGGGCGAGATCATCCGGATCGAGCCACTGCTCTGGGTCACCTCTGCGCGCCATACCGTCCATGAGGAGGACCCGCTCCCGCTCGCGCTCGGCCGTCCGACCTGCAATTGGCGGCAGGCTGCGGTCGAAGCGCTGGAGAAGAAGGGGCGCCGCTTCCGCGTGCTCTATGCGAGCTGGAATTCGACTGCGGTCGGTGCAGCCGTGGTCGCCGGCCTCGCCGTCTCTGTGCTGCCGGAGAGCGCGATCAGGCCCGGTATGCGCATACTCGGCCCCAGCGAGGGCTATGCAACCCTGCCGTCCTGCAAGATCGGGCTATTGCGCACGCGCTTCGACCCGTCGGTGCTCTCCAATGCCCTGGCGGAGCACATCATCCAAAGCCTCGACAACCTCGCGAGCTTCAAGACGGCGGCGGAGTAGAACCGTCCGCAGCCTGCCCTGGGCCCGGCTCCCTCGGGAGCCGTGGTTTTCAGGGATTGAGCCCGGTCTGTACCGCTTCGAATACACCGCGTACGAACCGACCTATCTCCTGCCCGCCGACGATCACAGACATCGAGATCAGGCCAGCAACGAGCCCATACTCGATCGCCGTCGCGCCGCGGTTGTCGCGGGCGAAGCCGAGAAGAAGGGTGAGCAATCGTTCCATGGCCGGATGCTCGCTCCGAAGCTTCGGAGAAAGCGTTAACGCCCGATGGCAAATGCCGCGAACCACTGACCTTGCCTGGGAATTCCCTGGCTGATCGGCCGTTTAGATGAGCAAATCCTTAAAGACCGGCTCGACACGCTCGTTCCATTCCCCGCGATACCGGTCGGCAAGGTCCTGAGCCAGGCTGCGGCCGCTCTCGGCAATCGCGAGAACAGGATCAAGGAAACGCGTCTCGTCCTCGCCCTTGCCGTTCAGGCGGGCGCGGCGCGCGAGACCAGCGCGCGACAATTCCAGAACCTGTTGCGCAATCTCACGCGCGCTGCGGCCGGCGACTGTGGCAGAGAGCCCCGCCGCAGGCACTGCGTCGCGCAGGCCCTGACGCTCCTCGGTGCTCCAGCCTTTGACCAGGTCCCAGGCGGCGTCGAGCGCGACCTGATCATAGAGCAATCCGACCCAGAAGGCGGGCAACGAGTTCAGCAAGGCGGGCGGCCCGGCATCGGCGCCCCGCATTTCCAGAAAGCGCTTCAGCCGGACCTCGGGGAACAATGTCGACAGGTGGTTGGCCCAATCGGACATGGTCGCGTGCTCGCCCGGAAGCTGCGGCAACCGGCCGGCGAGCAGATCGCGGAAGGAGGCGCCCGTCACGTCGTGGTAGACCGGCCCGCGTTTGACGAAATACATCGGCACGTCGAGCGCCCAGTCGACATAGCCCTCGTAGGACATGCCCTCATCGAACACGAAGGGCAGCATGCCCGAACGGGCATTGTCGGTATCGAGCCAGATTTCGGAACGGACCGACTGGAAGCCGTTGAGCTTGCCCTCGGTGAAGGGCGAAGAAGCGAAGAGCGCGGTTGCGATCGGCTGCAGGGCAATCGAAACCCTGAGCTTCTTCACCATGTCCGCCTCGTCGGCAAAATCGAGGTTCACCTGCACGGTGCAGGTCCGGAACATCATGTCGAGGCCGCGCGTGCCGACCTTCGGCATGTAGTTGGCCATGATCCGGTAGCGGCCCTTCGGCATGACCGGGGTCTGCTCCCGCGTCCAGAGCGGCGAGTGGCCCAGCGCCAGGAAGCCGATATCGTGAGGCTCGGCGACCGCTTTCACATCGGCAAGATGCGCGGCGAGCTCCGCCGCCGTTTCATGCAGCGTTTCGACCGGCGCGCCGGAGAGTTCGAACTGGCCACCGGGTTCAAGCGAGATCGCCCCGCCACCTTCGGGCCCGGCCAAGCCAATGATATGGCCATCGTCAATGATCGGCTCCCAGCCGAGCCGCTGCTGCATGCCCTCGAGCAGGTGCCGGATACCGCCCGCGGCCCCGCGCCCCTCGTACGGCACGGCGCCGATATCCGCGCGGTAGAACGGGAACTTCTCGTGCTCGGTGCCGATCCGGAAGGCGGAGCGAGGCTTCTCGCCTGCCGCAATCCAGCCGATCAGCTCGGACTTCGACGCGATCGGGGTGGAATCGGACACATCGCGAGCCATGGGCGCTCCGGCAGGACGAAAGGGTGGCCGACATCTCGCACGCACCGGACGGCACGGGCGAGGCAGGCCCAGGAAGCGTCAGACATATGCGACCGCCGAACGGAGGACAACGACCTCCGTCCCGCGTTCGTGGAAGGAGATTGCTTGCGCAAATGCACAACGCACATGCCGGCATCCGGCATCCGCTTGCGTTCAGGCCACACCGCGCAGGGGCTGGCTCATGTCCTGCAGCCGGCTTGCGCCATAGTTTCGCGTCTCTGACGCCAGCCAGTCGATGACGGAGGCCAGCCCTCCCGCGTCGCTCCCGGTGCGCGCGCGGGCCTCCTCGAAGATGGCGAGCTGTCGATCCGCACTGGTGCCCTGAGCCGCAATCGTCCGGCACTCGCCAAGTTCGGCGGTACAGCCGAGCGCCGCGGCATCGTCCGAAAGCTGATCGATCAGTTCGTCGACCAGGCTCGGAACCGAGCGCATCCCCTTGCTTTCCGGGCAGACCAATCCGCCATGGATCCCATAGCGCTGGGCCCGCCAGACATTCTCTGCTGCGATGGCGCGCGCGGCCGCGGTCAGATCAGCGTTGAGCCCGGGGTTCCTGCAGAGGTGGCGAACAAGGCACCGATAGAGCGCGGCGATGGCCAGCGTATCGTCCAGGCGCGTGCAGCTGTCGGCGATGCGCAATTCCAGCGTCGGATGCTTCTCTGAAGGGCGAATCGCCCACCAGATATAGCTGGCATCCTTGATCGCCCCGGCCGCGACCAGGGTATCGACATAGGCGCGGTAGTCGGCGGGTTCGAGGAAGAGCTCCGGCAGGCCGGTGCGCGGTAGTTCCGCGTAGGCGGATAGTCTGTAGCCCATCAGGCCGGTGCGCCGCCCCTGCCAGAAGGGAGACGACGTCGACAGCGCGAGAAACACCGGGAGGAACGGCATGATCCGCCCCATCAGCCGGATGCGCTGATCTTCGTCCGGCACCTCGACATGGATATGGAGCCCACAGAGTTGGTTGCGGCTGCCGAGCATCTGCAGTTCGCGCATCAGCTTGTCATAGCGAGCCGCCTCGGTGGCGCGCTGGCGCGACCAGGCCGCGCTCGGATGCGTGCCGCAGGCGAGCAGGAGCATGTCATGCGCCAGCCCGATGCTCGCAAGGCCGGTCCGCAGCGTCGCCAGCGATTTGCGCGCCTCTGCCATCGTCTCGCAGACCGGTGTCGCCACCTCGATCTGGGACTGCAGCATCTCCCGTTGGACTTCGCTCGGAAACGCCGCATGCACGGCATCGAGGAATGCCGGCGAGATCTTCCGGACGATGCCACGTGTMGTGAAATCGGACAGGAAATACTCTTCTTCGATACCGAAGCGGCAGGCTTGGCTCATCTCATGGTCCTCGCGGGTCGTCGAATCACGGGAGCAGACCCTCGCGCGCAAAACCGGCCCTGAATGAGCCGGTTCGATGGCACCGCGACGAATGTGGATCTTCCTCCCCAACGACCAACGTGGAATTCGGCGCGTCGTTCCCTGCGCGCTCAGCCCGATCTCGAGACCCAGTCGCCCAATGTCGCCTGGACCAGGGCAAGCGCCGCGACCGCCGCCGTATCGGCGCGCAGGATGCGCGGGCCGAGCGAGATACGGATTGTCTTGGGGCGTGACAGCACTCGCCGGCGCTCCTCGTCGTCAAAGCCACCTTCGGGACCAATCAGCAGGGCGAGCGGCGCCGGCGGGGCTTCCGCCAGCGCGCTCAGGGGACTCGCCGCGGCCATGTCCTCGTCGCAGAAGATCAGCAGGCGCTCGGGCTCGAGAGCGGCCAGCGCCGCATCGAGCGGCTGCTCGGAACGAATTTCCGGCAAGGCCAGGATGCCGCATTGCTCGGCAGCCTCGATGGCATTGGCCCTGAGGCGTTCGAGGTTCAACCGCGAGACCTGCGTGCGTCGGGTGAGCACCGGCTGCAGCACGCCGGCCCCCATCTCCACGGCCTTCTGAGCCATGTAATCGAGCCGCGCGTGTTTCAGCGGCGCAAAGAGATAATGCAGGTCCGGCACGGAGGTCTGGAGCTGCAGCTGCCGCAGCGGGCGCAGGCTCGCCTGCTTCCGCCCTTCCGGAACGATCTCGGCAAGCCATTCGCCGTCGCGCCCGTTGAAGACGAGAACGCCGGCGCCATCGCGCAGGCGCAGGACGTTGAGAAGGTAATTGGCCTGCTCCCGCTCGAGAGGAACGGGCGCATCCTGTGCCAACGTGGAGTCGAGATAGAGCCGATGTTTCGGCAGGTCTGGCATCGGCATAGGCGCAAACAATCTCCCTCTTGCGACAGCAGCCGATCTTGCAATGCCATTGCGGCGGGAAAGTCGCCACATTCTTCGTCTAATCGCAAGAGTCGGTGACAGAATTCAGTTCAATGTCGCCTGACGCTTGGCGAGACCGCCCCTCTGCTGATATGGAGTGCGCGGTTCCAGGAACCCTCATCGATTGGGAGCAGGACTATTATGCGGCGATACGTGGCCTCGGGGTTGATTGCGACGCTCGGCTTGGCAGCGGCGACATTCCTCCACGTCAGCCCGGCGAGCGCTCAGGCCTCGGGCTGCGAACAGCTTCAAAAGCTCCTGCAGGAGCGGCAGTCGATCGTCGCGCGGTTGAACTCCGCGTCCAAGGCCAAGCGCAAGCTGACGCCGGCGGAGGCCTGCGGAACACTCGGCAGCCTCGTCAACAACGGCAACGCCACCCTCAAATTCGCAACCGCCAATCAGGACTGGTGCCAGATTCCGCCGACCTTCGTGGACGGCATGAAGGCCGACAATGAGAAGGCAGCCGGCTTCCGCAATCAGGCCTGCAATGCGGTGAAGCAGCAGGCGGCCATGCAGCGCAAGGCGCAGCAGCAGGCCCAGCAACAGGGCAACAATCCGTTCGGCGGCGGCGATTCTCTGACCGGCGGCCCGATGCGGGTGCCGCAGGGCGCGCTCTGATCTCGCCATGGTCCTGGCCTCGAAGCCAGCCGACATGACCCTGGTTGATGCGCCCCTTCCCGACGCCCTGAAAGGTCATTGGGTCGATACAAGGGCGCCGGTCTGGCTGCGCCCTTATCTCAAGCTTGCCCGCATCGACCGGCCAATCGGCTGGTGGCTGCTGCTGCTTCCGTGCTGGTGGGCCGCAGGGCTTGCAGCCATCGCGAGCGGCAGCGCGTTTCCCAATCTCTGGCACGGCCTGCTTTTCATGGTTGGCGCCATCGTGATGCGAGCCGCCGGCTCGACCTTCAACGATATCGTCGACCGAAAGCTCGATGCTCAGGTGGCACGAACGCGCGGACGCCCGTTGCCCTCCGGGCAGATCACAACCAGGTCCGCCGCGCTCTTCATGGTCGCGCTGTCATTGGTCGGACTGCTGATCCTCGTCCAATTCAATCGCTTCACGATCGTGCTCGGCATCGCCTCGCTGGCGATCGTCGCGATCTATCCCTTCATGAAGCGCATCACCAACATGCCGCAATTCGTGCTGGGCCTCGCCTTCTCATGGGGCGGGCTCCTGGGCTGGAGCGCCGTGTTCGGGCAGCTCGACCCACCGGCCTACCTGATCTACGCGGCCGCGATCGTCTGGACGATCGGCTACGACACCAT
The DNA here is from genome assembly GCF_056396065.1 of Allobosea sp. 05T433. Lineage (NCBI taxonomy): Bacteria > Pseudomonadati > Pseudomonadota > Alphaproteobacteria > Hyphomicrobiales > Alloboseaceae > Allobosea > Allobosea sp. 05T433. The sequence goes on along the minus strand of NZ_JBFTKS010000001.1, from coordinate 259,438 downwards.
CTACGCCATGCAGGATATCGAGGATGATGTCATTGCCGGCATCAAGTCGAGTGCCCGCTATTTCGGGGCCTGGACGCGCGAGGCGGTCGGGTTTTGCTTCACGCTCTCTGTCGCGCTCGCTGGCGTGGCGACCTGGAGCACGGGCGGTGGCGCCATGGCCTGGATTGGACTTGCGGCCTTCGCCGCGCATCTCGCCTGGCAGGTTTCCCGGATCCAGGGCGCGACCTCTCCGGTCGCGCTGGGCCTGTTCCGCTCCAACCGCAACGCCGGCCTGCTGCTGGCCGGCGGCTACGCACTCGATGCGTTGAGCCGCTCTTTCCTGTGAAATGAAGGCCCAAGGCAGCGGCCCGAAGAGCGGTTTGCGTTCTTCGGGGAAAGCCGATGCCGACATGGAAAGATTAGATCATGGACGGGATGCGATATGCGGTCCCCTGATCTAACCGCTCAATCCGTCAGCCGCTCGCCGGAGACGATGACCGGCCGCGCTGGAAGCTGCGCGGTCTTGCGCCGTGTCAGGAAGCGTGGGCGGCGGCCATTGAGAAAGGCGTGCCGACGGCGGATGCGGATCGGCCCCAGTGCCAGCCGGCCGAGCTGAGGAAAGGGCTCGGTGATCACGCCATCGACGGATTCGAGCAACAGCGGCAAACCGCTGCTGCGACCACAGTCGCGCCAGTGTGCCACGGCATCTTCGGCATCGAAGACCGCGACACTGATCGCACGGCCATCGCCGGCCGTCAGAGCGAGTTCCAGACGTTCATCTTCGCCGGACGGATTGGCCAGCCGCAGGGCAATGCCGCGCCAACCGGGGTTTCCGCGCAAGATCCTCACCGAGGCGATGCGCTCGATGCGGGGCGCCTCGACCTGCACCGGCATCGGATTGCGCGCGACTATGCTGCTATGGTTCGGGCAGCCGAGAAGGTTCGGCGCAAAGCCGACCTCCCCGGCAGCCGGCGTGACGCTGGCCATCGGTTTTACGCCTCTCATGTCCCTGCTGCGCGGAGCCCTCTGTGAAGTCCGGGGCTCTCGTGCTTGCAGGGTGGAGAGTGGACCGCAGCCCTATCCGAGCGCTTAAGAGCTTCGGTTAAAGGAATGTGTTGCGGCCATTTGGGCGTCTAAATCGGCCGCTATCCGGCGTGATGCTTGACGGAATCTTTCGCAACTGCGCTGCTTTTTCACCTTGAAACCGCAGCAGGGAGGCTCGATAGGGAGCGCATGACTTCGCAAACGCTGCCTGTCGCCCCGGATCTTCTGCCTCACGTCCGGGAAAGCTGCATCGAGGCGGGTGCGCTGGCACTCGAACTGTTCCGCCCCGGAGCCAAGACCGCGGCCCGGACATGGTCGAAGAGCGGCGGCTCGCCCGTCACCGAAGCCGACATCGCCGTCGACACCTTCCTGCGGATCAGACTCTCGGAATTGCTGCCGGATGCCGCATGGCTATCGGAAGAGACCGCCGACGACGCGCAGCGGCTGTCGCGCCGTCTCGTCTGGGTCGTCGACCCCATCGATGGAACGCGCGCGTTCATGTCGGGCTCGCCGGACTGGGCGGTTTGCGTCGCCCTCCTTGCTGATGGCGCTCCGGTGACCGGCGTCGTGCATGCGCCCGCCTGCGGCGCAACCTATACGGCCCGAAGGCACGAGGGGGCCTACTGCAACGACCGGCCGATCGCGACGACCCGCCTGACCAAGCTCGGCGGCGCTCGCATTGCGGGGCCGAAGCCGATGCTCGACGCCTTGGCGCGGATCGAGACGTTCGACGCTGCCGAGAAGATCCCTTCGCTCGCACTCAGGCTGGCACGGATCGCGGACGGCACGATCGATGCCGGGCTGGTCTCCCCTGATGCGCGGGACTGGGACCTTGCCGCCGCGCATCTCGTGCTGGACGAAGCCGGCGGCCAGCTCAGCGACGGGAGCGGCAACCCCGTCGTCTACAACCGCGAGGTACCGATCCACGGCATGCTTGTTGCTAGTGGCGCAAGCCTCGCGGAGCCGCTGCTTGCTGCAATGCAGCGCCTGCGCGAGACCCCGCCGCAGAGCGCATGAAGGCCAGCCGCCTCGGACAAATTCGACCTCGCTCAATCGGCACTCGCACCGCTCGCGCGGATAGCTTATCTGGTGCCGCGGCAGAGCCTCATTCCCGCTGGAGAGACCAATGAACGCGGACACCGACCAGAAGCAGCTTCTTCATCTCGTCTTCGGCGGCGAGCTGAGCTCCCTTGACGGCATCACCTTCAAGGACCTGTCGAAGCTCGACATCGTCGGCATCTACCCGAACTATGCGAGCGCCCATGCGGCCTGGAAGGCCAAGGCACAGGCGACCGTCGACCAGGCCCAGATGCGCTACTTCGTCGTGCACCTGCATCGCCTGCTCGATCCCGAAACCGCGAAGTCCTGAGCTGCGGGACAGGCATTCAGCGGTTCGGAAGCGGAGTTCATGGGCTTTTCCATCCTCAAGACGCGTGTGGCGCAAGAGACGCTCGGCCGGCTGCTGGCCGGCTATCTCAAACTCGTCCGCCGCACCAGCCGAACCGTTGTCGAACCGGCCGACATCTATGATCATATCCGGCCGGAGCTGCCGCTGATCATCGCGATGTGGCACGGCCAGCACATCATGATCCCCTTCGCACGGCCGGATTGGATGCCCGCCTGCTCGCTGGTTTCCCGCCACGGCGATGGCGGATTCAACGCCGTCGCGCTGCGCGAACTCGGCATCGGCGCCATTCGCGGCTCAGGGGCGCTCGGCCGCAAGGTCCGCGAGAAGGGTGGTGCGAGCGCGTTCCTCGCCATGGTTCGACGCCTGGCCGCCGGCGACACCATGGTGCTCACGGCCGACATTCCCAAGCGCGCCCGCGTCGCGGGGCCTGGCATCATCGCGCTGGCCAAGGCATCGGGTCGCCCGGTCCATCCCGTTGCCGTGGTGACGAGCCGGCGCGTCGACTTCAACAGCTGGGACCGCGCCTCGATCGGCCTGCCCTTCGGCCGCTGCGCGATCGTGGTCGGCGATCCGATCCGGATCGCGCGCGATGCCGACGAGGCCACGAGCGAAGCCGCCCGTCTCGCGCTCCAGGCCGGGCTCGACGCGGTCCATGCCCGCGCCTATGAGCTGGTCGGTTCCCGCGACCCCGGCGCGGGGCTCCGCGCTGCAACAGGAGCCAAAGCGGCATGAGCGGCAAGGGCCCCTTCCTCAGAGCCTACCGCATGGCGACTGCGCTGTTCGAGCCGGCCGCTGCAGGCCTGCTGGTCTGGCGCCGTCGCCGCGGCAAGGAAGATCCGACACGCTTCGCCGAGCGCCGCGGCTATCCCGGCGTCCAACGGCCCGACCAGACGCTGATCTGGCTGCATGGCGCCAGCGTCGGCGAGACGGTGACGCTGCTCCCCCTGATCGAGCGCCTGCAGCGGCGCGGGCTGGCCGTTCTCGTGACCTCCGGCACCGTGACCTCGGCGCGCCTGCTTGCAGCGCGTTTGCCAGCCGGCGCCATCCACCAGTACCTGCCGCTCGACGTACCGCGCTACATGCGCCGCTTCCTGGACTATTGGCAGCCGGCCATGGGGCTGATCTGCGAATCCGAAATCTGGCCCAATATGGTGATCGAGGCACGCAAGCGGGATATTCCGCTCGTGCTGGTCAATGCCCGGATGTCGGAGCGCTCCTTCAAGCGCTGGTACAGGGCGCCCAGAACCTCACGCTACCTGCTCTCCAGCTTCGATTCCTGCCTTGCCCAGTCGCAGGGCGACGGCGAGCGTCTTGCCCAGCTCGGCGCGCCGCGTGTCAGCATCGCCGGCAATCTGAAATTCGATGTCGCGGCGCCCCCGGCCGATCCGAACACGCTCGCGATTCTCGATGGGCTGACGGCCGGCCGGCCGATCTGGATCGCCGCCAGCACGCATCCGGGCGAGGAGGAGCAGATCCTGTCGGCCCATCTCGGCATCAAGCCGCATGTGCCGAAGCTGCTCACGATCATCGCTCCGCGGCACCCTCAGCGCGGCCAGGAGATCGAGGATCTCGCCCGGGCCAACGGTGTCGCCGTCGCGCGGCGCGCGGCTGGAGAGATGCCGGACCCCGATATCGAGCTCTATATCGCCGACACGGTCAACGAGCTCGGCCTCTTCTATCGGCTCTCGCAAGTGGCCTTCCTTGGCGGTTCGCTCGTGCCGATGATCGGCGGACATAATCCGATCGAGCCCGCCAAGCTCGGCTGCGCCCTGGTGCACGGGCCGTATGTCCACAACAACGCCGAGATCTTCGCCGCCTTCGATCAAGGCGGCGGTGCGCGTGAAGTTCCCGATGTGCAGGCGCTCGCAGGCGCGGTGCATCGCTGGCTCAGCGACCCGGCAGCCGCACGGCAGGCCGCGCGCGCGGCGGGGCAAACCAGCAAGCAGCTCGGCGGCGCACTGAGCCGCACGGAACAGGCCATCGAACCGCTCTTGATGCGCGTCGCTCTGGGCCAGCGCGAGATCGACAGCTGATGCGCGCACCGGCGTTCTGGTGGCAGCATCGGCCGAGCCTTCTTGCCCGGCTGCTGCAACCGATCGGCTCCCTCTACGGCGCGCTCACCGCGCGCCGCATGCGCCAGACCGGTACCGATGCAGGCATCCCGGTGATCTGTGTCGGGAATTTCATTGCTGGCGGTGCCGGCAAGACACCGACGGCGATCGCGCTGGCCGCGCTTGCGACAGCCCGCGGAGAAACGCCCTTCGTCCTGATGCGGGGCTATGGCGGACGGCTCGCCGGGCCTGTCGAAGTGGACAGGCGTCACCATGATGCCAACGGCGTCGGGGATGAGGCCGTGCTGATGGCCTCTGCCGCCCGCACCGTGGTAGCCCGCGATCGGCCGGCCGGAGCCGCCTTCGCGAAAGCGTTCGGCGCAAGCCTGATCATCATGGATGACGGGCTGCAGAACCCCTCGCTCACCAAACAGCTGCGGTTGGCTGTCGTCGATGGCGCGAGCGGGATTGGCAACGGTCTATGCCTGCCAGCCGGCCCGTTGCGGGCGCCGCTGGCTGAGCAGTTGGCGATGACCGATGCGATCCTGGTGATCGGCCCGGGCGAGGCAGGGGACAGGGTCGCCGCCGCGGCCCGGGAGGCCGGCAAGCCGGTTCTGCGCGGGCGGCTTGCGCTGTCGGCCGGGATTGCCGACAGACTTCGTGGTCAGGCCGTCCTGGCCGTCTCAGGGATCGGACGGCCGGAGAAATTCAGCGCGACCCTGCGCGAGGCCGGCGCCGAGATTCGCGCCGAACATGCCTTCGGCGATCACCACGCCTACACGGCCGAGGACGTGGCCAAGATCATCCGCGAGGCAGCGGCGCAGGATTGCCTGGTGGCGACCACCGAAAAGGACATGACAAAGCTCGCTGCACTCTGGCCGTTTGCGGAGCAGCACCGCCTGCTGGCGGTCCCGGTCTCGCTCGTCTTCGACGAACCGAGCGAGATCACGCACCTGCTGGATGGCGTGAAGGCGGGCTCTCAGGCACGCCCGGCGCGGCGCAGCCGCAACAGCACCGCCTCCGGAGAGACATAGGCTTCCTGCCACTCGACCGACCAGTAACGCAGATCGTCGAGCTTGATCGGGGCGCCGGTCACGGCGCAGCGCACGAAGGCGCCGGGGCGCACCACGCGGAATTCGCCGTGACCATAGTCGACGGCAGCTTCGGGTCCCGGCACGGGAGGACGCTCGCTGATGTTCATCTGTAAGATCGAAAACCGTTGCTCAGGGAATGAATTATCCGATAACTCGGAGCTGTGATAGCGTTCCTGCCGATGATGTCCAGTCTCGTCCGACACGTCCTGGCCCTTACAGGCCTCGCGCTGCTTTGGTGCGCGCCCGCGTCTGCGGGCGGCTATGAGCGCGTTCGCATCCCGGTCGAGGAAGGACAGCTGGACGGTGTGCTGTACCGCCCGAACGGTCCAGGGCCATTCCCGGCCGTGGTCGCCCTGCATGGTTGCGGCGGCCTGTGGCGCGACAATGGCAAATTGTCCGCCCGGCATTCGGACTGGGGCGAGCGGCTGGCTGCCGCTGGCTACGTCGTGCTGATGCCGGACAGCTACGGCTCGCGCAGGCTCGGTTCACAATGCGGCGTCAAGGAACTGACGGTTCGGGCTAGCCGTGAGCGCGTCGCCGACGCGGCAGCATCACGGCAATGGCTGCAGGCTCGCGATGATGTGCGCGACAAGGAAATCTCCCTGCTCGGCTGGTCCGGTGGCGGCTCCACCGTCCTGACCGCGATCCGCAAGGACAGGCGCCCGGCCGACGGCCAACCCGATTTCGCACGCGCCATCGCCTTCTATCCGGGCTGCCGCTTCCAATCGGAGTCCGCGAGCTTTTCGGCCAGGCTGCCGACCCTCATCCTGATGGGCGATGCGGACGACTGGACGCCGCCAGCGCCCTGCGACCATCTCGCCAAAGCGGCACGGGCGCGCGGCGAAGCCATCGAACTCGTGCTTTATCCCGGCGCGCTGCATGATTTCGATCACCCTCGCCTCGAGGTGAAGGAGCGCAGCGACGTGGCCTATTCCGCGACCGGAACCGGCAAGGTCACGGTGGGGACACATCCTGAAGCCCGCGATGACGCGATCAAACGCGTCAAGAGCTTCCTGATGGGGCGTTGAGCGACCCCGTACCGCGCTCAGCTAGAAGAGGTCGCCCTGCCCGCTGCGCGGAACGTCCCGGCGCGGCGCACGAGCTGGCCGTGGCGACAGCCCTTCCCCGCCCGCGGTGACGGTGACATCGAAGCTGCCGTCGCTGACCTGAACGCTGAGCGCCAGGCCGGGCTTTGCCTGCTCCACGCCGCGAACGAGCGCTCCCGATCCATCGCGCACCAGCGCGTAGCCGCGCGCCAGAACAGCCTGGGGGCCGAGCGAGCGGACCAGGCTCCAGGCCGATTCAAGCCTGTCGCGACGGCGCCCCAAACCCTGGACAAAGGCGCGGCTTGCCCTCAGCGACAGCTCGTCGCTGCGCTCATGCGCCCGTTGGAGGCGCAGCCGTTCCGCCCTCAGCAAGGCGTCACGCCCGGCCCGCAAGCGGCTTGAGAGCCCATCAAGCCTTGCCACATAGGTCGCGAGCCGGACCGACGGAGATTGCCGCACGAGCCTCTGCGACAAAGCTGCAAGCCGTTGCTCGTAAGCCCGCGCGTTGCGCGCCAATGCCGGTGCAAGACGCGCCGCGGCCAGATCGAGCCGCTGCCGCGGGCCGGAAAGGACAGCCTCCGGCCCCGGCAAGGCCCGCGCAAGCGCACGCAGATCGCTGCGACGGCGATCCGAGAGACGGCGCATCGCCCCCGCCTGCCGACGGGAGAGATCGGCGATCAGCGCCATCAGATCGGCGCGGACCGGCACGACCTTCTCGGCGGCGCCGGTCGGAGTCGGCGCACGCAGGTCGGCGGCGTGGTCGATCAGGGTCCAGTCGGTTTCGTGGCCGACTGCCGAGACGAGCGGGATCAGCGAGGCGGCAGCGGCGCGCACCACGACCTCCTCGTTGAAGCCCATCAGATCCTCGAGCGAACCGCCACCGCGCGCGACGATGATCACGTCGGGGCGCGGGATTCGTCCGCCTTCCGGCAATGCGTTGAAACCGGCAATGGCGGCCGCCACCTCGGCCGCACTGGTCTCGCCCTGGACGCGGACCGGCCAGACCAGGACATGGCGAGGAAAGCGGTCCTCGAGACGGTGCAGGATGTCGCGGATGACAGCACCGGTCGGCGAGGTCACCACGCCGACGACGCGCGGCAGATAGGGAATGAGCTGCTTGCGCCCCTCGTCGAACAGGCCTTCGGCAGCGAGCCTCTTGCGACGCTCCTCAAGCAACGCCATCAGCGCGCCGACACCGGCCGGCTCGAGCGAATCGATGACGATCTGGTAGCTCGATTTGCCGGGGAAGGTGGTGATCTTGCCGGTGGCGATGACCTCCAGCCCTTCCTGAGGCCGTGTCTTCAACCGCCCGAAGACGCCCTTCCAGATCACCGCGTCGATCTTGGCGTTCTGGTCCTTCAGCGAGAAATAGACATGGCCCGAGGCGACCGGGCCGCGATAGCCCGAAATCTCGCCACGCACCCTGACAAAGCCGAAGGCGTCCTCCAGCGTACGTTTGAGCGCACCAGACAGGTCGGAAACCGACCATTCCGGCGCATTGGAGGGCTTGGTGTCGGGCGATTCGATATCCATTGCGCGACCATAACGGTCGCAGCGACGGAGCAGAAGCGTTGCCCCGCGCCGCTGCGAAGGCTATTGCGCGCGGAGCAAGCGGAGACGGCGCGATGAACATCCTTCTGATCGGTTCCGGCGGACGCGAACATGCGCTCGCCTGGGCGATATCCGGCTCGCCGCTCTGCGACCGGCTCCTTGTCGCACCCGGCAATCCCGGCACCGCGCAATGCGGCGAGAACGTCGCGCTCGACATCGCCGATCACGCCGCAGTCGTCGCCTTCTGCAAGCGGGAGAAGGTCGACCTCGTCGTGGTCGGGCCGGAAGGGCCGCTCGTCGCCGGCATCGCCGATGATCTCGTCGCGGCCGGCATCAAGACCTTCGGCCCCTCGAAGACGGCAGCCCAGCTCGAGGGCTCGAAAGGCTTCACCAAGGAACTCTGTGCCGAGTTCAACATCCCGACGGCCGCCTTCGGACGCTTCGGGGATGCAGCATCGGCCAAGGCCTATGTCAGGGCTCAGGGCGCGCCGATCGTGATCAAGGCCGACGGGCTCGCCGCCGGCAAGGGCGTGGTGATGGCACAGACCCTCGACGAGGCCGATGCCGCCATCGAGATGATGTTCTCGGGCGGCTTCGGCGCAGCAGGCGCCGAGGTGGTGATCGAGGAATGGATGATCGGCGAGGAGGCGAGTTTCTTCGCACTCTGCGACGGCAGCCATGCCCTGCCGCTTGCCTCGGCCCAGGACCATAAGCGCGTCGGCGACGGCGATACCGGCCCGAATACCGGCGGCATGGGCGCCTATTCGCCCGCCCCGGTGATGACCAAGGCCCTGGAAGACCGGGTCATGGCGGAGATCATCGCACCAACGCTCGCCGGAATGCAGAAGCGCGGCGCGCCATTCAAGGGCGTGCTTTTCGCCGGATTGATGATCACGGCGCAGGGGCCGAAGCTGATCGAGTACAATGTCCGCTTCGGCGACCCGGAATGCGAGGTGCTGATGCCGCGCCTGAAGAGCGATATCGTGCCGGCCTTCCTCGCCGCCTGCGACGGTGTGCTCAGCTCGTTCGACCTGCGCTGGCTGGACGAAGCCGCGCTGACCGTCGTTCTGGCGGCGCGGGGTTATCCCGCCACGCCCGAGAAGGGCAGCATCATTCGCGGCATCGAGAAGACCGAGGCTATGGACAATGTCCTCGTCTTCCATGCCGGGACGAAGCAGTCCGGGACCGACATCGTTGCCGATGGTGGTCGCGTGCTCAATGTCGTCGGCCTCGGCAAGACTGTCAGCGAGGCCCAGCAACGCGCCTATGCCGCCGTCGACGCGATCGACTGGCCGGAGGGGTTCTGCCGCCGCGACATCGGATGGCAGGCGGTCAAACGGGAGCAGGAAGGCTGAACATCCGCGCTCGTCGAGGGTTAGGATTTCAGCCAGACTGATATCAGGCCAGCGGTTACGCCAGGAGCGCTCCTCCATGAGCAATCTCGATTCACTCTTTCCCGGCTTCACGGCCCATTGGGTCGACGGGCCTGTCGGCAAGATCTTTGCGCGCTCCGGCGGTGAAGGGCCGCCGCTCGTGCTCATCCACGGTTTCCCGCAGACCCACGCCGAATGGCACAAGATCGCGCCCGAACTGGCGAAGACCCATCGCGTCGTCTGCTTGGACCTGCGCGGCTATGGCTGGTCGGCGGCTCCCCATGGCGATGGCGGCAAGGAGACCTACACCAAGCGCGCCATGGGCGAGGACGTCGTCGCCGTCATGGAAGCGCTCGGCCATATCCGCTTTGCCGTGATCGGCCATGACCGCGGCGCGCGTGTCGCCTATCGCCTCGCCCTCGACCATCCCGGCAGGGTCGAGCGGCTCGCCGTGCTCGACATCCTGCCGACGCTCTCGATGTGGGACGGCATGGACGCCGCCCGCGCCATGCAGGTTTATCACTGGACCTTCCTGGCCCAGCCCGAACCCGTGCCGGAAAACCTGATCAAGGCCAATCCCCAGGCCTGGCTCGATCATACGATCGCGAGCTGGACACGGGCCAAGGCGCTCGACGTATTCAACCCGCTCGCGCTCCGATCCTATGGGGAATCATTCGACGACCCGCATCGCATCCATGCGGCCTGCGAGGACTATCGCGCCGGCGCCACCACGGATCTCGCCCAGGACAGGGCCGATCTCGCGGCGGGAAAGACCATCCTCTGCCCGGTGCTGGCACTCTGGGGCGAAGCCGGAATACCGGCCAAGGGCGAAAGCCCGCTCGCGATCTGGCGCTCGACCTTCGCGCCCAAGGCCGAGGGGAAAGCGATCGTCAGCGGCCATTTCCTGCCGGAGGAAAACCCTGCAGCAACGCTGGAGGCCTTGAAGCCGTTCCTTGCTGGCTCGGTTGCCTGAGCAGGGTTCAGGCCGCAGCATCGCACCATGCCAAGCTCCACGACGCCTGCCGAGCAACGATCCGACAGCGCCGAGCCCAGGCTCGCGCTCGTGCTTGGGGCCGGAGGGGCACGGGGCCTGAGCCATATCGCGGTACTGGAGGCGCTGGACGAACTCGGCGTGAGGCCCGGCCTCATCGTCGGTTGCTCGATCGGGGCGATCATCGGCGCGGCCTATGCGGCCGGCCTCTCTGGCAGCGAGCTGCGGGAGCATGTGTCACTGACATTCCGTGACCGGGCCAAGGTGATCGCGCGGCTGCTCGACGCCCGCGTCGGCAAATTCACCGATCTCATGCGCGGGCTCGGCAATCCCGTGCTGATCGACGGCGAGCGGCTGCTCGACCTGTTCTGGCCGCAAGCCGTGCCCGACCGGTTCGAGGAGCTCAGATTTCCCTTCGCCGCGATTGCGACCGACTACCATCTCCATGCAGAGGTCTCGTTGACGAGCGGGCCGCTGACGCCGGCCGTCGCCGCCTCGCTGGCTATTCCGGGTCTCGTACGCCCGGTGGTGCTCGGCGGCCGTGTGCTGATCGATGGCGGAGCGATCAACCCCCTGCCCTATGACAGGTTGCTGGCGCCGGGGCGCATCGTCATGGCGGTCGACACCAGCGCACCGGCAACGATCAGCGACACGCGCGTGCCTGAGCCGCTCGAAGCGATGGTCGGCGTATCGCAGATCCTGACGCGCACCATCGTGCAGCGCATGATCGAGCGCCACCCGCCAGATATCCTGATCAGGGCCGGCATCGACGGCTATGGCGGGCTCGACTTCTTCCGAGCGCAAGCCATCCTCGACGCCTCCGAGCCGCTCAAGGACGAGGTCAAGCGAAGGCTGTCTCAGGCACTCCGGCAGGGCTGAGCGCGTCCGGTTCGTCGCAGCGAAAACCCGGCAATACCGAGATCAACGCGTCACGCCCCTCATCGGTCAGGATCACGGCACGACTGTCCTTCTTGCGCAGGACCCAGCCCGTCTCGAAGCAGCGGCATGCGAGGGCTGCGGCTAGGCTTCCCGCCAAATGCGGACGGCGCTCGCTCCAGTCGAGGCATGGGCGCAACGACGCGCGCCGGCTCCTGGCCGCCTGAGCGATGTCGATGCCGAGCGCCGCGAAAACGCCTTCCCCCGACGTCGCCAGGCCGTAGCCGCCATCGGCAACCGTCAGGTGCCCGCCCGCGACCAGCGCATCATGCAGGCCGATGCCGAGGCGCCCGGCGAAATGATCGTAGCAGGTGCGGGCCCGGCTGAGGTCGGCGCCGACCCGGGACGGCAAGCGGCGACTGGAGGGCTGGCTTCCGGCGAGGACCATCAGCCCTTCGAGCGCCGTCGCGACCTCAGGCCCGGCGAGCCTGTAATAGCGGTGGCGCCCCTGGACGGCGACCGCGAGCAGGCCGCCCGCCATCAGGCGGGCGAGATGGCCGCTCGCCGTCTGCGGCGCGACGCCGGCAATATAGGCGAGTTCCTTGGCGGTCAGCGCGCGCCCGTCCATCAGGGCGTGCAGCATGTTGGCGCGGGCTGGATCCCCCATCAGATGGGCGATCTCGGCGAGATAGGGGCCATGCGTGCTCATGCAGCCATCTTGCTCCCTTGCTCAGCCGAGGCAACCTGGAACAGTACGGTCCCCACCGTAGCGTTCGGGTGCGACAGTCCGCATCGACACTGCCACAAACAGCCTCATGGAAAACGCAGATCTCATCCTCTTCATCGCCGCCACCTTTCTTCTGGCCGGCTTCGTCAAGGGCGTCATAGGGCTCGGCCTCCCGACCATCGCAGTCGGCATCCTCGGCGTGGTGATGGCACCGGCGCAGGCCGCGGCGTTGCTCGTCGTGCCCAATATCGTCACCAACAGCTGGCAGGTCGCAACCGGCCCGGGGCTGAAGGCGATCATGATCAGGCTCTGGCCGATGCTTGCCGGCATCTGCGCGGGGACATGGGCGGGCGCCGGGTTGCTGCAACAGAGCAAGGGCGGCTCGGCCACCTTCTGGCTCGGCTGTGCGCTGGTGCTCTATGCACTGGTCGGGCTGAAGGCGGCGAAGCTGCGCGTCCCTTCCAGTGCTGAGGGTTGGCTCGGCCCCGTCATCGGCATCACGACGGGCATCGCCACCGCTGCGACCGGTGTCTTCGTATTGCCGGCCGTGCCCTATCTGCAGGCGCTCGGCCTGGACAAGGACGAGCTGGTGCAGGCGCTGGGCGTCTCCTTCATCATTTCGACGCTGGCCTTGTCGGTCGGCCTGATCGGAGCAGGCGCCCTGGATGTCGGCGTGGCGCAATCCTCGCTGCTGGCGCTGCTGCCTGCGCTTGCCGGCATGTCGGTCGGCCAGGCGATCCGCACGCGCATCTCCGCGGCCACCTTCAAGCTCAGCTTCTTCGCGGGGCTGCTGATGCTGGGATGCTATCTGGTGATCAGGACGCTCGCCTGAACGTCCTGCCAGCACCTTGGGGGTACGGCGCCAATTCGTTTGGGCGCGCCCTCAGCTTGCAATGTCGAGCAGCGCTGAACGGCGCCGTTCGGCGTTCGCCAGATCCGCGATCGGCGACAGGATGCATTTGTCGAACGGCTCCAGCGCCCGCCCCTCGCGGAAACGCGTCGGCCAGTCGGCATGGGTCAGCGCGCCACGCCCGAGCGACACGAAGTCCGCCTCGTCGCCCTCGATCATGGCCGCAGCGCGTTGCGGATCGTGCAGCGACCCATTCGCCAGAACCGGAAGCCGGGCATGCATCCGCGCCAAGGCCGCCAGACTTGGCCCGGTATCGCCGAAGGCCGGGCGCCACCCCTCGAATTCGGTCGTATGGATGTAGTCGAGGGGAAGCGTGCCCAATGCGCTGAACACCACCTCCGCTTCGCGGACACCTCCGACCCATTTGTGGAGGAAGTCATTCACCTTGGCCTGCGAGATTCGCATGCCGACGACATGATCCGTTCCCACGGCCGAGCGAACGGCTTCGGCAACTTCGACGAGGAGCTGAAGGCGGCCCGCAATGCTCCCTCCATAGCGATCCTCGCGCCGATTGATGCCCTCGGTCAGGAACTGGTCGAGGAGGTAGCCGTTGGCTCCGTGGATCTCGACACCGTCGAAGCCAGCCTCCCTCGCGAGCGCGGCCGCGCTGGCAAAGCCTGCCACCGCTTCACCGAGATCCGCCTCCGACATCGCACGAGGAATACGGTAGGGGCCATTGCCGCGATAGAACGCCATTTGCTCGCCCTTGGGACGCAGGGCGGAAGGGCCGATGCTATGGTCCCGATGGATGTTGCCTTGCGCCAGGGCCCCAGCGTGCATCAACTGCGCAACGATCCGCCCGCCTGCTTCGTGAACAGTGCTGACGACCTGTCGCCACGCCTCGACCTGTTCGGCATCAGCGAGGCCGGGCTGGTACTGGTAGCCCTGTGAGAATGCCTTGTCGGTGTAGATGCCCTCCGTCACGATCAGGCCGAAGCCGCCTTCCGCGAATGAACGGTAATAGGCGGCCATACCTTCGGTGGCACGGCCATCGACGGTTGCACTCACGCGCGTCATGGGCGCAACGACAAGCCGGTTGGATAGAGCGAGCCTGCCGATCCGGACGGGGGAGAAGAGACTCTCCTCCGCCCTCTGGCGAGGCAGGCCGGAAGCGGGGTTGCCAGTCATCTTACCGGCCCTCCCCTGGCACTGCCGCAATCGCCTCGATCTCGATCATCACCCTGGAATCGTAGAGGCCCTTGACCTCAGCGATCGTGTCGGCGGGATAAGGCGCGCTCCAGAACCTGCGGCGAAGCTCGACCACGTCCTTGAACTGAGCCTGCATGTCGGTGACGAAAATCGTCACCTTGACGACATCCTTCAGGCTGGCACCGCCCGCTTCGAGGGCACGCCGCAAATTGGAGAAGGCCTGCTCGCCCTGGGCTAGGAATCCGCCCTCCACGACCTTGCCCTCGTCATCATAGCCGGCCTGGCCCGATACGAAGAGAAGGTTGCCGACCTTGATGGCCTGCGACAACAGATACGGCTCGTAGGGGTCGGGCCGCGTGACAACTTGCTCGAACATCTTTTCATCTCATCTGTGAATGGACTGGCCGCGTCGCGAGATGAATTTCATTCATCCAATCGGTGTGCCCGTCCGGCGATGAGATGAATGTGTGCGTTCACGCCAAGGACAACAAACGCGAAATCCTCACTCGATAACTGAATCAAACTCACTCATAATCAGGCAAGTTGTGAGCTCAATCATTGGACCTCCGTGATGCGACGCCTGCCGCCCTTATCCTCGCTGCGGGCATTCGAAGCTGCGGCGCGTCATGGCAGCTTCAAACGAGCCGCCTCCGAGCTGCTGGTCACGGCCACTGCGGTCAGCCACCAGATCCGGACGCTCGAGGAGCACCTCGATGTGCGCCTGTTCGACCGCCAGACGCGGCGTGTCAGTCTGACCGAACAAGGCCGGGCGCTCTATCTCGTGCTGCGCGATGGCTTCGACGCCTTCGCCGCAGCGATCGAGCGCATTCGGTCAGAGCGGAAACGGCCGGTCATCACGATCTCGGCGACCGTAGCCTTCTCTGCGAAATGGCTGGTGCCGCGCGTCGCCGGCTTCCAGAAAGCCCACCCCGGCATCGATCTGCGGCTGCACGCATCAGACGATGTTGTCGATCTGCACTCGGGCCAGGTCGACCTGGCGATCCGATATGGCCATGGCAGCTATCCCAATCTCGACGCGCGCCAACTCATCGCAGACCGGTTCGCCCCGGTGGTCAATCCGGTGCTGGACGTCCACCAGCCCGCCGATCTCACGAAGGTGCCGCTCATCCATTTCGAATGGCGCAGCGCAGATCCCGATCATCCGACCTGGCCGATCTGGTTCGAGCGGACAGATATGCGGCCCGATGCGAAATCGGCCTTGCGCTTCACCGATGAAAGCCAGGCGATCCAGGCTGCAGTCGCCGGCCAGGGAGCGGCGCTGCTCAGCCTGGCGCTCGTGAGGGAGGAACTCGATGCAGGCCGGCTCATCCAGCCATTCGGCCCAACGCTACAGGGACTGACCTATTCCGTGGTGACCCTGCCGAGCCGCTCCAAGGAGGCGCTTGTGCACGCGGTTCGCGACTGGCTGATTGCGGAAGCAGCGCGTTAGCTCAATCACCCGGCTTCTTCTTGCCCGTGAGCAGGGCATAGATCGCCATGGCGTGGCCATGGCCGAGATCGAAATCCGCTTTCAGCCAGTCTACGACCTGCCCTGCCTTGACGCCCGGCCTGAGCCTGCCCGCTTCCGAGAGGCCCTTCGCGTCGGCAAGTGCCTGCAGCTCCTCAGGCCCCTTGCCGGTTTTCTGCTTGATGGTGTCGAGATAGGCCTGAAAGGACATTGCGTCTCACGATGTTCGTTTGTCGGGAGCGGAACCGTAGCGACGCTGGATGCATCCGCAATCCCCAGGGCGGGACAGGCGCATAATCCGCCCCCCCTAACGCCGCGCCTTGAAGAACCCGCGCAACAGATCCGCCGCCTCGCTTTCAGCGATGCCGCCATAGACATCCGGCGCATGGTGGCATGTCGGGCTGGCATAAAGCCTGACACCGTTCTCGACCGCGCCTCCCTTGGGATCGGAGGCGCCGAAATAGAGTCGCCTGATCCGGGCGAAGGAAATCGCGGCAGCGCACATCGGGCAGGGTTCGAGCGTGACGTAGAGATCGCAGCCGATCAGCCGTTCGCTGCCGATTTCTTCGCAGGCGCGCCGCAAGGCCAGCATCTCGGCGTGTGCGGTCGGATCCTTCAGCTCGAGCGTGCGGTTGCCGGCACTGGCCAGGATGGTTCCGTCCCTGACGACCACGGCTCCGACCGGCACCTCGCCCCTGGCACCTGCCGCCCGGGCCTCCGCGAGGGCGAGATCCATCCCCTCCAGCTCGGCACGCTTCGATTGCAGCATGAAACCTCTGCTTTGGCGCTCGCGAGGCATGATACGCTCTGCTACAAGCGCCGGCTGTGCAGGAGCGATGATGAGCGACGACAACAACCAGAAAAGCCGTGGTCCACGCAAGGGCGGTGGAGCTGGCGGCAAAGGCGGCGGGTTTGGCGGAGGCGACGGCAAAGGCCGTGGCCCGTCACGCGGTCGCCCACCTTCGGGCGGAGATCGCCCGCCATTCCGTGGCCGTTCGGGCGATGACAGGCCGCGCCGCGATGCCGGGAGCGAGGGCGAACGCCCCGCCCGTCGCTTCGACAGGCCCGCAGGCCAGCGTGACGGCGCACCGCGCCCGCCGCGCGAGGGCGGCGAACGGCCGTTCCGCAGCAGGACCGAGGGCGAACGCGCTCCGTTTCGTGCGCGTTCGGGAGATGATCGCCCTTCGCACAGGACATCCGAAGGCGGCGAACGCCCCGCCCGGCGCTTCGACAAGCCGGCCGGCCGACGCGACGACGCCCCGCGCCCGCCGCGCGAGGGCGGCGAAAGACCGTTCCGCAGCAGGACCGAAGGCGAACGCGCCCCGTTTCGTGGTCGCTCGGGAGATGATCGCCCTTCACACAGGACATCCGAAGGCGGCGAACGCCCCGCCCGGCGCTTCGACAAGCCGGCTGGCCGACGCGACGACGCCCCGCGCCCACCGCGCGAGGGTGGTGAAAGGCCGTTCCGAGCCCGCTCCGAGGGCGAGCGCAGCACGAGCCGTCCGCCCCGCGAAGGTGCGGCCCCCCGCGGCAGGAGCTTCGGCGACCGGGATGCTGGCGCACCGCGCTTCGACAGGCCACGCGCCGAGCGGCACGACCGTCCGCGCGGCGACGACCGGGCTCATCGTCCGCGCCGCGAGGATGCCGAGCCCCAGGCACCGGGCGCAGTCCTCCTGCCCTCGATCGAGCCGGAGCGCATCGCCAAGGTGATGGCGCGCGCCGGCGTCGCCTCGCGCCGCGATTGCGAGGCGATGATCGCCGAAGGCCGCGTCAGCGTGAACGGCAAGGTGATCGAAAGCCCGGCACTCGATGTCGGACCGAGCGACGTGATCCTCGTCGATGGCGAGCCATTGCCGGCGCGCGAGCGCACTCGGCTCTGGCTCTATCACAAGCCGCGCGGGCTGGTGACGACGAACCATGATCCCGAAGGCCGCCCGACCGTATTCGAGGCCCTGCCCGAGGACCTGCCGCGCGTTCTCTCGATCGGCCGCCTCGACATCAACACCGAGGGGTTGCTGCTGCTGACCAATGACGGCGGACTGGCACGCGTGCTCGAGCTGCCGGAAACCGGCTGGCTCCGGCGCTATCGTGTGCGCGCCTTCGGCAGCATCACGCAGGACAAGCTCGACACACTGCGCGATGGCGTCACCATCGACGGCATCAGCTACGGGCCCGTCCTGGCACGTTTCGAACGCGAGCAGGGCTCGAACACTTGGCTCGTGGTCGACCTGAGAGAGGGCAAGAACCGCGAGGTCAAGACCGTCCTCGAGCATCTCGGCCTTGCCGTGAACCGGCTGATCCGGGTCTCCTTCGGGCCGTTCCAGCTCGGCGATCTGCCGGAGGGTGAGATCGACGAGATCCGCTCCCGCGTGATCAAGGACCAGCTCGGCGAAGAGCTAATGGCCAAGGCCGGCGTCGATTTCGAGGCACCGCGCCGCGATGAGTTGCCGGCGGCGCCCAAGCGCGCGCCTGCGGGCGAGGATCGCCCGCGCCGCCGCGAGGGTGGCGAGGAGCGTGGGGCGCGCGGCAGTGGGCGTCCGGTTTCGCAGGACACCCGCAGCGAGAAGCCTTGGAAGCGCACCGTCTGGCGCGATGAGGAGGCCGAGCCGCAACGTGAGCGCCGCTCGGCCCCAAGGCGTGGCGCCGATCCGAAGGAGGCGCGGCAGGCCCGCGAGGCGACCGGCCAGATCGAACGCAAACGCGACAAGGCGATTGCCGATCCGAAGGGACGCCGCGTGCTGGTCGAGCGCGTCAGCGCGCCGGCACGAGAAGAAGCGCCCGCCCGCCCGGCTCGTGCCGAGCGTACCGGGCCGGGAGCCCGCGGAGCGCGCCCGCAGGAGCGCGGCGCGTCACCCCGCGGCCTTGGTGACCGGCCTCAGCGCCGTCCACGCGATGAGGGGGCCGGCGGACAGGATCGCAGCGACGAGCGTCCATGGCAGGAGCGCGCGCCACGCGGCGAACGCCGTGAGCGCGCCCCTCGTGAGGGACGCGAGCGACCCGCCCGACCTTTTGCCGAGCGTCAGGGCGATGACCGTCCGCGCGGTCGCAGCTTCGGCGACAGGCCAAGCGGCGGCAGACCGTCCGGCGACCGCCCGCACGGGCGCGGCGCTGGCGGCAAGCCCGGCGGCGGACGTCCCTTTGGCGGTAAGCCCGGCGGCAAGGGACCGCGTCCCGGTGGCGGCGGCCGCGGCAAGCGTGACTGAGAGTAGCGCCTGATGAGAATCGTCGGCGGCCGCTTCGGCGGCCGGCCCCTGGCCGGCCCCAAGCCGGGTATCGGCACGATCCGCCCGACCTCCGACCGGTTGCGCGCATCGCTCTTCAACGTGCTCGCCCATGCCTATGACGACGTGGTCGAGGGCGCGCGCGTGCTCGATCTCTTCGCCGGAACCGGCGCGATGGCGTTCGAAGCGCTCTCGCGCGGTGCCGGCTTTGCACTGCTGGTCGATGACGGCACCGAGGCACGCGGCCTGATCCGCGAGAACCAGATGACGCTCGAGCTCGCCGGCCTGAGCCGTATCTTCCGCCGCGATGCGACCAAGCTCGGCCCGATCGGGCCGATGGCGCCTTTCCAGCTCGTCTTTTGCGATCCGCCCTATCGCAAGAATCTTGGCGAGAAGGCGCTCATCTCCGCACGCGATGGCGGCTGGCTGGCCGCTGGTGCGCTGATCGTGCTTGAGGAAGCGGCGGGGGTCGAGATCGCCCTGCCCGGCGACTTCGAGGAGCTGGAGCGACGCGACTATGGTGAAACCCAGGTCTGGATCCTGCGGGCGCCCTGAGGGCTTCACCGCCGCCCGAACAGCTTCTCGATATCGTTCAGCTTGAGCTCGACATAGGTCGGGCGGCCATGGTTGCACTGGCCGGAATTGGGCGTGACTTCCATCTCGCGCAGGAGCGCATCCATCTCCTCGGGCCGCAGGCGCCGGCCGGCACGCACCGAGTTGTGGCAGGCCATCGTCGCCAGCACATGGTCGAGGCGCCGTTCGAGCGATCCTGAATCGCCATGCTCGGCGAGCGTATCGGCGACGTCGCGAACTAGCATCTGCAGATTGCCGCCAGCCAACGCGCTCGGCGCCTCGCGCACCAGCACGGCACCGGATCCAAAGGATTCGATGGTCAGGCCGAGCGAAGCAAGGTCACCGGCGACAGCGATCAGGCGGTCGGCGTCGACCGGATCGAGCTCGACCACTTCCGGCAGCAGCAGAGCCTGGCGGGCAATACCCGTCCTGGCCCTCTCGGCCTTCAGCCGTTCATAGACCAACCGCTCATGCGCCGCGTGCTGGTCGACGATGACCATGCCGTCACGTGTCTGGGCGAGGATATAGGTTTCATGGACCTGCGCCCGCGCGGCGCCAAGCGGGCGGTCGAGGGCATCCTGCGCCGGCTCGGCGACATGGGCTCGCGCATCGGCCGATGGCGTCACGAAACCCGTGAAATCGGCCTGCCGCGCCTCGCCGAACCCGGCCGATGGCGACGCCCAGGCAGGTGCGGACGGCAGCATTGGACGCTGCACTGACGGCTGCTGCCCGGCCCCAGAGAAGACCGCGCGGAAGGCTTCCAGCGTCCGGGCGCCACCTGTCGTCGTGGCGCGGTGCCCGGCCTCGGCCAAGGCGGCCTTCAGGCCGGATACCACGAGGCCGCGGACCAGGGCCGGATCGCGGAAGCGGACTTCGCTCTTGGCCGGATGGACGTTGACGTCGACGAAGCGCGGATCGCAGATCACATCGAGAAACAGCATCGGGTGCCGGTCGGAGGGCACCACATCGGCATAGGCGCCGCGCACCGCCGACAGCAGCAGCTTGTCCCGCACCGGCCGGCCATTGACCGCCAGATGCACGCCGGCAGAGGTCCCTCGATGGAAGGTGGGCAGCCCGGCGAAACCGGTGACCCGAATGCCCTCGCGCGCCACGTCGAGCCGCAGCGCATTCTCGGGAAAATCACGGCCGAGCGCCCGCGACAGCCGGCGCAGCAGCCCTTCCTCGCCGATCGCCTCAGCTGGCCAGTCGAAGCCGGTGACATGGTCACCTTCGAGGGAGAAGCGGATGGTCGGATGGGCGATGGCATGTCGCCGCAACATCTCGGAGACGGCCTGCGCCTCCGCCCGATCGCTCTTCAGGAACTTGAGGCGGGCCGGGGTGAAGATGAAGAGATCGCTGACCTCGATGCGCGTGCCGGGCGCAGCAGCGGCCGGACGAACCACGCCCTTCTCGCCAGCCTCGACGACGAGGCCGTGGCCCTGCGAAGCCTCGCGCCGGCGCGTGGTGATCGCAAGCCGCGCCACCGAGCCGATCGACGGCAGCGCCTCGCCGCGGAAACCGAGAGACTGGATCGCGAAGAGATCGCCATCCGGCAGCTTCGAGGTGGCATGGCGCTCGACCGACAGCGCCAGATCCTCGGGCGACATGCCGGAGCCGTCATCGACGACGCGGATCAGCTCGCGGCCGCCGGCCGCAATGGTCACGGCGATCGCGCGCGCACCGGCATCGATGGCGTTCTCGACCAACTCCTTCACGGCAGCAGCCGGCCGTTCGATCACCTCGCCGGCGGCGATGCGATCGACCAGGATAGGATCGAGACGGCGAACGGTCATGCTGAGCCCGGCAAAAGGGAGCGAGCGCGGAAACCCGAATCGTCAGCCGCGCCCTTCGGCAAGATAGCGCTTGGCGAGGAGTTTCGCCTCTTCGACCGCCGGCTGATCGAACGGATCGACGCCCATGGCGTAGCCCGTCAGGATCGTTTCCAGCATGAAGTGCATGAGGATCTCGCCATGCACCGTCTCGTCGACATGATCGACATGGAGGCGGCGCACCGCGCGGCCGTTCTTGGCGAAGGTATCGATCATGGCGACGCCCTGCGCCGCGACGAGATCGCCGATCGTCTTGCCGGCGAAACCGTCCTCGCCGATCTTCTTCGCCAGAGCAGCATCGATCCCCGGGCCCCTGCCCTTGGTGCTGAGGGTCAGAACGGTGAAGAACTTGTCCTTCGGCCCGGCGAGATAGAGCTGCTGCTGCGAATGCTGGTCGACGGGCCCGAGCGCCGCGACCGGCTGGGTGCCCTGTCCGTCCTTGCCGAGGCTCTCGGCCCAGAGCTGGACCCACCAGCGCGTCAACAGGGCGAGCTTGTCGGCATAGGGCATCAGCACTGCGATGCCCTTGCCAGAGCGCATGGCGGCGAGGTGCAGGGCCGCACCCAGCGCAGCCGGGACCTCGCGGACGCCCTTACCCGCCAGCAGGGGAGCAAGTGCCTTGGCCGCACCGTTGCGCAGGGCTTCGATATCGAGGCCGAGGATCGCGGCCGGCAGCAGACCGCAATTGGTCAGGACCGAGTAGCGCCCACCCACGCCGGTATGATGGTCGAGGAAGGGTGCATCGAACGGCTCCAGCAGGGCACGCAGCGGGTGCAGCTTGCCGGGCTTGGCCGGCTCGGAGAGCCCCTGGAAATGCCGGCCAATCTCACCATCGGGGATACCGGCGGCGCGCAGGGCGGTGATCGCCGCGATGCTCTGCAGCAGGGTTTCTCCGGTGCCGCCTGATTTGGAGATGGCCACGAACCTGGTCGACTTGAGCGGCAGTTTCGTGAGCAGGGAGGCAAATGTCTCAGGATCGAGATTGTCGATGAAATGCACGCGCGGCGTGGGCGCGAAGCTCGACAGGCCGGCAATGCCGTAGCCGGCGAGCTGGGCCAGCGTCTGGCCACCGAGGCTGGAGCCGCCCGTGCCGAGGATCAGGATATCAGTCGCGCCTTCGCGCAGGCGTTTTGCGGCAGCATGGACCGGTGCCAGATCAGCCGTATCGGCCGGCAATCCCAGCAGGGGCAGCGACTTCGCGTCTGCCTCGCCCTTCAGCCGCGCCAGCGCGGGCGCGAGAGCGGCCAGTGCCTTCTCGAAGGCAGCATCGGGGATGCCACCGGCGCCGACACCGGATTCAAGCGCGAGGTCGAAGCTTTGCTGCAGCATGGCCTGGTATCCGTATGGGGTCGGTGGAAAAGCGGGCGAGCGGTGCGCCGTCAGACGAGGCCGACGGGCCGACCAACGGCCTGCACAAGCAGGCGCGGGTCGCCGAAGAGCCGTTGCGCAACGCGCTTGATGTCGGCGAGCGTCACGGCGGCGAAGAGCTGGTTGCGCTCGGCGAGGAATTCCGGGCCGAAGCCGTTCACCGCCAGGCCCAGCAGCTCGGCAGCGATCTTCGGCGAGGTATCGAAGCGCAGGGGATATGAGCCGATGATGTAGCGCTTGGCCTCTTCGACCTCGTGCTCGGTCGGCCCCTCGGAGGCAAGCTTCATCATCTCCTCGCGAATGACGGCAAGCGACTCGGCCGCGCGGTCGTTGCGCGTCGCGGTGCCGCCGACCAGCATGGCGCTCTCGCGCAGCGGCAGCAGGCTCGACGACACGCCATAGGCAAGGCCGCGCTTCTCGCGCACTTCAAGGAACAGGCGCGAGGTGAAAGCGGAGCCACCCAGGATATGGTTCAACACGCTGGCGGTGATAAAATCCGGATCGCGGCGCATCAGGCCCGGACCGACGAAGCGCAGCACGGTCTGCGGCACATCGAGATCGATGACATGCGTCTCGCCAAGCCCCTGCACGGGAACGGGGTCGGTCGGGACCGGTCGAGCTGTGCCGATCGGGAGCGCGGCAAAGAGCTGATCGAGCCGCTGCGCCAGTTCTTCCGCCGTGATGTCACCGACCACGACGATCTTGAGGCCGGCGCGGGTCAGCAACTCGCGCGAGAGCGACTTCAATCCCGCGGGCTTCGTGCGCGAGACGCTGTCGATATCGCCCTTCTCCGGACGGCCATAGGCGTGGCCAGGATAGGCCGCCGCATAGAGAGCATTGCGGCAGAGCGTCTCCGGATTCTGCGCCTGACGCTGCAGGCCAGCGACGACCTGCGACTTCACGCGCTCCACGGCATCAGCATCGAAGCGCGGCGCGTTCAGCGCCAGGGCCAGCAGCGAGAACGCCTCGTCGCGATGGCGCGACAGGGTCTGCAAATGGCCGTGGAAATCGTCGCGACGGGCGTCGAAGCCCAAGCTGATGGCGTGGTCGGCAAGCTGGCCGTGGAATGCTTCCGCGTCGAGATCGCCAGCCCCCTCATCGAGCAGACCCGAGACGAGGTAGGCGCTGCCGGCAGCATTGGCGGGGTCGCGTGTCGCACCACCGTCGAAGGCGAAATCGATCGCGATCAACGGCAGGCTGTGCTCCTCGACCAGCCAGGCCTCGATACCGGAGGTCGAGCGGACCTGCTGGACCGCCACCGAGGGGCCGGCAAGCGTGGAACCCGGGGTGGGGATGGGCGCGTTCATGTCGCTTCCTGACGGTGGGACGATGTCATCCCACCCGCATGAGAAAGGGGGCGCGGACTCAAGCTGCCGGCAAGAGCAGCCCGGTGACCGAACGGTCGGGCCGCAGATAGCGGCGCGCGGCCTCGATGACGGCCTCGCGTGTCACGGCTTCGATCCGTTCCGGCCAGGCCAGGACGTCCTCGACGGTTTCGCCGACGGCCAGCGAGGCACCGAAGATACGAGCGAGCGAAGATTGGCTGTCCCGGGCGAAGATGGTCTCCGCCACCAGCCGCGTGCGAGCGCGGCTCAACTCGATCTCGCTCGGCCCATCGGCAAGGAAGGTCGCGAGCGCCGCATCCAGGCCAGCTTCGAGCGCAGCCATGTCGATGCCCGGGCGTGGGCTGGTCGACATCTGAAAGGCAGCACGATCGACCATCGAGCCCATGAAATAGGCGCTGGCACCGGCTGCGAGTTCCTGCTCGACGCAAAGCTGGCGATAGAGCCGCGACGTGGTGCCGCCGCCGAGGATATCGGCCACCAGTTCGAGTGCGAATGCCTCGCTGCGATCGCCGCTGAGATAGGTCGGCGTGAGCCAGCCCCGCCGCAGGGACGGCTGGCGCACACGCGGATCGCTGAGCGAGACCCGGCGCGCCGCGCGCGGAGCGGGCTCGGCCGGGCGCTTGCGCACCGGGGCCTGTCCGCGTGGCGCGATCTGGCCATAGGTCGCCTCGGCAAGCGTGCGCACCTCGTCGAGATCGGTATCGCCGGCGACGACCAGGATCGCGTTCTCCGGCGTGTAGAAGCGCTGATAGTAGGTGAAGGCGTCGTCGCGCGTCAGGCCCTCGATCTCGTGCTCCCAGCCGATGATCGGCGTGCCATAGGGATGATGCACGAAGAGCGCGGAGGAGAACTCCTCCCCCAGTTGTGCAGCCGGGTCGGCATCGACGCGCATGCGTCGCTCTTCGAGCACGACATCGCGCTCGGGCGCGACCACGCTCTCATCGAAGGCGAGCCCGGTCATCCGGTCCGCCTCGTAGTCCATCATGGCGCGCAGATGTTCCTTCGGCACGCGCTGGAAATAGGCGGTGTAATCGAAGGAGGTGAAGGCGTTCTCCTGGCCGCCATAGCCCGCGACGATCTTGGAGAACTCGCCGGCCGGCCAGCGCGCCGTGCCCTTGAACATCAGGTGCTCGAGGAAATGCGCGATGCCGGACTTGCCGGCCGGATCATCGGCCGAGCCGTTGCGGTACCAGACCATATGGGTGACGACCGGCGCGCGCCTGTCCGGCACGACCACGACGTCAAGCCCGTTGGCGAGCCTGAAGGCTTCGACTGGAACCGACAAGCGTGCAGTCGGAGTATGAACCGTCATTTCAGGGTGGCACCTTCGCGGCAGGAGTGACCTTCGATATAGGCGCGATTACGCGCCGCGCCAGCGCGCGGCGCTCGCCATCACGGTTTTTCAGCGAAGGGTCAGGGCGTGCTCGGCGACGGCAGACCCTGCACGAATTCCTTCTGGCCCGTGCTGTTGGTGTCTTCACGCGGCCCGCCCCGACCGGGTCCGAGCGGCGCCGTACCAGCCGGCTTGCGGTAGCCGGTCGGCGGATCGCTCAGCAAGCGGCGCTGCGGCTCCTGGCCATGAACCAGGTTCGAGGTATCGGTGGCAGCCTGGCGCGCCGCCAATTCACGACCGGCACGGATCGGACCGATATTCTCCTCGAAGGTCTTGCTCTGGGTCTCCGGTGGTGCCTGAACCTGTCCGCCGGTCACGCGACCGCGACGCAGTTCCTGCTGGCTGAGCAGCGGGGTCTGGTTCAGCTTGTATTTCTCGCGCTCGGTCGCCGGAATCAGAGCGTCCTTGGCGTCCGCACGGCGGGCTGCAACATCGGGATCATTCGGCCATGCAGCCGTACGCTGCGAGGCCGGATCTTGCGGACGCGGCAAGGCGGAAGACGGCGGCACCACCAGCGGCGGGCGCTGGCGATACTCGATATCGGGCCCCTCCCCCGGCATCAGTCCAAAGGTCCGCATGGCGTTCTGGAAAAACATGCCTTCCTGAGCCGAGGCGGGAAGCGCGGCCGCGATCATGCTCCCAGCGAGCAGGATGCGGATTGCGCGAGCGCGATTGGCCATCTCAAAACCTCCGTGAAGGAACCTGCGTTCCTGTCCGTGTTTCGCCGTGTTGCACCAAGGGAAGGGCAAAAGCATGGCGACGCGCCTCAAGCCTGTGCAGACTTTGAGGCGTCAGGGCGGAAGGACTCATACAGGAGACCGAGCACACCGACAACGATAGCCGCATCGGCAATGTTGAAGATGTACCAACTGAAGCTGCCATAATGCAGGTGAACGAAGTCGACGACGGCACCGTACACAGCCCGGTCGACGCCGTTACCAAGCGCGCCGCCGACGATGAGTGCGAGACTTGCGACCGTCAGCCGGTCCGTTGCCCGCCACATCCAGCGGCTAAGCCAGATCGCCGCGACGACGGAAAGCAGCACCAGCAGCCAGGGCCCGAGGTTCCCCTCCTGCTGGAACAGCCCATAGGAAATGCCGCGGTTCCAGGCCAGCACGATGGTCATGAAGGACGTTAGGTCATAGGGACCGGTTTCACCCAGGTGCAAACCGAAGACCAGCCAGAGCTTCAACGCCTGGTCCAGCACGAAGACCAGCGCGACGATCCAGATCCCGAAGCGGCGCAGCGACGTCATCGCCCGGCCGCCTTGCCGAGCTCCCGCAAGGCCCTGGCGTCGCGCGGAGTGACATCGGGATGGTCGCGCTCGGCGGTCGCTGGATCGAAATACTTCCAGGAGCGAGCGCATTTCACGCCGCTGGCCCGGACCGGGACGACCGCGACGCCGGGCACCTCCGGAAGCCGGAAGCCATCCTCGGGCCCTTCGCCCGCAACAATCTTGACACCCGACGTGATGCAGATCTCGGCGAGATCGACCCCCGACAGCGCCGCCAGCAGGTCGGGATCGGCGATGTGAACCTCCGGCGCGGCTTCGAGCGACGAGCCGATGCGCTTGGCCGCTCGTTCCAGTTCGAGTGCCCCGGTGACGACACGCCGAACGCGGCGGATCTTGCTCCAGCGCTCGGCCAGCTCCGGATCGAGCCAGCTCTGCGGAGCCTCGGCAAAGGCTTCGAGATGCACGGAGCCACCCAGCGTCTTCAGCTCCGGATAGCGCTCGAGCCAGGCTTCCTCGGTGGTGAAGACCAGGATCGGCGCCAGCCAGGTTGCGAGACAGCGCAGGAGATGGTCGACCACTGTCAGCGCACTCTTGCGGACATGGCTCGATAGCGGGTCGCAATAGAGCGCGTCCTTGCGGACGTCGAAATAGAAGGCGGACAGCTCCGTGTTCATGAACTGCGAGAGCAGCGTCACGACCCGCTTGTAATCATAGGTCCGATAGGCCTCCTCGACCTGCGGCCCGAGCTCCGCAAGGCGGTGCAGCATCAACCGCTCGAGCTCGGGCATCGACGCCGGCGAGGCGACGCGGATGTCCTCGCTGAAATGCGCGAGCGTGCCGAGCATCCAGCGCATGGTGTTGCGCAGCTTGCGGTAGGTCTCGACGAAGGTCTTGAGGATTTCCTTGCCGATGCGCAAATCGTCGGAATAGTCCGCCGCCGCGACCCAGAGGCGCAGGATGTCGGCGCCGGATTCCTTGATGACGTCCTGCGGTGCCGTGACATTGCCCTTCGACTTCGACATCTTCTCGCCCTTCTCGTCGAGACAGAAGCCGTGGGTCAGCACGATGTCATAGGGCGCCCGGCCGCGCGTGCCGCAGCTTTCGAGCAGGCTCGAATGGAACCAGCCGCGGTGCTGGTCAGACCCTTCCAGATACATCACCCGGTCATTGCCGCCCTCGCCGCGCCGGCGGGCCCGCAGGTCCGGACGCTTCTCCAGCGTGAAGGCGTGGGTCGAGCCTGAATCAAACCAGACATCGAGCACGTCTGTGACGCGCTCATACTTCTGCGGATCGTAGCCGAAGGGCTTCAGGAAGCGCGCTCCGTCGACATCGGTGAACCAGGCATCGGCCCCCTCGATCTCAAAGGCATCGGCGATGGCAGCGTTGACCCTCGGATCGACGAGGATCGTGCCGCTGTCCTTCTCGACGAAGACGGTGATTGGCACGCCCCAGGCGCGCTGGCGCGAGACAACCCAGTCAGGACGGTTGGCGATCATGCCGGTGATGCGGTTCTCGCCGGCCGCCGGAACCCATTCGGTTTCCTTGATCGCCCTGAGCGCGCGGTTGCGCAACGTATCGACATTTCCGCCCGGCGTGGACGGAACATCGGGACCGCCCAGCGCTTCGCCGAGCGGCTTGTCCATGGCGATGAACCATTGCGGCGTGTTGCGGAAGATGACCGGCTTCTTCGAGCGCCAGCTATGCGGGTACTGATGCTTCAACCGGCCGCGCGCGATGATGGTGCCGCTCGCCGCCAGCGCCTTGATCACGGCGTCGTTGGCGTCGCCCTTCTCGCCCTTGTCGGTGATGACCTGCCGGCCCTCGAAGCCCGGCGCATCCTTGGTGAAGCGACCATCGGCATCCACGGTGTAGGGGATATGCGTATCGATTCCGCGCTCGGCGAGCTTGCGGCCACTCGCCATCCAGATATCGAAATCCTCGCGACCATGGCCGGGAGCGGTGTGGACGAAGCCCGTACCGGCATCGTCGGTGACATGGTCACCGTCGAGCAACGGCACATCGAAATCGTAGCCGTGGCCGCGCAGCGGATGGGCGGCGGTCAGGCCATTCAGCTCGGCGGCATCGACATCGCGCACCAGTTCGAAGGCGTCGACCTTGGCCGCCTTGAACACGCTCTCGGCGAGAGCCTTCGCCAGCACATAGGTCGCGCCGACCTTCGCCCAGTTGCCCTCGGCCGCCGCGGTCACCCGATAGAGCCCATAGGCGATCTTGTGGTGGAAGGAGATCGCCCTGTTGCCTGGGATCGTCCAGGGGGTCGTCGTCCAGATCACGACCGAGGCGCCGGCCAGAGCATCCGCTCCCGACGCGACGGGAAAGGCCACGAACACCGTATCGCTCGTATGCTCCTCGTACTCGACCTCCGCCTCGGCCAGCGCGGTCTTCTCGACCACCGACCACATCACCGGCTTGGAGCCGCGATAGAGCTGGCCCGTTTCGGCGAACTTCATGATCTCGCGGGCGATCTGCGCCTCGGCCGGGAACGCCATGGTCAGGTAGGGATCGGCCCAGTCGCCCTCGACACCGAGGCGTTTGAACTCCTCGCGCTGAACGTTGACCCAGTGCTCGGCAAAGGCACGGCATTCCTTGCGGAATTCAACGACCGGCACATCGTCCTTGTTCAGGCCCTTGGCCCGGTATTGCTCCTCGATCTTCCACTCGATCGGCAGGCCGTGACAATCCCAGCCCGGGACATAGTTGGCATCATGGCCGAGCATCTGCTGCGAGCGGACGACGAGGTCCTTCAGCACCTTGTTGAGCGCATGGCCGATATGGAGATGGCCGTTCGCATAGGGCGGGCCATCATGCAGGATGAACCGGTCGCGGCCCTTCGCGCTCTCGCGCAGCTTGCGATAGAGCTCGATCGTCTGCCAGCGGGCGAGCAGTTCCGGCTCGCGTTGCGGCAAGCCGGCGCGCATCGGGAATTCGGTCTGAGGCAGGAACAGCGTCTGCGAATAATCAACGCTTTTCGATGGGGCGGAATTGGATTGGTCGTTCATGATCCGGCTCGGGCAGCTGGACTGGCGGGCCATGCATGGCTGGCGCGTCACCGGTCCTTAAGGACAAGGGAAAGCGGCGGTCATCCCGGCTTGCGCGGACGCCTGCGATCAGCGCAGGGCAGCGTCAGCCGGGCCCGTAATTCGCCGGAGCAATTCTATGATCTGGGCGCAATGAGCGAGCATGAACGGCTTCTAACAGGGGCAGGTTAAGGAAGGAAGGGCGGTGTTTGCGCCAGAATGGCGCGGGCCCGGGCACTGTCCTTGTCCATCTGCATGATGAGGGCTTCGAGCGAGTCGAATTTTTCCTCGCCCCGCAGCCAGGCGATCAGTGCGACATCGACGATCTTGCCATAGAGATCGCCTGCGAAATCGAAGAGGAAGGTCTCGAGCCGCGGCGCACCGTCATCGAAGGTCGGGCGACTGCCGAAGCTCGCCACGCCGTCGCGCCAGATGCCGTCGACCTTCATCCTGACGGCATAGATGCCGAATTTCAGGCGGCAATCACGGGCGAGATGCATGTTGGCGGTGGGGTAACCGAGGTCACGCCCACGCTTGTCGCCATGGGCGATCTCGCCGCGCACGAACCAGGGCCGCCCAAGGAACGCCGCTGCGCGGCCGACATCTCCGGCTTCCAGCGCGGTGCGGATCAAGGTCGAGGAGACCGGCTCCCCCGCCCAGGAATAGGGCGGGACCACCGTGACCAGGACACCGCGCGCGCCCGCCCTCGCCTGCAGCATCTCGGGCGAGCCGGCGCGGCCCTTGCCGAAATGGAAGTCGTAGCCGCAGACGAGCCCCCCGACGCCGAGCCGCTCGAGCAGCAGGTCATCGACGAAACTCTCGGCGCTCACGGCCGCAATGGCGCGATCGAAGGGCAACACGAAGCTTCGCTTCAGCCCGGCCTGGGCGAGCAGCTCCCCCTTGACGTCGGGCGGCGTCAGCCGAAAGACCGGCTGCTCGGGGCTGAAGACCGATCGGGGATGCGGCTCGAAGGTGAAAGCGGCAGCCTCGCGGCCCTGCTTGGCCGCCATGGCGACCGCGACATGAGCGAGTTCGGCATGGCCGCGATGGACACCGTCGAAATTGCCCAGCGCCAGCACCGCTCCGCGCAAGCTGTCCGGAACCGGGCTGTCGCCATCGAGGACGAAAACATGAGGCCGGCCTGAAGAAGGCGCGGCGGCAGGACGGGTCATGGCACGAAGGGTTCCGCCTCGGCGGGGCACGCCCGCGCGCGGCAGTCAATGGCGGTTCAGGCCAGCAGCGTCAAGGACACCGGACGCAAGCCCCCCTGCTTCAGGCCTTTGGCTTTGCCGGCGGCAAGGCGACCCAGGCCTCTCCCTCGAGCACGGCCTTGCCGTCGACGACACAGTCGCAGAACAGGCGCGCGCGCCGACGCTCGGCAACGAGTTCGACCACTTCGACCCGCGCCGTGACGACATCGCCGATCTTGACTGGAGCGAGGAACGTAAGCGTCTGCGACAGGTAGACGGCGCCCGGCCCTGGCAATTTCGTGCCGAGCAGCGCGGACACGAGACTCGCGGTCAGCATCCCGTGCGCAATGCGCTGGCCGAACTTCGTGCCCGCCGCGTAGCGCTCGCAAAGATGGATCGGATTGGCGTCCCCCGAGAGATCGGCGAAGAGCGAGACATCCCGCTCCATCACCGTGCGCATCAGGCTTTCGCTTTGGCCGATCGCGAGGTCTTCGAAAGCATGAACCTGATAGGAGACTGCGTTCATTGGTCCGGCTGCCGATGCAATTTCGATGTGCCGCCCTTGTTGCGGCGCAACATAGAATGCCACAGCCCCGGCGCCTCGGCCATGCGACTTTGGTGCCGCCGCCGGAGCGATGCTTCCCCTACGTCAGTTTTCGTTCAAATTAACCGCTTCGAAACGCCAGTGCCCTATCACTCCCGGCATGGTCGCCACTCACTGAAGGCGGTCCGCGCGCGGGTATTGCCCCGCGCTGCAGTCGTTACGCTTGGAGCACCAGAATGGCTCTCGATCCGTCCATGCCCATCCTCGTGGTCGACGACTACCAGACGATGGTCCGGATCATTCGGAACCTGCTCAAGCAGCTCGGATTCGAGAATGTCGACGATGCGTCGGACGGCTCGACCGCCATCGCCAAGATGCGCGACAAGAAATACGGCCTCGTCATCTCCGACTGGAACATGGAGCCGATGACCGGCTTCGAGCTGCTCCAGCGCGTGCGCGAGGAAGATGCCCTCGCGACKACGCCGTTCATCATGGTCACGGCCGAATCCAAGACCGAGAACGTCATCGCCGCCAAGAAGGCCGGCGTGAACAACTATATCGTCAAGCCGTTCAACGCCCAGACCCTGAAGGTCAAGATGGAAGCGGTCTGCCACGCCTGAGCGTGGCCGAACGTCACCAGACGAGTTGCGGAATCGCGTAATCCGGGCGGGCATGCTGCCCTGCGAACCAGCCGTGGCGCTCTTCCCACGATTTCTCGACAAGATCCTGGGCGTGAATGCCCGCCAGCACCATGACGCTCGCCGCGCCGAAGGCGTTCGCCCCGGCGATGTCGGTTCGAATGGCATCACCAATTGCGCAAATCCGGTCTGGCGGAACGGGCTTGCCACGCCGCGCTTCGGCGATATGCAGCGCCATTTCGTAGATCGGGCGATGCGGCTTGCCGGCATAGATCACCGTGCCGCCGATCTGCTCGTAAGCCAGCGCGAGCGAGCCGGCGCAGGGCACGATCTTGCCACCGCGATCGACCACCAGATCGGGATTGGCGCAGATCATCACGAGATCGCGTGCGACGAGATCGGCAAAGAGGCCGGCATAGGTCTCGGCCGTCTCGGTCTCGTCGTCGAACAATCCCGTGCAGAGCACGTAGCGCGCGTCCGCGGGTGAGACGCGCGGCGCATCCAGCCCGGCGATCAGGGGCAGGTCGCGGTCAGGGCCGAGCATGAAGACCGGCTCGCCGGACCGTTCCTCGATCAGCGCCCGGCAGACATCGCCGGAGGTCACGATCGCATCATAGGCAGCCTCCGGCACGGCAAAACGCGCGAGCTGGACCTCGATTTCACGGCGGGGACGGGGAGCGTTGGTCACCAGCACGACGGAAACACCGCGTTCCCGCATCGCAACCAGCGCATCGCAGGCGTCCTGATGAGCTGCCACGCCGTTGTGAACGACACCCCAGATATCGCACAGGCAGAGATCGAACCGGTCGGTGATTTCCGAGAAACCGCTCAATGCGACGGTGGGCGCGGTCTTGGCAGGCTGCAAAGCGGTCAACTCCCCTGAAACCAATTGGGCTATGCGGCGCGACGGCAGCGCGGCACGGTGCCGGTTTAGGCCGTCGCAACGGGCAGCGATAGGGTTTTGTCAGGCGCTGGCGCGGCGTAGCACGGCGCGGAACGGCAGGCGCTCCGGCGCCGGGCCTTTCTGCGCAGGCCCGCTCGGCGGGGCTGGCAGCGCTGCCGCAGGCGATGTGCCGGCGGTGGGATAGCCCAGAATCTCGGCCGAGATCCGCGCGGCGGGCCGCTCGGGCTCGGGCACCGGAGCGGCGGGTTTCGCCGGCTCGGGATCGGCAAAGACCTCCGGCTTGACCGGCCGCGGCGGTGAAATCACCAGCCCCTGGGCATAGGTCACGCCAAGCTCGATCATGTCCGCGACAGTCGGATCATCCTCGATCTTCTCGGCGACGAGGATGATCGAGGCCCGCGCGAGCTGAGCCGCGAGATCGGCGGCGGCGATATCGATCGAGGAACGCTCGGCTTCAGCCTGCAGCAGGGCGGCCGGCACTTTCACGAAGCGAATGCCACGATCATGTAGCGATGCCGGGTCGAACCGAAGATCGCCGACATGGTCGAGCGCGAAGCGCACGCCATTGGCGGACATCGCCCCCAGCAGGCCAAGGCTGGTCGGCTCCAGAGCGCGGAAGACGCGCTGCGGCATCTCGATCACCAGATGGCCGGCGTGCTCGCGATATTTCTCGAGGATACGGGAGAGGGTCACCAGAGCCTGCGACGAGGCCCAGGTTGCGGCGCTGAAATTACAGGCCACGAACAGGCCGCCGTCCTTGGATCCCAGATGGCGCGCGATCGCCAGCGTACGTGTCAGCACCAGTGCATCGAGCGTCGGACCGAAACCCCGCTCCTCGACGATCGCCAGGAATTCGGCGGGGAGCAGCAAGGTGCTCTCATCGAGACGCAGACGGACCAGCGCCTCGTAGCCACGTGTCCGGCGTTGCGGCAACTGCACGATCGGCTGGAGATGGACCTCGACCTTGCCCTCGGCCAGCGCGGTGCTGATGATCGCGGCTCGTTCATCGGCAGCGCGCAGCTGCTCGGCCTGAATGGCCTCCGCACGCGCTGCAGCAAGCGCCTCGCGATGCGCAATGCGGGCAAGCTCGGGAGCAGGCGCCGGCGGCGGCGGGGGAGCGGCTTCGGCATTGCGCCGGGCCTGCGCAGCCGAGAGTTGCGTGTCGTGATCTGCCAGCGTCGTTGCGACTTGCTGCAACAGGTCGCCGAGCAATCCGACCTCGGCCGTCAGTTCATTGATCGCAGCACGTGCGGGCGCGGCATCGGCCTCGCTCATCGGCAGTTGCTCGACACGCTGCGCCAAACTGTCAAGCCTGATGGCGTTGGTAGCCAGGCGAACCTTGACCTCGCCGATCGCCGCGAAGATCTGCTCGCGCTGCGCAAGGACACGTCGCTCGTAGAAGATCGCGGATGCCGCCAACCCTGCCCCCGCCAGCAGGAGGCCGGTGGCGTTGGCCAGCGCTCCCGGCAAGGCGAGAACCGCGATTGCGCCAGCCGCCACGCCGGTCACGGCACTGGCGAGAGGATGCAAGGCGGTAAGGCGGACAGGGGCCAAGGCGACGACCGCGCGAAAGAGGTTGCTGGGGAATGAAAGCGACGAATCACTCTGCTACCCGACATTAACCGTCTGTTCACGCGCATGCGAGGGCCATGGACGAAAAGCGGCGACGGTCGGGAATTCGCTTAGTGAACGCCGCTGGCTTCAAGCCGACGCGGCCCGAGATCCGACATGATCCGGTCGATGACGGCTTCGCTGAACCCCATCCGCGACAGGTAAAGCCTGGCGTCGATCGCGAAGAGCGGAGCCGCCTGCGCCAGCCGTCGCAGGGCCGCTGAAACGCCCGGCTCATCATGCTTTCCCGCAAAGTGGAGGGCTCGGCCAAGCAAGCTGAGCGGACTGTCATCGGCGACGAAAATGGCGGCATGCGCATCCGCGAGCTTGTCATTGCCCATCAGATGCTCGGCCAGGAAGGCGTAGAAATCGTACCAGGCAGGACGGCCGCTGCTGGATGCCACAGCCCGCTGCAGCAGCGGCAGGCCTTCCGCAGGCTGACCGATCTGAACATAGCGCGCGCCGAGATCGGCCATGATGTCGGGATCGTAGGGATTGCGGACGAGCGCGGCCCGGCCCGCCCTGAAGGCATCTTCATAGGCGCCACGTGCGAAGTAAACGTCCATCATGGCCTGCTGCGCGCGTGCGCTGGACGGCGCCAGCCTGACCGCCGTCAACGCGGCGCTCAAGGCGCGATCGAGCGGCGAACCAGGCAGTGGATTGAGTCCGGCGGTGTATTCGTCGACCGTCAGCAGGGCGAGCTGCGACCAGGCGGGATGGAAGGCAGGGTCGCGCTCCAGAACCGCCTCCAGGCAGTTGCGGGCGGCCAGGTGATCTTCGGCGCGCATGGTGCGGCGGATATTCAGCGCCTGGAAGACACAGCGCATCGGCGACGCCGTCATCGTCTGGCGATAGTCGGCGTGAATGATGCCGAAGGGCTCGGCAAGCCTGACTGCGAGCCGTCGGGCGATCTCGCGCAATTCCGGAGCGTCCTCGCCCTTCGGCAATGTCCGGATGGCAGACGTCGTCCAGACCACACGACCGTCCTTGACGGAGCGCAACCGGCCGAAGCCTTCCGTCGCCCCGCCTTGCCGCGTCGCATTCATCTCGAAGACATAGTCGGCGCCGCTATAGAGGTCCGCGCCGGCGGCCGGCGTACGAACGGTAACGAGATCGTCGAATCGAGCCAGGGCATCGACCAGGAGCCGCGTGAAGGCCTGCACCAGCCCGGCCAGCTCCGGATCGTCGGCCGCGCCGCTCAGCGATACGACGACCATCGGCAAATGAGCCGACGCGCTCGATCCCGCGCGACGCGCTGCCTCCTCGATCAGTTGAGCCTGGCGCACCAGCGGGTCGGGTTGCGGTGTCGTCTCGAGCGGCGGGAGGTAGTGCCAAGTGGCGAGAGGCACGATCACGAGGACCAGCGCTAACACGGCGAGCCAGTGCCCGAGCCTGAAACCGTGCCTGCTCGGCCGCTCAGGGACCGGCAGCTGGGCCGCCCTGGCGTCGCCGGGCGCCATGCGCTCCTGCGCCGGCTCGGCCGGCATCCCGGCAGCCCCAAGATGTTCAAAGACAGGGACGTAAGCGCCGACCGGCATGGAAATGCGGATCGTGTCGTCGGCGCCATCGCCCTGATAATACTGGCCTAGCGCCCTGCGCAGACGACCGGCCTCGACCCTGACGATGGGGTCGGACTGCGGGTCGAAATCTGCCGGTCGGCCGAAGGCCTCAACCGCAATGGTGTAACCCTTGAGTTCCGAGCTGCGCCCTTCGATGCGGCGCTCCACGATGAAGTTCAGAAATGCGGAGAGCTGCGGTGCACTGCGAAACGCATCCGATGTCAGGATGCGTTCAAGGGCCTCACGGACAGCGAGAGCCTCCGGGTCTGCGAGCCGGTCGGTATCCTGACTGCTCTCGACCATTGGGGTTTGGTCCAGTTTGTTCCCCCCTTCATCCAAACTACGCCAAAACCGACGTTACGTCATTCGCAACGTCGAAGCGACCGGGCGACCGCGGCGCGCAGTGGTGCCCCGCCTCGCCCGCAATTTACAGCCCGCTTTGCGCTGTTAGGTTGAGAGAAGCTTAATTGTACAGGATGCGGCCGACAGCCTTCGTCTCGCAGCCGGGCGAAAACCCCCGTGATTTCGAAGCATTCTGCATGCCATTCGGCGTGTGCCGGCTCGTGAAGCAGGCCCGGCGCATGGTCGCGTGCCGAAGCGTGTTTTACTAGGGCCGCGTAGGTAAGCCGGTAATGGGTGGCCCGGCCAGATGGCGGCGCTCAATGCGAAGCCTGCAGGCACGCCGATCATCCCGGCGTTCAAGCCCCTGCCGACCGGCCGGACTACACCCCTTCCGTTCCGTTCGATCGCCTCAAGGTCTTTGCCGCGGAGTCCGGCTCGCTGCGCTGCCCCCAGGAGGTCTCGACTACGTCTTCTTCGCAGGCCAGCCTACCGAAGGGGTAGACACCCTGATGAAGAGCGCGCGGCCCCGCCGGAACGCCTCCCGGGAGGAAGCTGGGACGCACCTGAGCGGCTGCAAGCTCGGCTATCGCGGCGTCGGATCTGGCGGGATTTCGGTCAGCGGCATCGTCCGCAAGCACCCATTTTTCGGTGGATTGCTCTCAGATTCCGGCCATCCCCGTCGCAGCCGCACTCGCGAAAAGCAGGCACTTGCGAAGGGCGAATCGGAATGTCGCGCGCGTTTCGCGCGCTTGAGCGAATCGTCACGTTTGGGTCGTCGTGTCCGGTTCCGGGCCAGTCAGGGGTTCGGCCGACCCATCACCGCCCCAAGGCTGCCGCAGGCGCGTGCGAGAGGCTGCGCCAGGCTCCGGTTCTGCCAAGGGCCGGCGAGCGGCAAGGTCACGCACGCCGCAGCTTGTTGTAGCGGGCGATCAGCCTGTCGCGCTTCAGGCGTGACAGGCGATCGACCCAGAAAATGCCGTCGAGTTGGTCGATCTCGTGCTGGTGGCAAACGGCGAGCAGGCCATCGGCCTCTTCGAACTGTTCCGCACCGTCCAGGTCCTTATAGGTGACATGGACGCGGGCATGACGCTCGATCTCGTCTGCAACCCCCGCCATCGAAACGCTGCCCTCGTGGTGGCGGATCATGTCAGGTGAAGCCCAGGCGATCGCCGGATTCACATAGGTCCGAACCTCACCCGGCAACAGCTCCAGCACGACCAGCCGCTGGAGAAGACCGATATGCGGCGCCGTTATGCCGATGCCGGGAGCCGCCCGCATCGTTTCCAGCAAATCGGCCGCGAGCGAGCGAAGCACCGCATCGAAACGCGTCACCGGCTCGGCTGCCATGCGCAGC
This sequence comes from Allobosea sp. 05T433, assembly GCF_056396065.1. Taxonomy (NCBI): domain Bacteria; kingdom Pseudomonadati; phylum Pseudomonadota; class Alphaproteobacteria; order Hyphomicrobiales; family Alloboseaceae; genus Allobosea; species Allobosea sp. 05T433. The sequence continues at coordinate 221,630 of NZ_JBFTKS010000001.1, read as the reverse complement.
CGAGAATCGGGAAAGCCAATGATCGGCCGAATCGTCACGCGGTGGCCTCAGGGGATTATGCGGCAGCCTTCTTCTCCGCATTGCCATAGTAGCTCTCGCCCGTCTTCGCCATGCGCTTGAGCTGCCGGTTCGGCCTGAAGCGCTCGCCATGGGTCCTGGCGAGCTTCTCGCAGAGCTTCACGAAGACGGCCGCGCCCATGTTGTCGATGTAGGAGAGCGTGCCGCCCGAATAGGGCGCGAAACCGAAGCCGATGATCGAGCCGACATCCGCCTCGCGAGGATCGGTCACGACACCTTCCTCATAGGTGCGGGCAGCTTCCAGGGCCTGGGTGACGAGCAGGCGTTCCTTGAGCTCCTGCATGTCGATGAGCTCGGGGTCGAGCCGGTTCTTCGTCAGCTCGGCAAGCCCCGGCCAAAGCCGCTTCGGGCCGGCTTCCGGATAGTCGTAGAAGCCTTTCCTGTTCTTGCGGCCGAGGCGGCCATGCGTCTCGACCATCTCGGTGAGCAGTCTTTCCTGCGCCGGATCGACCGCATGTTCGCCGAGTTGGGCCTTGGTCGCCTTCAGCACCTTGTAGGCGAGATCGACCGCGACCTCGTCATTGAGGGACAGCGGACCGACCGGCATGCCGGCCTGCTTGCCGGCGGCCTCGATCATCGCCGGGGGCACGCCCTCCATCAGCATCAGATGGCCTTCGCGGATGTAGTTGCCGACACAGCGGTTGGCATAGAAGCCGCGCGTGTCGTTGACGACGATCGGCGTCTTCCTGATGGCGCGGACGAAATCGAGCGCCATGGCGAGCGCCTTCTTGCCGGTCTTCTTGGCCATGATGATCTCGACCAGGAGCATCTTCTCGACCGGCGAGAAGAAATGCACGCCGATGAAATTCTTCGGGCGCTGCGAGTGCTCGGCGAGCCCGGTGATCGGAAGCGTCGATGTATTGGAGCCGAAGATCGTCCTTGGTCCGACCACCGCCTCGACCTTGGCGATGACCTCGGCCTTGACCTTCGGATCCTCGAACACGGCCTCGATGACGAGATCGCAGCCCTTGAGATCGGCATAGTCCGCCGAGGCGGTGATCCGGCCGAGCAGCGCGTCGCGGTCGGCCGTCTTGGCGCGCCCCTTCATGATCTGGTCGGATACCAGCTTATGCGAATAGGCCTTGCCCTTCTCGGCCGCCTCGATGTCGCGGTCGATCAGGATGACGTCCAGGCCTGCCTGGGCGGTGACATAGGCGATGCCCGCGCCCATGAAGCCTGCGCCGACAACGCCGACCTTCTTCAGCCTGCTCGCCGGGACATCGGCCGGGCGGCGAGCCCCCTTGTTCAGCTCCTGCATCGAGACGAAGAGCGTGCGGATCATCGAGGCCGCCTCCTTCGTCCGGAGAATTTTTGCGAAATAGCGGCTCTCGACCCTGAGGCCGAGATCGATCGGCAACTGCAGGCCCTCATAGACCGCGCTCAGGATGGCGCGTGCGGCCGGGTAGTTGTCATTGGTCTCGCGGCGATAGATCGCGTTGGCCGGTGGCCAGATCTGCATGCCGGCGGGCGAATAGACCTTGTTGGAAGGCAGCTTGAACTTGGGATCGTCCCAGGGCGCCTTGGCCTGCGGATTGGCCTTCAGCCACTCCCGGGCGTTCTGAAGCATCTGATCCCGCGGCACGGCGGCATGGACGAGGCCGCTGTTGCGGGCCGGCAGCGCCTTGATCTGCTCGCCCTTGAACATCATCTGCAGCGCGTCGCCGGTCTGCATCAGGCGCGAGACACGCTGCGTGCCACCGGCGCCTGGGAAGAGCCCGACCTTGATCTCGGGCAGGCCGACGCGGGTCGAGGCATCGTCCGAGGCGACGCGGTACTGGCAGGCGAGCGCAAGTTCGAAGGCGCCACCGAGGCAGACGCCATGGATGGCGGCTGCGAACGGCTTTCCGCAGGTTTCGAGCTTGCGATAGAGCAGCGAGAGCTTGCGGCTCTCGTCGAAGAAGGTCTGCATCGCTGCCGCCTCGCCCTTCTCCCTGGCAAGCCCGACATAGAGGTCGCGCAGCCCCTGGAGCATGGTCAGGTCGGCACCGCCCGAGAAGGCTTCCTTGCCGGAGGTAATGACGCAGCCCTTGATCGCCTCGCTCGAGACGACATGGTCGATGACCTGGTTCAACTCGGCCATGACCTCGGGGGTGATGACGTTCATCGAACGGCCGGGCATGTCCCAGATCAAGGTCGCGATGCCGTCGGCGTCGGTCTCGAAGCGGAAATTGGTGAGGTTCATCGGTTCTCTCCCCTTCGTGCCGATCAGACGCGTTCGATGATGGTCGCGACGCCCATGCCGGCGGCGACGCAAAGCGTGACGAGTGCGGTCTGCTTGTTCGTGCGCTCGAGTTCGTCGAGCACTGTGCCGAGGATCATCGCGCCCGTGGCGCCGAGCGGATGGCCCATCGCAATGGCGCCGCCATTGACGTTGAGGATGGCGTCGTCGATCTCGAAGGCCTGCTGATAACGCAGCACCACCGAGGAAAAAGCCTCGTTCAGCTCGAACAGGTCGATATCCCGGGTGGTCATGCCGGCCTTTTTCAGAACCAGCTCCGTGACGTCGACCGGCCCGGTCAGCATCAGCGCCAGGTCGGATCCGACAGTGGCGAAGGCCCGGATGCGGGCGCGCGGCTTCAGGCCAGCCGCCTTGCCGCCCTTCTTCGAGCCGACGAGCACGGCAGCCGCGCCATCGACGATGCCGGAGGAATTGCCGGCGTGATGCACGTGATTGACGAACTCCACATCGGGGTGAGCCGCCGTCGCGACGGCATCGAAACCACCCATCTCGCCCATCTGGACGAAGGATGCCTTGAGCGCTGCCAGGGCCTGCATGTCCGTATTCGGACGAATGGTCTCGTCGCGGTCGAGGAGGATCAGGCCGTTGACGTCGGTGACCGGGATGACCGAATTCCTGAAGCGGCCTTCGGCCCAGGCGGCGGCGGCCTTCTTGTGCGAGCGCACGGCAAAGGCGTCGACATCGTCACGCGAGAAGCCGTATTTCGTGGCGATCAGATCGGCCGAGACGCCTTGCGGCATGAAATAGGTGTCGATCGCGACGGACGGATCGACCGCAATGCCGAAGCCCGAGGCGCCCATGCCGACGCGGCTCATGCTCTCGACGCCGCCACCGATCGCCATCTCCTTCTGGCCGGCCATGACCTGCGCCGCGGCAAGGTTCACCGCGTCGAGGCCCGAGGCGCAGAAGCGGTTGATCTGCACGCCCGGCACTTCCTTGCCGTACCCCGCCTTGAGCGCGACGGTCCGCGCGATATCGGCGCCGGCCTCGCCGACCGGATCGACGCAGCCAAAGACGACATCCTCGACCAGCTTGGGCTCGAGCTTGTTGCGGTCCTTGATCGCACGCAGCACCTGCGTGCCGAGTTCGATCGCCGTGACCTCGTGCAGGGAGCCGTCGGCCTTGCCCTTGCCGCGCGGCGTCCGAACGTGATCGTAGATGAATGCGTCAGCCATCAAGGCCTCCCGGGGCTCGCCGCAATGGCGGCTCGTTGTTGGGACTTCGCCAACATGGCCGGGCATGTCCCGGCCGTCTGGAAGCGAAGGCAATCTGCAAGCGATGCCCGGGTCAAGCCCGGGCATGACCTTTGGTCTGCTCAGAACTGCTCTGCCGAGAGCGCCATGGTGGAATCGGCGCCGGCCGTGATCCGTGCCAGATGCGCGGCCGTCTCCGGCAGGGTGCGCTCCATGAAGAAGCGCGCGGTGACGAGCTTGGTGTTCATCCGCTCGGTCGCGCCATTGGCGCCGGCCTCGAGCTTGTCCTGCGCAGCCTTGGCGATCTTCATCCACATATAGCCGAGGGAGACGAGGCCGAGCAGGTGCATGTAGTCGGTCGCCCCGGCGCCGGCATTGTCAGGCTTGGCGAGGGCGTTGTTCATGAACCACATCGTCGCCTGCTGGAGATGACCGAGCGAGGCCAGCAGGGGAGCGAGCAGCGGCTTCAGCCCCTCGTCCTCGCCATGCTCCTTGATGAAGCCGCCGACCTCGTTGAAGAAGGCCATGATGGCGCGGCCGCCGTCTCGGCCGAGCTTGCGGCCGATCAGGTCCATGGCCTGCACGCCATTGGCGCCCTCGTAGATCATGGCGATGCGCGCGTCTCGCACGAACTGCTCCATGCCCCATTCGGCGATGTAGCCATGGCCGCCATACATCTGCTGGGCCTTCACCGCGTTGTCGAAACCGACATCGGTCAGGACACCCTTGAGCACGGGGGTCATCAGTCCGAGCTGATCGTCGGCGGCCTGGCGTTCGGCGGCATCAGCCGAACGGTGGGCGACATCGGATTTCAGCGCGTTCCACAGCACAAAGGCGCGCGCAGCCTCGTTGAAGGCCTTGATCGACATCAGCGTGCGGCGGACATCGGGATGGACGATGATCGGATCGGCAGCCTTGTCCGGCTCCTTGGCGCCGGTCAGCGCCCGCCCCTGGAGGCGGTCCTTGGCATAGGCAACAGCGTTCTGATAGGCGACCTCGGACTGGGCGAGCCCCTGGATCGCGACGCCGAGGCGGGCCTCGTTCATCATCACGAACATGGCGTTGAGGCCCTTGTTCTCGGTGCCGATGAGCCAGCCCCTGGCGCCGTCATAGTTCATGACGCAGGTCGAATTGCCGTGGATGCCCATCTTGTGCTCGATCGAGCCGCAGGAGACGCCGTTGCGCTCGCCGACCGCGCCGTCGGCGCCGACCACGTTGCGCGGCACCACGAAGAGCGAGATGCCCTTGACGCCGGCGGGAGCCCCCTCGATGCGGGCGAGCACGAGATGGATGATGTTCTCGGTGATGTCCTGCTCGCCGGCCGAGATGAAGATCTTGGTGCCGGAGATCGCATAGGAACCATCGCCATTCGGCACGGCCTTGGTCTTGATCAGGCCGAGATCGGTGCCGCAATGCGGCTCCGTCAGGTTCATCGTGCCCGACCAGACACCCTCGACCATCTTCGGGATATAGGTGCGCTTCTGCTCCTCAGTGCCGTGCACATAGAGTGCGGCGATCGCGCCCATGGTCAGGCCGGGATACATCGAGAACGCCATGTTCGCCGCCGAGGCATATTCGTTCATCACGGCGCCGAGCGTATAGGGCAGGCCCTGGCCGCCATATTCGGGATCCATGGCAAGTCCGATCCAGCCGCCCTCGGCATAGGCCTTGTGCGCTTCCTTGAAGCCCTTTGGCGTCGTCACGGATCCGTCAGGGTTGCGCTTGCAGCCCTCCTGGTCGCCGGAATGGTTCAACGGCTGGAGCACTTCCTCGCAGAGCTTGGCACCCTCGCCCAGCACCGCCGCGACCACATCGGGCGTCGCATCCGCGAAACCCGGCAGGTTGTTGTAGCGTTCGATGTTGAAGACGTCGTTGAGCAGGAACAGGGTGTCTTCGACGGGCGCCTTGTAGACCGGCATGGTGTCCTCCCTCTCGCGCAGCGCGGCCGCCTGCAGAATGCGATCCGGGGCAGCCATTCATCAGATAGTTTATATATAAACAATCTATGGGTGACTTGTGAAGAGGGCTGGGCCATTTTGTTGCCGCACCCTGTCGCGTTTCCCATCCGCAGCGCATGACAAAACGGCCCCGGACACAAGTCCGGAGCCGTCAATCCCGATCAAATGATCGATAATCCGTGCCGTGAGGCGCTCAGGCCTTGTCGAGGCCCGCAAGCGTCGCTTCGAGCTCGGCGATCGCGCCTTCGATCTCGACCTGCTGCGAGCGCAGCAATTCGAGCTGCTCGGCAATCTGCCCGCGGGTGAGCTGCAGCCCGCCGACCGAAGCCGACTTCTCTGCGCCGGCCTCGCCCTTCTTTTCCTCATTGGCGAGCATGGCGCGGATTTCAACCAGCGTGAAACCGAGCTGCTTGCCCTTGAGGATCAGCGCAAGCCGCGAGCGATCGCGGCCGGAATAGATGCGCGTCATGCCCGAGCGGGCCGGAGCAAGGAGACCGCGCGATTCATAGAAGCGAAGCGTGCGCAGGGTCACCGCGAAATCGCGGGCAAGGTCGCTGATGGTGAAACCACCAGCCGAGTCGGCTTCACTGGAAGTAGGCGTCGACGATGTGCGGCCGGTATCTGAAGAGCCGGCCGCCATAGCATTGCTGTGGCGCGACATGGAGTTCCTTAAAAAGTTTGGACGCAGGGAACCGCCGGCATCGGTGGCGACGAAGTTCCGTTGGGTAGGGGGAATAGCTCGCCCCATCTCCTAGCGTCAGGTAATATCGGCCAATTGGGGGTAAATTACGGTTACGAGCCCGGCATTCGTGCTGCCCCTGTCCGGGCGTTTGCAAAAAATTAACGGCCGGCCCCCGGATATTAACCGTCCGTTTACCGTGACGGCCAAAAGTCGGGTCTGCGAGCCAGGCCGTCGTCAGCGGCAACTGAATCTTCACGATCGCCTGTTTCGCGCGGGGAAGCTGCGGCGCCAGGGGGCTGCGCATCCCGACTGAAGACCGGTCCCCTTAGGCGAGCGAGATCATGGCCAATAGCTTGCCCTGGAGCGTCAAGGGCGTTGATCCGCGCACCCGCGATGCCGCAAAGGCCGCGGCGCGGCGCGCCGGAATGACCCTGGGTGAATGGCTGGACCACAAGATTCGCGTCGAGGCGGAAGAGAGCGAGCCGACAGCCGCCCCTCTGGAGCAGCTCGACATCGCAGCGCTGTCCGAGCGCCTCGCCAAGCTCTCCCAAGGGCAGATGGAAACCTCCTCGCAGGCCGCAGCAAGCGCTGCGGCGCCGCAGTTTGCTCCCGAGATGTCGCGGGGCCAGATCGAGGCCGCGTTGTCGCAGGCCGCCCTCGCCGAGCGCATGACCCGGGAATCGAGCGCCAAGACGGCCGGCGCCCTGGATTCGATCGCGCGCTGGATCGAGAAGACCGAGAACCGTCTCGTCAGCGGCGAGCGCAGTAACGCCGAGCGTCAGGAACGCGCCACCAACGTCATCGCCGACGCGATCAAGACCATGGGCGAGCGCATTGCCGAGATCGAGCGCAAGGCGGTTGATGCCCAGAGCAAGGCTGCCGCCGCCCGCCCGGCCCTGAATCGCGATGGCCTGGCCGCAGCGGTGACGGATATCCGCACGCGCCAGCGCATGCTGGATACCGATCCCGAAGCCGCCGCCTCGGGCCGGACAGGCCTGAGCGAGAGCCGGGTCGCGGCCTTGCGGCAGGATCTCCGATCGTTGGGCGAGAGGGTCGGCGCCAGGGGCGACCATCCCTCTCTCATGTCCGAGCGCCTCTCCCCGGCTGCGGCGTCACGCCAGGTCGAAACGCCCGCACTGGAAAGGCTGATTGCCGATCTGGGTTCGAAGCTGGAGCGGCTGGACCGGAACGACCGTATCGAGCCTATCCTGAAGCCTCTGGCGCGGATCGAAACCGAAGTCGCCCGCCTCGCCCGCGAGAATTCCGGCGAGAGCTATGCCCGTTTCGAGCTGGAGATCGCGCATCTCGCCGCCAAGGTCGACGCACTCGCGGCGCGCGGCAGCGACCGCGCTGCACTGACCCCTGTGCTTCGCGACATCGCAGAATTGCGTGAACTGCTCGCCACGAGCACCGGCGATAACCGCCTCGGCGATCTTTCGCATCAGGTTTCGGCTCTGGCGGGCGAAGTCGCCCGGCTGCGCGACGGGCAGCCTGATGCACTCTCGATGCGTGGCCTGTCCCAGGCGATCGAGGACGTGCGCGACGCCCTGCTCACCGACCGTTTCGGCGATCCCGCCCCGCTGCTTTCGCTGTCGCGGCAGGTCGAGGCGCTAGCTGACAAGGTCGATTCGCTGCCCGTGATGCGCCCCGAGGTGATCACGTCTCAGACCGAGCAACTCTTCGCGCGGCTCAACGAGATCGGCGCCTCCGGCTCTCCGGCATCGAACGAGCTGTCGCGCCGGATTGAGGCCCTCATCATCAAGCTCGAGGATGTCTCCGATCGGCAGCCGAACCAGCTCGCGGACCGGATCGACAGCCTGCAGCACCAGATCGAGACGCTGGCGGATCACGGCCCGGCAGCAGTCATGAAGCAGATCGAAGGGTTGGCTGCCCGGATCGAGAGTCTCGCAGCCTCCAGCAACCTGACCCAGATGGTCCATGACGGCGGCAACGTACAGGTCGCGCGCGTCGACATGCGCCCGGTTGAGGACATGTTGCGCAGCCTCGCCGAGAAGATCGACGAGGCGGGACGCCCTGGCGCCGAATCCGATTCCTTCGATGCACTCGAACAGCAGATCGCCGGCCTCGCCAGCCGGCTCGACGAGGCCGTCGCGACGCGTTCGGCCGAGACCGGGATCGAGCGCACGCTGCAGGACCTCGTGCGACACCTCCAGACCGTGCGCGAGGACACCGCAGCCGCGGCCGAACGTGCCGCACGCACCGCCATGGCCGATATGGCGAGCAAGACCCCCGCTCAGGCGGGAGGCTTTGCTGAGCTGAGCACCCTGGTTTCCGGACTGCGCGAGAGCAACGCCGCCTCCGGCCGGGAGACGCAGGACGCGATCGGCGCCGTCCATCAGACCCTCGAGACGATCATCTCGCGCCTCGCCAGCCTCGAAGCCGAGCTCGGCCTCGAGCGGAAGGAGGTCGCGCTCGCACCGGCCCCGGCGGCCGCGGCGCGCCCCTCCACCATGCCGTCGACGCGTGGCCTTGCACTTCCTGCCAGCATGAGCGCCGCGATCGAGGATCGCTTTGGCGCCCGGCTGGAGACGACCCGGCCGGCGGAACGCGCAGCAGAAGCGCCTGCCGCCAGGTCCCATGACCTGCCGCTCGAACCGGGCTCGGGCCGGCCGCGCCAGGACACACCGGCCGCTCCGGCCGCGGCAGCCCAGGATCCTCAATCGGTCCGCCAGAACCTGATCGCTGCGGCACGGCGTTCGGCAAAGGCGGCCTCCGAAGCCGCAGCCTCTGTGCCCGCGGCGGAAGCCGAGCGCAGCGGCACCAGCACCTCCAAGGGCGGCAAGCTCAAGGAGATCATGGAGAAGCGTCGCCGCCCGCTCCTGCTCGGGCTGGCCGCTGTCGTTCTTGCCATGGGCACCGCCCATGTCGTCACCGGCGCACTGCAAAGCCCGAAGACGAAGGCCGCCGGCAACGAAACCGTTCAGACTCCTGCCTCCGCTCCCGCCGTCGCTGCCCCGGAACCCGCCGCCCCGGAAGCTCCAGCCAAGCCCACGAAGGATCAGAGCTCGGTGCTTTCGCCGGTCGAACTCGGCCCGGCCGCCGCCTTCGCGGGACCGGCAGCCCCGATTCTCGGCTCTCCCGAAACCACCAGCTCGACCACCCAACCGACGGCAACCGCCGCGCTGCCGCCAGCGACCGCGCCCGACCCGGTTCAGGCCGTCACCGGGCTCGGCGACCTGCCTGCCGGATTTGGAACGCCAGGCCTGCGCAAGGCCGCCCAGGCAGGTGATGCCCGTGCCGTCTACGAGCTCGCCAGCCGCGCGGCCGATGGCAGCAACGCGACACGCGATCCGAAACTGGCCTTGCGCCTGTTCGAACGCGCCGCGGTCGCCGGGCTGGCGCCAGCGCAGTTCCGACTGGCCAACATGTTCGAGAAGGGCGTGGGCACCCAGCGCGACATCGCACTGGCGCGGGTCTGGTACTCCCGTGCCGCAGAGCGCGGGAATGCCAAGGCCATGCACAATCTCGCCGTGCTTTATGCCGAGGGCGTCGACGGCAAGGCGGACTATGCGACGGCGACGGAATGGTTCCGCCGCGCCGCGGACGCAGGCGTGCGCGACAGCCAATACAATCTCGCCGTTCTGCTGGGCCGCGGCCTCGGCGTGCCAGCCGATCTCAGCCAGTCCTATCTCTGGTTCGCCATCGCCGCCAAGCAGGGCGACGACGATGCGGCCCGCAAGCGTGACGAAGTCGCCGGACGCCTCAACCCCAACGACCTGGCAGCGGCGAAGCTCGCTGTCGATTCCTGGAAGGCAAAGGTGCTCGAGCCTGGCGCCAACGAGGTTGCGGCACCGGCACAGGGTTGGGAAGACAATACAAGCGCGGCCGTCAGGAAGCCCGCAAAGCCAGCTCGCAGCTAATGCATGACAGGCAGGCCCCTGGCCTGCCTGTCATGGTTTCGACGCGTTACGCAGCCATCAGAGGTTGATCGCGACTTCAGCCGATCCGGCCGCAACACCTTCTTCGTCCACGATAAGGATTTGCCTAACCGGATTGGTGCAATCTGGGACGAGCCGGCGCCGAATCTCATGCCGCGCCGGCACACGAGGGCAAAGGTGCAGATTTATCTCCCGATCGCGGAACTGCCGATCAGCATCCTGATGGTGCTGGGTCTGAGCGGTGCCGTCGGCTTCATCTCCGGCCTGTTCGGGGTCGGCGGTGGCTTCCTGCTGACCCCTCTTCTGATCTTCCTCGATATCCCTCCGGCAGTTGCCGTGGCGACCGTGGCCGCCCAGGTCGCCGGCTCGTCGATGACCGGCGTCCTGACCTACTGGCGCCGCAAGGCGCTCGACCTCAAGCTCGGCAGCGTCCTGGTCGGCGGGGGCATCATCGGCACCATTTTCGGCGTTCTGTTCTTCAACTCGATGCGCCGGCTCGGTCAGCTCGATCTGGTCATCACCCTGTCCTATGTGACGCTGTTCACCATCATTGGCGGATTGATGCTCTATGACGCGCTGCGCTCGGCGCTGCGCGCCAAGGCGGGCAAGCCGGCACGCCGGCGCCGTCAGGCCGGCACACATCCGCAATGGATGAAGCTGCCCTGGCGCATGCGTTTTCACAGTTCGCAGCTCTACGCCAGCGTCATCCCGATCGCCGCGCTCGCCATCGTCATCGGCTTCATCGGCGCCGTGCTCGGCGTGGGCGGTGGTTTCATCCTGGTGCCGGCGCTGATTTACTTCTTCCGCATCCCGCCGGCGGTCGTCGTCGGCACCTCCTTGTTCCAGATCCTGGTGACGATGACGGGCGCAACCATGCTGCACGCCCTCACAAACCAGTCGGTCGACCTGATCCTGGCGGCACTGCTCCTGGTCGGCGGCGTGATCGGGGCCCAGTTCGGCGGCCGCGCGGCGCGCAACCTGAATGTCGACTCCTTCCGTCTGCTGCTTGCGCTGCTGATCCTGTCGGTGGGCCTGCGCTTCGCGATCGAGCTGTTCATCCCGCCCAGCGACCCCTTCTCGGTAGTCCTGCCGGAGAGCGCGCGATGAAGGGCTTCAGGTCCCTGGCCGCTGCGTTGCTGCTGACCTCCATCGCGGCCACTGCCCCGCGTGCCGAAACGCTGATCGCATCCGTGTCTAGCCATCAGATCCAGATCTCCTCGAACTATACCGGCGATCAACTGACGGTCTTCGGCCTGGTCGAACGCGGCGGGCGGACGGTGGCGCGCGGCGACCCTTACGACATCGTGGTGACGGTGCGTGGGCCACAGCGCATGCTGATCGTCCGCGAGAAGGAACGGCTCGGGCCGATCTGGATCAACCGGACGCAGCGGCGCTTCGTCGATCGCCCGATATTCCTGATGGTGTCGAGCAACCGGCCCCTGAACGAGATCGTCAACGAGGATGCGGCGCGGCGCGACAGGATCGGGCTGGCCAACACCCAGCGCAACTTGCCGCCGGAGCTCTATTATGAGGAGAGCACTGTGCGCTTTCGCCAGGCGCTGATCCGAATCCTCGAAGACAAGGGTCTCTATGCGCAGGACGAGCGCGGCGTCACCTTCCTGTCGGAAACATTGTTCAGCGCGCCGATCGATGTGCCCGCCACCGCACCGACCGGCTCCTACGAGATCGAGATCGCGCTCTATTCAGGCGGCGCCATGCTGGCGCGCCAGACCACCAATTTCGAGGTGATCAAGACCGGCATCGAGCAGCGGCTGGCGACCGGCGCACATGACCATCCGCTCCTCTACGGACTGGCCACGGCGGCCATGGCGCTGCTTCTGGGCTGGCTCTCCAGCGTCATTTTCCGGCGCGACTGAGCATTGGCCCGAAAAGCTAGGCCATCGGACCGGATACGATTTCCGGTCCGATGATCTAAACCCGGCGCTACGCGACCAGGAGATCATAGGCGAGGAACGGCACGAGGGTTCCGGACTCGAGGTATGTCAGGTCCTCCGCGAGCTCTACCAGCCCGTGCGTGCGCGTCAGCGAGGTCATGACCCCGGCCCCGTCCAGAGGATGCTTGGACGCGATCATGACACCGTCCGCTCCAGGAGCGAGCGAAACACCGACATACTCACGCCGCCCGGGCTTCTTCCGATAGGGGAAGCCGAGCCTTACAGGCAGCGGCACCGGGGCAACATGGGCCGAGCCGGCAAGCCGTGCCAGGACCGGGCGTGCGACAAAGGCGAAGGTGACGAACACGGCAACCGGATTTCCCGGCAGGCCAATAAACGGCACGCCTTCGATGACGCCCATGGCCACCGGCCGGCCCGGCTTGATGCCGATACGCCAGAAGACCAGCGCGCCGACCTGTTCGACCGCCGCCTTGACGTGATCCTCCTCTCCGATCGAGACGCCGCCGGAAGTCAGGATCAGGTCGCAACTCCGGGCCGCGCCGCTCAGGCGCGCAGCCAGGCTGCCCGGCTCGTCACGCAGGATGCCGAGATCGACCACATCCGCCCCCGCCCGCGCCACCATGGCACGCAGCGCAGCGCGGTTGGCGTCGTAGATCGCGGCCGGCGGCAGGGGCAGGCCCGGCTCCGCCAGCTCATCGCCCGTCGAAAAGATCGCGACACGCGGCCGGCGGCGAACGTCGACAGAGGCATGACCGAGCGCAGCCAGCAGCGCGAGATCCTGCGGCCGCAGGCGCCGGCCTGCCGACAGGGCGGTCTCTCCACGCGCGATATCCTCGCCGGCCGGTCGGGCATTGGCACCGCGTTTGAGGCCTCCGGGCAGACGGACGAAGCCTTCTTCCGCTGTCACATCCTCCTGCATGAAGACGGTATCGGCTCCTTCCGGTATCGGCGCGCCCGTAAAGACCCGGACGGCCACGCCTGCAGTTGCAATGCCCGCCGCGTCAGTGCCGGCGGCAAGCCGGCCTGAGAGCGCGAGGCGGGTCTCTCCTGCCGACGCCAGATCGACGAAGCGGACCGCATAGCCATCCACGGCAGAATTGGCGAAGGGCGGGAGATCGAGGCCGGCCACGACATCGCTGGCGAGAACCCGACCATCGGCGTCGGCCAAGGCGACCTGCTCCGTGCCCTCCACCGGCCGAATCCGCTGGCCCGCAAGGTCAGCCGCTTGCTCGATGCTCATCAAGGGGCCACCGAAGGCGAAAGTATCCTCGCTGAGTTGCGCCATTCTGCCCTCAACCCTGTTGCTGCACGCGAGCCAGAATGGCGGTGAGCGGCTCGGCGCAAGAAAGCACAATCTCTGCGATTGCGCCGATGTCGTCGAGATCCACGACAGGGCAGCCCGCCTCGGGAAATGCGCTGTCGCAGGCGATCGCGACGATCATGGGGTCGCCCGGGTGCAGCGGCGGCTTGCCGTTGGCTGCGCGATGCACCTCGATCTTGAGATGCGGCTCGCGCTTGAACCCCTCGATGATCACCAGATCGACCGGGGATAGTCGCCGGAGCAGATCCGGCAGATGCGCTTCCGGCTCGCCGCGCAGTTCATGCATCAGCGCCCAGCGGCGCTCGGACGAGATCAGCACCTCATGCGCGCCCGCCTGACGGTGTTCGTAGGAATCCTTGCCGGGCTTATCGAGGTCAAAGCCATGGTGCGCGTGCTTGACCGTGGAGACCGAGACACCGCGGCGTGCAAGTTCCGGGATCAGGCGCGTCAGCAAGGTCGTCTTGCCGGCACCGCTCCACCCTGCCAGGCCGATCACACGCATCAAAGCTGAATCCCCCAAAACACGATCGGGCACAAAGGCACCCTGTTGTCATCTGGCACGCCCCCTCCCCGGTCAAGCCAAGTGGATGGGACCGCCACGGCTCATGCCCGCGATCATCGCGCCCCGTGCGATGCCGACAGGGCAGCAAGGCCTCTCGCGCTCCGCTGCGGCGAAGGGCCGGTGGTTGCTCCCGCGCAAGAAGCCATCATATGAAGCACTGCGTATTCGACAGGCTCGGCCCATGATCTCGATCCCCCTCAATCTGCGCGGCTTGAAATGCCCCTTGCCGACACTGCGCGTGCGCAAGGCGCTGAGGAGCGCCGACGCCGGAGCCTTGTTCGTCGTCGAGTGCACCGATCCCATGGCGGCGATCGACATTCCCAACCTGATGCGCGAGACGGGCGACGCAATCGAGCTCAGCCGTTCCGAGGGCGAACTTCTCGTCTTCCACATTCGCAAAGCTGCGGCCTGACGCCGCGCCAGCCGGAGTACGCCTTCGTGGCCCTGACCGAATCCGACATTCTGCGCGCGCTCGAGCTGGTGAAACTGCCCGCGAGCGGCCAATCGCTGCGCGCTTCCGGCCGTATCGCGGAAATCCTGATCGACGGCGGCAAGGTGATCTTTGCGATCGGCATCGATCCGACCGAGGCTGAAGCGATGGAACCCGTGCGAAGGGCCGCGGAAAGCGCGGTCGGCGGTATTCCGGGCGTCACCCAGGTTCTGGTCGGGCTCACGGCAGACAAGGCGCCGTCGCGACCGGCGCCCTCTGCCGCCGCGCAGGCACGCCAGCAGGCGCACGGCCAGCCAGGTCCCGGCGGGCCGATGCCAAAGGCCGCCGGCGTGCCCGGCGTGAAGCAGATCATCGCGGTGGCCAGCGGCAAGGGCGGCGTCGGCAAGTCGACGACCACGGCCAATCTCGCGGTCGCGCTCGCGATGCTCGGCCTCAAGGTCGGCGTACTCGACGCCGATATCTACGGTCCCTCCGTGCCCAAGATCTTCGGCATCACCGGTAAGCCGCGCCTGGTCTCCGGCCGGACGCTGGCACCGATGGAGGCCTATGGGCTGAAGATCATGTCGATCGGCTTCCTGATCGACGAGGAGACGCCGATGATCTGGCGTGGGCCGATGGTGATCTCGGCCATCACCCAGATGTTGCGCGAGGTCGCCTGGGGCGAACTCGACGTGCTGGTCGTCGACATGCCGCCCGGCACGGGTGACGCGCAGCTCACCATGGCGCAGCAGACACCGCTCGCGGGCGCAGTGATCGTCTCGACGCCTCAGGATCTGGCTCTGCTCGATGCCCGTCGCGGCGTCGCCATGTTCAAGCGCGTCGAGGTGCCGATCCTCGGTATCGTTGAGAACATGAGCTATTTCGTCTGCCCGGAATGCGGCCACCGCTCCGACATCTTCGCCCATGGCGGGGCGCGGCACGAGGCAGAGCGGCTGGGCGTGCCCTTCCTTGGCGAGATCCCGCTTGCCATGCCGATCCGCGAGACCTCGGACGCCGGCCGGCCGATCGTGGCAAGCGACCCAGAAAGCGCCCATGCCAAGGCCTATCTGGCCATTGCGAGGCAGGTTCAGGCGGGCCTGAGTGGCAAGACCCGGGCCGCGCCCCGCATCGTCATCGAATAGAGGCACCGCCCCCCGGCCCGAAATCAGAACTCGGCGGCGAGCGGACACTCGCCTCCGGCCTCATGCCGCGAGCGTGGAGGCGGCCAGACATCGCGAGCGCGTTGTTGACCCGGCCCCTGGGACCGCCCCGATAAGGGCAGCGGTCAGCCGGTAACGAGGTGATTCGTGAGCTCTTGCACTCCTTTCCTGAACCCGGCCGAGGCGGCCAGGCGGCTTGGTGTTTCCGCCAAGGCGTTGCGCATCTACGAGCAGCGCGGACTGGTCGCCCCGGTCCGCACCATGGCCGGGTGGCGCGCCTATGGCCCCGCCGAGATGGCTCGTGCCGCCGAGATTGCCGCATTGCGCGCGCTTGGGCTGAGCCTCGTCCAGGTGGCGCGCGTGCTTGGAGGCGATGCCCAGGAGCTGGAACCGGCCCTGGCGGCTCACCAGGCTTCGCTCGAGGAGCGTGCCCGTCAGCTCGCAGGAACGCTGGAGAAGGTCCGCAGCCTGCGGACTGACCTTGCCAGAGGTCAGGCACCCGCGGCCGGAGAACTGGTGCGCCTGCTGGAGCCCGCAATCGAACGCGGCGTCGCCTTCGATCTGCCCTGGCCCTGGGGCGGCGAACGGTTTGAGCTGCGCGAAATCCTGCCGCTGACCTACATTGTCGGCCCGCTCGGCAGCGGCAAGACGCGGCTGGCCCGGCGCCTGGCCGAGGTCTTGCCCGATGCGGCCTTCCTCGGGCTCGATCGGATCGCGGCTGACGGCGCAATCGGCCGGGCAGACATGGATTCCGATCCGGCATTGAAGTCTCGGGTCGCCAGGACCCTGGCCCGGCTCGTCGACGACGGCGCCCGGATGTCTGGTGCGCTGGCCGCCCTGGTCGCCGAACTGGAAGCGGAGGGTCCCGCGGTCCTGGTCGTCGACATGATCGAGGACGGGTTGGATCAGGCCACCCAGCAAGCCTTGATCGCCCATCTGCGCGGCCGCGGGCCGCATGGACGGCCGCTCTTCATGCTCACGCGCTCCTGCGCGATTCTGGATCTGGCAGCCGTTGGGTCCGACGAGGCGATCATCCTCTGCCCTGCCAATCACAGCCCACCGGTCCGTGTCTCCCCCTACCCCGGCACTCCCGGCTACGAGGCCGTCGCCACCTGCCTCGCCTCACCCCAGGTGCGGGCGCGGATCGCATGCCCACCCCGGCTGGCGTAATCAATCGGCCCTCCGCACCGGCGCCCAGCCGCCCCGGCCGGATACCGGGGCGGCTCCAGGCATTTGCCAATGTTCTTCTTTTGTTCTAGGTTGACCGAAAGGAGGTCGTTCCATGCCCGTTCAGCCCGCGCGCCATATCAGCATCTCGATCGGCAGGCCGATCGAGCAGGTCTACGGCTTTCTGGCAGAGCCCCGTAACTTCCCGAAATGGGCCGAAGGGCTGGGCCATAGTTTCAGGCATATCGAAGGCATGACCTGGGCTGCCGAGACCCCATTGGGCCTGATGCGCATCCTGTTCAGCGAACCCAATCCTTACGGTGTGCTCGACCATGCCGTGATCCCCGATCACGGGGAGCCGATGCACAACCCGATGCGCGCCCTCGCCAATGGCGATGGCAGCGAGGTGATCTTCACTCTCTACAAGCGGGCCGAGATGAGCGACGACGATTTCGCCCGCGATGCCGACTGGGTCACGAGCGATCTGAGGCGTCTCAAAGCGCTGCTGGAAGGCTGACGAGAGCGATTGGCCCGTGCTGACGCCATCGGGCGCAGAAACCTGAGATCCATGCCTCGGCGCGCCTGTTTGACGCTGTTCGATGGTTTCCAATGCACCTTCGCGCTTCCGTAGCGAAGCCGGCACGCGCCCTCAGAGCCGGGCTCTGCGGCAAGCTGGTACAGCGGGCGCCCCAACCCACCATCACGCATCGCTCAGCCGCGCGTGAAGCTGCTCGGCCTCGACCAGGTCATCAGGGCGATTGGCATTGAAGAACGGGTCGACCGGATCGACCGGCCACTCCGCCGCCGCAACACCATGGCGCGCCGTCCAGCGGCCGATCTTTCGCTCATCCTCGACCGTGAGTGCATGCCGCAAGTCGTCACGCAGCGCGACCGGCCACAGCCCGATCACCGGATGGTCCCAGCCGCCCGATGCAGCGCAGGCCAGCGGAACATTGCCCGCTGCGCGCGCCACATGGAGCCGTTGCACAAGATCACGCGGGATGAAGGGGGTGTCTGCCGCAACGCTGACCATCCAGGCATGTCCGGGGCGGTTCGCGGCCATCCAGTCGAGCCCGGCCAGGATGCCGGCCAGCGGCCCGGCGAAACCGGGCACGCTGTCGGCGACCACCGGCAGGCCGAATTCAGCGAAGCGCGACAGGTCGCCATTGGCATTGATCAGAAGTCCGTCGCATTGCGGCCCCAGGCGATCGACGACATGGGCGAGAATGCTGCGCCCGGCGATCAGCCGAAGCGGCTTGTCGCCACCGCCCATGCGGCGCGCGAGCCCGCCGGCGAGGAGGAGACCAAGCGTTGGAGGGATGGTCATGCCATGGCCCGCAAGCGTCGCATCTCGCGTTCGCGATCGGCGGCGCCGGGCCTCACGCCGGCACACCGAGCCGATCCGCAGCCCAGGTCTCCACCGCTCGGCCCTCAGGCGGCAATGGGGTCCAGTCATCGCCGGCAAACTCACGCCAGGCCGAAACGAAATCCTCGCGAACGGCGATCAGCACGGGCAGGCCCGATAGCGCCGCGGCCGCGATCTCCTGGCGCAGGCCCTGACCAAGCTGCTCCTGCCGCCCGAACTTGTTGACGATCACGAGATCGATGTTTCCCGTCAGAGCGGCCGCGACCGCTCCTCCCGCTGCCGCAAGGCCGGCGACGTCGAGCCGGCAACCCGACGCGCCCGCACCACGATCCTCGCTGATCGGAAAGCGCCGGCCATTCGCGAGGTCCTCCAGCGCCATGGCGTGACAGCCATCCCCGCAATCATCGCCGTTGTGCTGGACGACACCGCCGAGCTTCAACCCCTGCCGCTTCATCTGGCTGGCAAGGCCAACCATGAATGCATCGATCTGGAAACCGGAGGAATAGACGATTGCGGCAAGCGTGTTCATCGTCCCTCCATCCCACGAAATATCATCCGCAGCCAGAACCGTGACCGCAAGGTGCTATGATGGCGTCATGGCCCTGCGTCAGATGCCGGCTCACTGTTGCAGCGCACCTACAGTCGCGCGGGCCGCCACAAGCTAGGGTGCTGCGGGGCTGACGTCCGGCGTGTTCTCCGGTCAAAGCCGTTTGTTCGGTTGCCGTCCATGATCCGCCACACCGCCAATGCCCCGATTGACCCCGCCGCGGACGCAGCCTTGCTGCTGCGTCGCATCGGCTTCGCCACGCTTGCGCTGGCGCTACCGATAGCGTCGCTGGTGTCGCGTCGCGCGGCCGTCGTGCTCGCGCCGATCGGGGTTGCGTTGCTCATCATTTCCTCGCTGATCGAGGAGCGTGGCCAGTTCGGCAGGAATCTGAGGGATTCCCTGCTGAGCCGGCCAGGCATGATCCTGATGGGGCTCGTGGCCTGGGCCCTGCTCTCGCTGGTCTGGAGCCCCTACACGCTTTCGGCGACCGAGAAGGCCACCAATCTGGTTCTTGCCGTCGCGCTCGGCTTTTGCGGTGCCGCGGCGCTCCCGGAACGCATGCGCGCCTCGAACCTCAATCTCGTGCCGCTCGGCACCGGCATCGCCGCGCTGTTTGCTCTCGCGCTGCTGGTCGCCGGGAACATGAGCGCCGCTGGCGTCTCTCCGGGCGTCGAACGCGGCGTCAGCGTCGTGCTGATCATGTCGTGGCCCGCCTTCGCCTGGCTCCTCTCGCGTGCGCGCGGCTTGAGCGCACTGGGCCTCGCTCTCGCCGTCGGCCTGCTTGCCATGACCCGCTTCGAGGATGGCGAGGCGGTGGCGATGATCTGCGGCACGGTGGCCTTCGGAGCGATCAGCGCCAATCGGGTCGTCGCCGCTCGCGCCATCGCCATTATCGTTGCCGGGCTGATGTTGCTGGCGCCGCTCCTGCCCTTCCTGCTGATGCCGATCGCATCGCGCTTGCCCGACGATCTCGCCCTCACCCTCGGCATCTGGGCCGACATCGTCAGCCGCGAACCGGTTCAGCTGATCACCGGGCACGGCCTCGACACCGTGCTGCGCGGCCGCCTGACGGGTGGCCTGCCTCAAGACACGCCGACGACCATTCTGTTCGAGTTCTGGTTCGAGCTCGGCCTTGTCGGAGCCGCTTCGGCCGCGATCTGCCTGTACTTTGCGATCAAGGCCGCGGGCCAGATGGCGGGAGCGCTCGCCGCCGGCGTCACTGCTGCCTATGTCACGGCCTTCGCGCTTGCCGTTCTGGGCTTTGCCACCTTCCAGACCTGGTGGCTGATGACGCTCGCCTCCGTCGCCCTGATGTTCACGGCGATTGCCCGCGGGCAATACCGGACCGAGCGACCGCTCGCGCCATTGATGCCGCAGCCTGCAGCGAACAGCAGGCCAAAGGCCGGCGGGCCTGCTTCCTCCTGATCGCCCCCTGAGCGGCGCGGCTCAGGCCGCTGCCGCCCGGTCGCCGTTCACGGCATGGCAGGCGACACCGTCGATCACCGGCGGATTCTCGATCTTGCAGCGGTCGAACGCCAGCGGACAGCGCGGATGGAAGGTGCAGCCGGAGGGCGGGTTGATCGGGTTCGGGATTTCCCCCTTCACGCCCTCGCGCGCCTTGCCGACCATGGCGAGATCCGGAACCGCATCGAGCAGCATGCGGGTATAGGGATGGCGCGGGGCCGAGAAGAGCTGCTTGCCCTCCGAAACTTCCACAAGCCGGCCGAGATACATCACGCCGATGCGCGTCGCCATATGCCGGACCACGGCGAGGTTGTGCGAGATGAAGAGATAGGTCAGCCCGAATTTCTGCTGCAGATCGCGCATCAGGTTGAGGATTTGCGCCTGCACGGAGACATCAAGCGCCGATGTCGGCTCGTCGCAGACGATGAACTCGGCATTCGAGGCGAGCGCGCGTGCGATCGCGATGCGCTGGCGCTGCCCCCCGGAGAACTCGTGCGGGAACTTCTTGGCGTCATCGGGATGCAGGCCGACCAGCGTCAGCAATTCGCCGATGCGGGCATTGATGTCGCCTTCGCCCTCGATGATGTCGAAGGCGCGGATCGGCTCGGCGATGATCCGGCCGACACGCCAGCGCGGATTCAGGCTGGCATAGGGATCCTGGAAGATCATCTGGATGCGCCGACGCATCCGCTGACGCTCCTGCGCGACCGCAACGTCGTTCATCGAGATGCCGGCGATGCTGACAGTACCGCCCGAGGGTGGCAGCAGGCCGACCACCATGCGCGCGACGGTGGACTTGCCCGAGCCGGATTCACCGACGAGCGCGAAGGTCTCGCCCTTGCGGATATCGAAGGAAACCCCGTCGACGGCCTTCAGATACTGCTTCGGCGCGCGTTCGAGCATGCGGTTGAGCCAGGGCTTCGACACGTCGAAGACGCGCTTCAGGTCGCGGACCTGGACGAAGGCGGCGTTAGGCGGAGGGAGCTGGCTCACGCTGCGATCTCCGCATTGGGCTGGTCGTAGAGATGGCAGGCGACCTGCCGGTCGCCGACCCTGGTCAGCTCGGGCCGCTCGACATGGCAGCGGGCGAAGGCATGAGCGCAGCGCGGATTGAAGGCACATCCCCGCGGAATGGCCGAAAGCCGGGGCATCGCGCCGGGAATCTGCACGAGGCGGTCGGCATCACCCTCGATCGACGGGATCGCGCCCATCAGCCCCTTCGCATAGGGGTGGAGCGGGTCCTTGACTACATCGCGGACCGGGCCGATCTCGGCGATCCGGCCGGCATACATCACCGCGACCCGGTCGGCCGTTTCGGCGATGACGCCCATATCATGGGTCACCAGCATCACCGAAGTGCCGCGCTCACTGCAGAGGCGTTTGATCAGCGCGATGATCTGGGCCTGGACCGAGACGTCGAGCGCAGTCGTCGGCTCGTCGGCGATAATGAACTCGGGCTCGGCGCAGAGCGCGAGCGCGATCACGACACGCTGGCGCATGCCGCCGGAGAATTCGTGCGGATAGCCGTCGATCCGCCGCTCCGGCGCCGGGATGCCGACCTCGTCGAGCAGGGCGATGGCGCGCGCGCGGGCATCCGCTGCGCTCAGGCTCGTATGAGTCCGGATCGTCTCGATCAACTGCTCGCCGACCCGGTAGAGCGGGTTCAGGCTGGTCAGCGGATCCTGGAAGATCATGCCGATCCGCTTGCCGCGGATCCTGCGCATCGCCTCGGGCGGCAGATTGTCGACGCGTTCGCCCGACAGCACGACCTCGCCACCGGCGATGCGCCCCGGCGGATCGATCAGGCCGATGATCGCGGAACCGGTGACGGACTTGCCCGCGCCGGATTCGCCGACGACACCGAGCACTTCGCCGCGTGCGATATCGAAGGAGATCTTGTCGAGCGCGCGCAAGGTTCCGCGCCGCGTCACGAACTCGACGGTCAGGTCACGGACGGAAAGAACGGGGACGGTCATCGGGTCACCTCAGCCGCGGATTGAGCGCATCGCGCAGCCAATCGCCGAGCAGGTTCACCGCCAGCACCAGGATCGCCAGGGTCACGCCGGGAAAGGCGACGATCCACCAGTCGCCGGAGAACAGGTAGCGGTTGCCGATGCTGATCAGAGTGCCGAGCGAGGGCTGCGTCGGCGGCAGGCCGACACCCAGGAAGGAAAGCGTCGCCTCGGTGATGACGGCGAGCGCCAGATTGATCGTCAGGATGACGAGTACCGGGCCGATCACATTGGGCAGGACATGGCGCAGCATGATCAGCGGCGCCGGCAGCCCGACCAGACGCGCTGCCTGGACATAGTCCTTGTTGCGCTCGACCAGCGTCGAGCCCCGCACGGTGCGGGCATATTGCACCCAGAAGGACAGGCCGATCGAGATCACCAGAACATAGATCGCCGTGTCCTCGCGCGAGGCGCTCTTGAAKATGCCACGGACGACGCCATCGATCAGGAGCGCGATCAGGATCGCCGGGAAGGTGAGCTGGACATCGGCGATGCGCATGATCAGCGAATCGACACGTCCGCCGAGATAGCCCGCGAGCAGGCCGAGCGTGATGCCGATCGAGGCGGCGAGGATCACACCGAGGCCGCCAACCACCAGCGAGACGCGCAGGCCGTAGAGAATGGCCGAATAGAGATCGCGACCCTGGTCGTCGGTGCCGAAGATGAAGCGGGCCTCCCCGCCCTGCTGCCAGGCCGGCGGGATGTTGGCGTCGGCGAGGAAGACGGAGGCAGGGTCGAAGGGATTGGTCGGCGCGATCCAGGGCGAGAAGGCCGCGCCGATGAACAGCAGCAGCACGACGAAGGCAGCGACCATCGTCACCTTGGAGCGCAGGAAGCTGGCCAGAATGTCGCTGTCGAGGAAGCGTTCCCAGCGGGTCGGGATCTTCTCGGGCGAAGCGGGCGGCTGAGTGGTCATGCTCATGGTTTCAACTCTCCGCCAGCTCAGTGTGCGCCGATCGTCGCGCGCAGGCGCGGATCGACGGCGGCATAAAGCAGGTCGACGATCAGGTTGATGCTGACGAACAGGAAGGAGATCAGCATCAGATAGGCAGCCATGATCGGGATATCGACGTTCTGGACGGCCCGCAGGAAGAGCAGGCCCATACCCGGCCACTGGAACACCGTCTCGGTAATGATGGCGAAGGCGATGATCGAGCCGAGCTGCAGTCCGGCGATGGTGATGACCGGAACCAGCGTGTTCTTGAGCGCATGGCCGAAATTGACCGTCCGGGTGCGCAGCCCACGCGCCCGGGCGAACTTGATGTAATCGGCCCGCAGCACTTCGAGCATCTCGGCGCGGACGAGGCGCATGATCAGCGTCATCTGGAACAGGCCGAGCGTGATCGAGGGCAGGATCAGTGCCTTGAGGCCGGACACGGTCAGCAGGCCTGTCGTCCACCAGCTGCCGATCTTCACGACCTCGCCGCGCCCGAAGGAGGGCAGCAGGCCGAGCGTGACCGAGAACAGGTAGATCAGGAGGATGCCGATCAGGAAGGTCGGCAGACTGATACCGATCAGCGACACGGCCTGGAAGATCTTGGCGAGCCAGCTGTCACGCTTCAGCGCGGTGTAGACACCCATCGGGATGCCGACGAGGAGCGAGAACAGGGCCGACATGAAGGCGAGTTCGAGCGTCGCCGGCGCGCGGTCACCCAGCAGCGAAATCACCGGAAGCCGGAACTGGTAGGACACGCCGAATTCGAGCCGGGCGGCGTTGTAGATATAGCGGAAGAACTGGACGATGACGGGGTCGTCGAGGCCGAGCGAGCGCCGGATCTGCTCGACCTGCGCCTGTGGCGTGTCGAGGCTGACGAGCTGGTTCACCGGATCACCGACGAAACGGAACATCGCGAAGGCGATCAGCGCCACGCTCAGCATGACGAGAAGCGACTGAAACAGCCGACGCAGAATGAAAGCTAACATGGCCGCCTTGAATCCCCGGTTTGCCGAGGTCGGAAAAACGCGCGGCCATCCCAGGCCAGGGGACGCGGAGATCCGGAATCCAGCAGGAGCGCCATGCGCTGCAACGATCCTGGGTCCGGCGCGGCTGCACCAACTGTCCGGGATGACGATGAGGATGAAAGAAGGCGCGCGGATTGCTCCGCGCGCCTCTCACGTCACTCCTTGGTGGCGTAGTAGAGCAGGACCGAGTTGTCGGCGCGCTGGGTCAGCTTGACCTTCTTCGAGACACCCCAGGCGAGAGCCTGCTGATGCAGAGGGATATAGGCGAACTCGTCCACCGTGATCTTGAAGGCTTCCTTGATCATGGCGTCGCGCTTGGCCGTATCGGGCTCGACCAGGATCTTGTCGGTCAGCGCGTCGACCTTCTTGTTGCAGTAGCCGCCGAGATTCGACTCCCCGCGCGACGAGCCGGCGACATCGCGGCAACCCAGGATGTCGTTGAGCACGTTGTGGCTGTCGAAGGTCCCGGGGGTCCAGCCGAGCAGGTAGAACGAGGTCTTGTAGCCGCCCGACTTCAGCACCTTGGCGAAGTACTGGCCCTTCGGCTGGGCGTTCAGGTTCACCTTGATGCCGGCGCGAGCCAACATGCCGACCACGGCCTGGCAGATCTGGCCGTCATTGACATAGCGGTCGTTCGGGCAATCCATGCCGACTTCGAAGCCGTTGGGATAGCCGGCCTCGGCCAGGAGCTTCTTGGAGGCCTCGGTGTCGAACTTGGCCCGCGTGAAGCCGGCGTGCGGGAAGAGTTCCGGCGCGATCATCAGCGGCGACGGGGTCGACAGGCCGCGCATGACGCGGCTCTTGATCGTCTCGATGTCGATCGCCTGGTAGAAAGCCTGCCGAACCTTCGGGTCCTTGAAGGGGTTCTTGCCCTTGACGTTGGATTCGAGCAGTTCGTCGCGGGTCTGGTCCATGCCGAGGAAGATCGTGCGCAGTTCCGGCCCGGTCATGACCTGGACATTGCCGGCGCTGTTGACGCGCTGGATGTCCTGGATCGGAACCGGCTCGATCACGTCGACCTCGCCCGAGAGCAGGGCCGCGACCCGGGTCGCATCAGAAGCGATCGGCGTGAACACGATCTCCTTGAGATTGTGCTCGACCTTCTTGTTCCACCAGTTCTCGTTGACCTTGAAGACGGTCTTCACGCCGGGCTGATGGCTCTCGATCTTGAACGGTCCGGTGCCATTGGCATTGAGCGAGGCGTGGCTCGGCGTCGTCGCCGCTGCCGGTGTCGGAGCGACGGCGTTATTCGCCTCCGCCCACTTCTTCGACATGATGTACCAGGTGTCCCACTGGGCATTCAGAATCGGGTTCGGCGAACTCAGCGTCACGTCGATCGTGTAATCATCGACCTTGGTGAACTTGGCGTCGGTCGGAATGCGCGTGGTGAAGTTCGAGCCGGGGGCGCGAACGCGCTCGGCCGAGAAGATCACGTCATCGGCGGTGAAGTCCTCGCCATTGTGGAACTTCACGCCCTTGCGCAGGAAAAAGCGCCATTTCAGGCCATCATCTGAGACTTCCCACTTCTCGGCGAGGGCCGGCTCGATCTTGAGGTCCTTGCCGCGCGCCGTCAGGCCCTCATAGGGGTGGCCGAGATGGGCGTTGGTGGTGGTCTCGTTGACGGTATAGGGATCGAGCGACTTGAGCTCGCCTTGGTTGGCATAGCGCAGTGTCTGTGCCTGCGCGGCGCCGCACATCAGCGCCAGAGCCGCAACCGCGGCGAGGCAGTTCGTCTTGAATGACATAATTCGATCGCTCCCAATCTTTTTTGCTACCCACTCCTCCCGGGAGCGGCTCCCGCCCGGCGCCTCCCAAGCGCCCGGCGAAAGAAGATGGCAGATTAATGACGCTTCGTGAGCGGCGTCCAGTACGGCTAATGAGAAACACTCCAGATTGCATTTTCTTGCGCACCGAACCCAAGGCTCACACGCAACCTGCAAAAATCGACGCCAGGAACGGACGTTCATGGCGTCGGATATCTCTCAGCGTGCCAATTCGGCGATTACGCCACGGATGAACCGCGCCCCGGCATCGAGCTGGGCTACCGTAATGAACTCGTCGGGCTGGTGAGCCTGGGCGATATCGCCCGGGCCGCAGACCACCGTCGACCAGCCTGCCGCCTGGAACAGCCCGCCCTCGGTGCCATAGGCGACGACATGGCTGCCATTGTCGCCGGTCAGCCGGCGTGACAGGGCCTCCGCCTCGCCACGCTGCTCCGGTCCGAGCGCGGGCGTGAAGGAGGTGACCTCCATCTCGATGCCCGTCTCGGGCGCGATCGCCTTCATCCCGGCCTCGAGTTCAGCGATGCGG
Organism: Allobosea sp. 05T433; assembly: GCF_056396065.1. Classification (NCBI taxonomy): domain Bacteria; kingdom Pseudomonadati; phylum Pseudomonadota; class Alphaproteobacteria; order Hyphomicrobiales; family Alloboseaceae; genus Allobosea; species Allobosea sp. 05T433. The sequence goes on along the minus strand of NZ_JBFTKS010000001.1, from coordinate 195,364 downwards.
GCGCGGTAGCGCTCGACGTAATTCTGGTCGCGCTCGCCGGGAATGACGCGTACCTCATGAGTGAAACTGCAATGTTCGGCCGTGATGTTGACGGCCGTGCCGCCCTGGACCACGCCGACATGCAAAGTCGTGTAGGGCGGTTCGAAGCCGTTATCATTCGGGGTCCGGGTCTTGTTCTCAGCCATGACCTCGTCGTGCCAGGCGATCAGCTTGCCGGCGATCATGACGGCCGGCACGCCGATGTCGACGCGGCTCGAATGCACCGCATGGCCGCGCACCGTCGTCTTCATCCGCGTACCGCCCTTGTGGCCGGTGACGACCTGCATCATCGAGGGCTCGCCGACGATCACCGCCGACGGTGTGAGGCCAGCAGTGACCATGGCGTCAATCATGATCCGCGCGCCGAGACAGCCGACCTCCTCGTCATAGGAGAGCGCGATATGGATCGGGCGCTTCAACCCGGCCTCGATCATCTCCGGCACCAGCGCCAGCGCGGTCGCGTCGAAGCCCTTCATATCGCAGGCTCCGCGGCCGTAGAGCTTGCCGTCGCGCTCGGTCAGCGTCCAGGGATCGGAGGTCCAGTCCTGCCCCGCGACGGGAACGACGTCGGTGTGCCCGGAGAGTACGACGCCGCCGGCGACCGCCGGTCCGACCGTCGCATAGAGATTGGCCTTCTGGCCGTCGGGGCTCGGAACGATCGTGCTCTCGACACCGAGGCTGGCCAGGTAATCACGGCAGAAATGGATGAGCTCGAGATTGCTGCGCTGCGATTCCGTATTGAACGAAACCAGCTTCGCCAGCATTTCCTTGGGGGTGTATTTCACGGGGTAGGATCTCCAAAGGCAGACGGGAAGGCAGGTTTCAAGCCGACACGCTAGGCAGCCTGACAGCCAGGTCAATCGTCAGCTGTGGCTTGACCGGCCTGCGCCGGACGCGTTGATGTGCGCGCCGAGACGCCGGCGCCGCCGGGCCATGAGAGAAGTCCAGTCCCATGAATTTCGACGTCACGCTCGCCGATATCCAGGCTGCCGCCACCCGCATCTCCGGCAAGGTGCGGCGCACTCCGACCTTCCATAGCGCCGGCCTCTCGGCGCGGCTCGGCGTCGAGACCGTGGTGAAGGTGGAGAGCCTGCAGCTCGGCGGTTCGTTCAAGGTGCGCGGCTGCTTCAACAAGCTGATGGCGCTCAGCGAGGACGAGCTGAAGCGCGGCATCGTCACCGTTTCCGGCGGCAACCACGCGATCGCGGTTTCGATGGTGGCGAAATCGATGGGCGCCCGCGCGCTCGTGCTGATGGCGAAGAATGTCGCGCCCTTCAATGTCGAGCTCACCCGGCAGGCCGGCGGCGAGGTCGAACTTTGCGAGGACGCGATCGAGGCCTTTGCCAAGGCCGACGAGTACGCGGCGAAGGGCATGACCAATGTCCACTCCTATGACGATCCGGCGATCATCGCCGGGCATGGCTCGCTCGGCCTCGAACTGGCGAATGACGCCAGTGGGCGCCTCGACCATGTCTTCATCTCGATCGGCGGCGGCGGCTTCGTGGCCGGAGTCGGCACGGCTCTCAAGGGGCTCGACCCGGCGGTGCGCATTCATGGCGTCGAGACGGAGGGGGCAACGACGATGACCCAGGCGCTGGAGGCCGGCAAGCCGGTACCGATCCGGCCGACCTCGATCGCCCGCGCGCTCGGCGCCCCCTTCGCGACCGAACGCACCATGGCGGCAGCGCGCCAGTATCTGGAGGAGATCGTCACCGTGCCCGATGCCGAGGCCGTGCGCGAAATGGCCTGGGTGCTGCAGAACGGGAGGGTGCTGATMGAGCCGGCGGCAGGCTGCGTGGTTGCCGCAGCCGTGGCGCGCAAGGAGATGTTCAAGCCCGGGGAGCGCGTCGGCCTGATCCTCTGCGGCTCCAACGTCTCGCTCGACGATTTCGCGGCATGGCGCAAGGAGTACGGGGTGTAAGGCAACCTCGTTGCCGCCGGGTTTGATGCTTGACCTTACACGAGGGAGCCGACCGGTTAACGATGAGTTGACCTGCGCGATGAGCTAGCGTTGTCTTGGGCGGCGATACCCTGCCGTTCGAGGGAAGACCATGGCCGTCTTGCTCGCAGTGCTCATCGGGGTCGTGGCCGGGCTGCGCACCATGATGGCACCGGCCGCCGTCAGTTGGGCCGCCCATCTCGGCTGGATCAACCTCGGTGCCAGCCCCCTGGCCTTCCTGGGCTATGCCTGGACGCCCTGGATCCTGACCGCGCTGGCCATCGGCGAACTGATCACCGACAAGTTGCCGTCGACGGCGAGCCGCAAGGTCCCGACGCAGTTCGGCGGCCGCATCGTGACAGGCGCCCTGTCCGGCGCGGCCATCGGCGCCGCGGCCGGATCGCTCGCGCTTGGCGCGATCGCGGGCGCGGTTGGCGCCGTCGCCGGTACGCTTGGCGGGGCCGCAGTCCGGGCGGGCCTCGCAGGAGCTTTCGGTCGCGACAGGCCTGCCGCGCTGATCGAGGACGTGGTGGCGCTACTGGCCGCCTGGCTGATCGTGGTGGCCGCGCGATGAACCGGACTTTCGACGCCATCATCATCGGGGCCGGCCAGGCCGGACCTTCACTGGCAGGCCGGATGACCGGTGCCGGCCTGTCGGTTGCGATCGTCGAACGCCATCTCTTTGGCGGCACCTGCGTCAACACCGGCTGCATGCCGACCAAGACGCTGGTCGCCAGTGCCTATGCTGCGCATCTCGCGCGCCGTGGCGCCGAGTACGGCGTCATCCTGGATACGCCGCCGCGCATCGACATGCCGAAGGTCAAGGAGCGAGCCGCCCTCGTCTCCGCCAATTCGCGCCGCAATATCGAGACCTGGCTGTGCGGGATGAAGGGCTGCACCGTCCTCACCGGGCATGCGCGCTTCGAGAGCGCCGACCGGATGCGGGTGGGCGACGATGTAATCAGCGCACCCCGCATTTTCCTGAATGTCGGCGGGCGCGCCGTCGTGCCGGACATGCCCGGGATCGGCGACATCTCCTACCTGACCAACACCTCGATCCTTGGTCTCGACACGGTGCCGAAGCATCTCGTCGTCATCGGCGGCAGCTATATCGGCCTCGAATTCGCTCAGATGCACCGCCGCTTCGGTGCAGCCGTCACTGTTGTCGAGAAGGGTCCACATCTCGTGTCCCGCGAGGACGAAGAGGTTTCGGAGGCGATCCGCGATATCCTTGTCGCCGAAGGGATCGAGATCCGGACAGGCGCGGAGTGCATTCGATTCGCTCCCCACCCGGAGGGCATCGCGGTCGGCGTGGATTGCACTTCCGGCGAACCCGAGATCATCGGGTCACATGTCCTGCTTGCCGTCGGGCGCCGCCCGAACACCGACGATCTCGGTCTCGACAAGGCCGGGGTCGCAACGGATGCGCGAGGCTATATCGAGGTCGACGACAGCCTGGCGACCAATGTCCCCGGCATCTGGGCAATCGGCGACTGCAATGGCCGCGGCGCCTTCACGCACACGGCCTATAATGATTTCGAGATCGTCGCCGCCAATCTACTCGATGGAGAGACGCGCAAGGTCAGTGACCGCATCCCGGCCTATGGGCTCTTCATCGATCCGCCGCTCGGGCGGGTCGGCATGACGCTTGCCCAGGCGCACGCCAGCGGCCGGCCGTTGCTGGTTGGCCGCCGGCCGATGACGCGCGTCGGCCGCGCCATCGAGAAGGGCGAGACGCTTGGTTTCATGAGCGTCATTGCCGATGCCGAGACGCGCCGCATCCTCGGCGCTGCGATCCTCGGGACGAGCGGCGACGAGGCGATCCATGGGATCCTCGACATAATGAATGCGGGCGCGCCCTATGACAGGCTGCTGCGCGCTGTTCCGATCCATCCGACCGTATCGGAGCTCATCCCGACGATGCTAGGAGACATGCGCGCCCCAAACTGACCTCAGAAATAGCGCGCCAGGTTCCGGCGGATCCTATCCACCGGCGGCTCCTGGCCGGCAGGGGCCTCAAACGCCTGGCCCGTAATGGTCTCGAAGGCGCGGATATAGACCTGCGAGGTCTGCGCGACGAGCTCGTCCGGGATCTCGGGGATCGGCTCCTTGTAGGGATCGCAGCGTGCGGCGACCCAGTTGCGCACGAAATCCTTGTCAAAGCTCTCCGGCCGCTCTCCCTCCGCAAAGCGCGCCGGGTAGCTCTCGGCGAACCAGTAGCGGCTGCTATCGGGGGTATGGATCTCATCGGCCAGCATGATCCGGCCCTGCCGATCGGTACCGAACTCGTATTTGGTATCGGCAAGGATCAGCCCGCGTCCGTGCGCGATGTCCTGCCCCCGGGCGAACAGGGCCAGCGCGTAGCCGGACACCGTATCCCACTGTTCCTGGGTCAGGAGCTTGCTGCCGACGATCTCGTCCGGGGAAAGCGGCTCGTCATGGCCGCCGTCGAAGGCCTTGCTGGTCGGCGTGATGACGGCATGAGGAAGCGCCTCGTTGTCGCGCAGGCCATCCTGGAAACGGATGCCGTAGAGATCCCGCCTGCCCTGCTTGTACATGGTCAGCACCGACGTGCTGGTCGTGCCGGCGAGATAGCCGCGCACCACGATCTCGACGGGAAGGATATCGAGCTTCTGGCCGACGACGACGTTGGGGTCCGGATATTCCAGCACATGGTTCGGGCAGATATCCGCGGTCTTCTCGAACCAGAACCGGGCTGTCTGGGTCAGCACCTGCCCCTTGAAAGGAATGCAGGCGATAGCGCGATCGAAGGCGCTGAGGCGGTCCGTGGCGATCAGAATGCGGCGCCCGTCCGGCAGATCGTAATTCTCGCGGACCTTGCCCCGATAGTAGTTCGGCAGCTCCGGGATGACCGCTTCGCGAATGGGTTGAATCTCGGACATGGTGGACATCACTTCATCAAGGCGAGGAATCATGCAGGGAGAGAAACCCCGGCGCTGCGTTCCTTGTAGCCAAGTGGATCGATACGCACCATTGCGCTCTCGCTGTCGCCCCTGCGCGATGCTAGGGAGCACCATGACGAAGGGCGAGCGCCGGAGGTGAGCAGCCATGTTTCAGGCACAAGCAATCGCGAGCAGCGACAAGGCCGGCTTCTATCGCGAGCTGACCTCGCAGCTTGAGGGCCTGCTGGCGGGAGAAAGCGACCCGATCGCCAACGCGGCCAATACCTCGGCACTGCTGTTCCAGATGATGCCGGATCTGAACTGGGCCGGATTCTACATCATGCGGGACGGCGAGCTCGTGCTCGGGCCCTTTCAGGGCAAGCCGGCCTGTGTCCGCATTTCCGTCGGGCGCGGCGTCTGCGGAGCGGCGGTCGCCCGCCGGCAATCCATGCTGGTGGAAGACGTCCATGCGTTTCCTGGCCATATCGCCTGCGATGCAGCCTCGCGCTCGGAGCTGGTCGTGCCGCTGATCCGCGACGGTGAGGTGATCGGCGTGATCGATCTCGACAGCCCCCACCCCTCCCGCTTCGACAGCGCCGACCAAGCCGGAATCGAACGGATCGCCGGGATCTATCTCGCTGCGAGCGCCCGCTAGACCGATCCACCCTCCGGCTGCGGGCGGAAGCGCGATGCGCCAATCAGCAGGCCGCGGCGGAGAGGCTCTCGTTGGTGTCCGCCACCGGAGGCACGACTCCGTGCGGCCCAGGTGCGGGTGGGACCGGGGCCGGCGCTGCCACCCATCTCGCCAGAGCCGTGCGGCCGGCGTCGGTCAAGGCGTAGACGCCGCGATCGGCTCGCTCGAACCAGCCATAGACGTTGCGGTGCAGGATCTTCTGTGCGTCCGGGCATGACTGTTTGAGATCGCGCGGCCGCTGCGGGCCTGCCGTCATGGCTGCTGCGCAAGCGAGCGCCTGCTGCCGGTAGGCCGTCATGATCGGTGCGCGCGAACCGCCGCCTGCGACAGGGTCTCCCCGACGCCGCTTGTGCTCCTCCACGAGCTTCGAACGCCGCTTGGCATCCTTGCGCGGCGTCGCCGCGGCCGGGGAAACGAGGATATCGACGCGACCGGACAAAGCGACCCCGAGAAGGCCGAAACCGAGATGCCGGCACAGATTACGGTAGCGGGAATCGCTCTCGCGTCCCTTCCCCCGCGCCGACAACCGGGCTGCAAGCCAGATCTCGTCACCGAGCTTCATCCGGTCCACGCCCTGCAGGATGAGTTCGAGATTGAAGGTCAGTTTCAATTCTCCCACCACGACGACAGCCGGATCATCGCCCTTGAGACCAACAAGGTCGCAGCGCCCGACCTCACCCTTCACGGAATAGCCCAGGCCTTCGAGGAAGTGTTTGACCGGCAGATAGAGGGAAGTTTCCACGCGAGATCTCCGGTGCATTCCGATGCCGGACCGTTCCAGCAAGTCCGTAGCGCTGACCGCTACACMAAGGTGCAGCGGCGGTCGTTTCGGAATGGCAAACGGGAGGCAAGCCGGATGAGATCGACGGGCAGGCGTTCTGACCGCGGCACCTCAAAAGGCCGATGGCAACGCAAGGGGCAGCCCCCCTGTCCAGGCGGCCACCCCTTGGGAATTCGTCACCGCGTCGATCCCGAGACGGGACCGACCTGCCATGACGGCTGGATCAGTGCGCCAGTCGCAAGGCGCCGCGGATTTCGGACTTCGCTCCTTCGAGATCCCTTTGGAAATCGGGGTTCCGGTAGGCGAGAACCGCGATCATCGCGGCCATCTCCCGGCCCGCCTGGATGTCGCTTGGGTAGTGCACTCCGCCGATCACCCGGTTCTCGCCGAATTCGACGGCACGCCCGAAGATCGCCTCGCCCTTCTCCGGCACGATATCGGCCAACACGATCGCGGTGAGGTACGAGAATGCAGCGTGACCGCTCGGATAAGAGCCGCTGTTCGCATATTTGGCGACCGGCTTGAGACGAGCGTCCACCACCGGTGGCCGCTGGCGATCCCATTTTTCCTTGCCCTGCTTGTTGAAGGCGCTCTCCGTCTTGTAGACCTTCGTGAAGAATGCCGCCGCTTTCGGCAGTTTTTCGGCCGTGAATTCGGGTCCCATCACGTCGGCGAAGCGAAAGACGCTCTGCTCAAGGTCCGCGACCGACCGCTCGGCTTGTTCGGCTGTTCGCTTCTCCTGCAGGCTTAGCATGATCTCGAGCTCCCGCCGGGTCGTATCCGCTGATGGCGGCGGCGCCATGAACCGGGTCGTGTCGAGTTGCTCCGGCGACACATAGTATTTGCTGCTCTGGACCTCCGCGCCGGCATAGCCAATCGCAAGAAGCGTAAGTCCGAGAGTCAGGCCCGCGAGTCTTTTCATCTTGTTGTCTCCCGATAAGCGTTTCTTCCCTGCTGCGGGAAGCAAGGCCGCGCAGCGCTCGATGCTGATCAAGAAACACGCCAGTCGTGCCCGCACCGCATGACCGCAATAGAATCAGAGGGTTGTCACGATTTCGGCGCCGAGCGGCGCGGGTAGTGTCAGGGAACGATGAGTAAAACCCGTAACATCGGCCGCGAGCATGGGTCATCGAAGATACCTCCTTGCAGCGCGGCCACTGATGCAGCCGGCAGCAAGAGGCGCCGGCATCCCCGGCAAAAGGACAGCAATCTGGCCCTACGTCATTCGTCGCCTCGCCCCCAAGCGAAGGCATCGACGACAACACTCGCACGAAATGAAGGTGAGCTGCCTACCGGCTCATGGCCTCGAACACATTGCGCATCGATGTGCTTGGGATGCCGAACAGGCCGCCATAGGGCGAGTTCAGGTCAACGATCACGAACATCACGCTCGATATCGAAACCACACCGATCGCCAGGACGATGGCGGCCAGCAGCTTGCGGGGGACCTGCAGGCCGAAGCTGACGAAGACCAGCATCAGCCAGAACGTCAGGACGTTCGTGAACAGCCGCGACGCCGGGTCCCTCGCATCTTCAATCACCGCCCAACGACGTTGTTGCAGGCTCATGAAATTCGCACGGCATTCCGTAGCCAGGTTCGCATGCAACCCGTCGACAGGGGCGAGGCCATTGATCTCGAGGCCGATCTGATTGACCAGCACGCTGAGCGTCGGGCTTTCCCCGTGGCGTCCCATGGTGCTGGGATCAGGATAGGCAATGCCGGTCGGCCTTTCCTCGTCGGGCCAGGTGCTCGCGATCACCGCGGCGGTATAGCTCCGGAGATTCTCGCGGGCCTTCTCAGCCCCCGGGCCGAAATTGCGCAGGCACTGATCGAGCTGGGCCAGTTGCCCGGCATCCGCGTTCCTGTCCCGGTACGCCATGTCGAACGCGCTCTTCACGCTCGACAGCTGCAGGCTGAGGACAAGCGCCGCAAAGGTAACGAGGAGGCTCGTGATCAGCCGCAGCGCTTCCATGTTCCTTTCGGTCAGGTGCTCCTCGGGCAACCGGCTCCGCAGCAGGAGGCCGAACACCGCGGCTGCGCTGAGCAGCGAGCAGAACGTGAAGGCTGAAAGCCACTCCACCATGACAGATCCTGCTCTCCTGGAAGCCCGCGACACGGACACATGCAGTCATCTCGACCGCGAGAACGATCTGCCGCCGACACCAGCCATCGATCCAGAATGATGCGAGGATTGCAACCATACGCGGTCGCGACGCCATTCCTCCGCTTCTGCCCCCTCATGCCGCAATCGGCTTGGACAGACCCGGTCGGACCGCGCTAGCTTGCATGACTTGGCAACCCGATTTCTGCCAACCTTCCCTCTCTGCCCGAGGACATGATGCCGAAGTCCGAACTCATCGCGGCGCTGACGCCCGAGCTCACCGCGATCCGTCGCGATTTTCACCGCCATCCCGAACTGCTCTTCGACGTGCATCGCACGGCGGGCATCGTTGCCGAAAAGCTCAGGGCCTGGGGCGTCGACGAGGTGGTGACAGGCATTGGCCAGACCGGCGTCGTCGGCGTGATCAAGGGCAAGCGCCAGGGTTCCGGCAAGGTAATCGGCCTGCGTGCCGACATGGATGCTTTGCCGATCCACGAGGAAACCAATCTCGAGCACCGCTCGACCGTGCCCGGCAAGATGCATGCCTGCGGTCATGACGGCCACACCACCATGCTGCTCGGCGCCGCGAAATATCTCGCCGAGACCCGCGATTTCGACGGCACCGCGGTCGTGATCTTCCAGCCGGCAGAAGAAGGCGGCGGCGGGGCCAAGGTGATGTGCGATGAGGGCCTGATGGAGCGCTTCGGCGTGCAGGAGGTCTATGGGCTGCACAACAAGCCTGGCATGGCGATCGGTCAATTCTGCATCCGCAAGGGCCCGCTGATGGCCGCTGCCGATCGCTTCCTGATCAAGATCGAGGGCAAGGGTGGCCATGCCGCCGCGCCGCACGACACCAAGGATCCGGTGGTTGCCGCCTGCCAGCTCGTGACCGCGCTGCAGACTGTCGCCTCGCGCAATGCCGACCCGCTCGATTCTGTCGTGGTCTCGGCGACAGCGATCAATGCCGGCGAAGCGTTCAACGTCATTCCGCAGACCGTCGAGATCAAGGGCTCGGTCCGGACGCTAACGCCTGCCATGCGCGACCTCGCCCAGAAGCGCATCCTCGAGATCGCCGACGGGCTGGCGAAGGCGTTCGATCTCAAATGCGACGTCGACTACGACCGCGGCTACCCGGTGACCTTCAATCACGCCGGGCAGACGGATTTCGTGACCAGCGCCACGCGGAACGTTTTCGGCAAGGACGCGATCGACACCGAGATCCCGCCGGTCATGGGGTCGGAGGATTTCTCCTTCATGCTCGAGGAGCGCCCCGGCGCCTATATCTTCATGGGCAATGGTGACTCGGCTGGCCTGCACCACCCGGCCTATGAGTTCAACGATGCGGCGATCCCGGTCGGGGTGACCTATTGGGCGAGCCTCGTCGAGATCGCCATGCCGCCGCGCGCAGCCTGATCGCAGGATCACGATGGCCGATATCGATTGCCTCGTCATCGGGGCCGGCGTCGTCGGCCTCGCAACGGCGCGCGCGCTTGCGCTCGCCGGACGCGAGGTCGTGATCGCCGAGGCCGCCGACGGCATTGGCACTCAGACCTCCGCGCGCAACAGCGAGGTCATCCATGCCGGGATCTACTACCCGCCCGGCTCGCTCAAGGCGCAGGTCTGCGTCGAGGGCCGTAAGCAGCTTTATCGCTATCTCGGCGAGCGCGGCCTGCCGCACAAAGCCTGCGGCAAGCTGATCGTCGCGACAGCTTCGGGCCAGCGCCCGGCACTGGAAACGATCGCGGCGCGCGCGAAAGCCTCGGGCGTGGACTCGCTGCGCTATCTCGACACCGCCGAAGCGCGGGCGCACGAGCCCGAGGTCGCCTGCGAGATCGCGCTGTTCTCGCCAGAGACCGGCGTGGTCGACAGCCACGCCTTCATGCTCTCTCTGCTTGGAGAGTGCGAAGCTGCAGGCGGCTCGCTGGCCCTGAATACGCCCATCACCGGCTGGCGCCGCGAGGGCGAGGCGTTCAGCGTCGATTTCGGCGGCGACGATCCCGCAACCTATTCGGTCCGCAGCATCGTCAATTCGGCCGGCCACGGCGCGCCCCGCCTTCTCGGCAGGCTCGACGGCTTTCCTGCCGCCTATGTGCCAAAGCAGTCTTTCGCCAAGGGCAACTACTTCGCACTGCTGGGGAAGCAGCCCTTCTCGCATCTGGTCTACCCGATCCCTGAAGCAGCCGGGCTCGGCATCCATGCCACGATCGACATGGCCGGGCGGGTCAAGTTCGGCCCGGATGTCGAATGGGTGGATGACGACCAGGATCTGGTCGTCGACCCGGCCCGGGCCGAGCGATTCTACGCGGCGATCCGAACCTACTGGCCCGGTCTGCAGGACGGGGCGCTGGTCGCGGATTATGCCGGTATCCGGCCGAAGCTGCACGGACCGACGGAGCCGATGCCTGATTTCCGCATCGACGGACCGGCCATCCATGGCGTACCCGGACTGGTCAACCTGCTCGGGATCGAGAGCCCCGGGCTGACGTCCTCGCTCGCGATCGCAGAGCTGGTGGTGGACAGGCTGCCGGCATGACGGAGGGCGTTTCACGCTATGTCGGCCGCATCATTGCAGTCGGCAGAACGCCTCTCGGAGACTTGGTTTCGGCATACCGCGTTTCGAGCAGATCGTTTCCGAACAGAGTTGCAGAGCGCTCTGGCAACGCGATCCGGATCGTGCCGCGTGCGAACAGCGCCGACGCGGCATCGGAGAGCCCCTACATCGCCTATGAAAGTCTACTCTGGACCGAGCGCTACGTCGTCGCGAGCAATGGCACCCAAACCCGACCCATTTTCGAGCGGTTGCGGGCGGGTCACACGGTAAGAGATGCGCTGATCGGGGTGCTTTCCGGCCTCGACCGGGAGTTCGATGCGCATGATACGCCACGCATCTGTTCGGTGCTCGATCTCGCCAATGACACGGCTTATCTCGGAAGCATCACGGCGGAAGCGCTGTCTGTGACGCCGGTGCATATAGCTCCGGGGCAGGCGACCTACATCACGACCTATGGATCGCCCCTGGCGGCAGCCGACAGGGTGGATCCGCACTTCACCGCAAGGACGGCCGAGGACGCCTGCCAGCATGTCGTGGGTGGATCAATCTTCGCCCACCTCGACAGCCCGGTCTGCTCTGCGGCGCTTCATGCCGGAAAGTCCGGGCTGGAGGCAGCCGTCTTCAACATCAGGGATGACGCTTAGCCGCGGATCGCCTTCACGGCTTCCCGCGCTTCCCTGGCAAGCTCAGTCACACGCGCCCAGTCGCGTTTCGCAACCGCATCCGCCGGCACGAGCCAGGATCCTCCGACGCAGATCACCTGCGGCAGGGCAAGGTAATCGGCGAGATTGGCGAGGCTGACACCGCCGGTCGGGCAGAACTTCAGCTGCGGGAAGGGTCCGGACAACGCCTTCAGCGCCGGCGTGCCGCCCGCCTGCTCTGCCGGGAAGAACTTGCAGGTGATCCGTCCGGCCGAGACCGCGCGCATGCAGTCGGACGCCGTCGCCACGCCAGGCAACCAGGGCAGCCCCGCCGCGCGCATCGCCTCGTCCACCGCCTCGCTGAAGCCTGGGCTGACCACAGCCTGCGCGCCCACCCGCTTGACCTCTGCGACCTGCAAGGGCGTCACGACCGTACCGGCAACCGAAAGGATTTCCGGCACCTCGTGGGCGATCCTCTCGAGCGCGGCCAGTGCAGCAGGGCGGCGCAGCGTGACCTCGATCACGTCGATGCCACCCGCAAGCAGCGCCCGGGCCAGCGGGACCGCGACCTCGGCCTCGTCGATCACGACGACCGGGACAACGCCACAGGCCTTGAGGCGTGCAATTTCGGGTTCGCCTGACATTGGCTCGATCTCCTCGCTGAGCACCTTCGCTTAAGCCCTGGCCCAGTAAACGTCGAGCCCCTGCGGCCGTCGCAGCAGGATGCCGACCGGATAGGCCGCCGGAAGGGCCTGAGCCGTCGCCAGCGTCGTTTCCTTCTCCTTGCCGGCAATGAGCAGGGTTGCCCAACCTGCCTTCGCGATTCGCGCGGCCGAGAGTGAGATGCGAGGTGGCAGGCCGGGCGGACGGGCTGCGACTGCGTGGATTGCGTCGTCGCTGCGCGTAGCTGCAGCGTCGCCTGGAAAGAGCGAGGCGATGTGCCCATCGGCGCCCATGCCACTGACCAGGATGTCAATCGCAGGCAGGCGCGAGAGCACGGCATCGAGGCTACGCGCTGCCGCGGCGAGATCGTCGCCGGCATTGTGGAAGGACACGAAGCTGGCCCGTTCGTCACGCAAAGGGGAGAAGGCGTCCCGGATCATGCGCTCGTTCGAGGCGGCATCGTCCGGCGCGACGAAGCGCTCGTCGGTCGGCATCAGGGTAACCCTGTCCCAGGCGAGGTCGTGCGCGCCGAGTGCCGCAAGAAAACGTGCCGGCGTAGTACCGCCGGGGACCGCGAGCAACGCGCCCCCGCGGGCGGCTATGGCGGCACGCAGKCGCACTGCGACAGCTTCGGCCAGCGCTTCCGATGCGCCGGCCAACGTCTCGAAACGATGCCAGGAGAGCGGCCCCACCGCGCTCATTCCATCAGTTCCGGGTCGGCCCAGGATCGCCCTTCGCGCTCGATCAGACCGATCGCCTGAGACGGCCCCCAGGAGCCGGCGGCATAGCGATGCGGCTGCGGATAGTACTCCTGCCAGCCGGCAATGATCGGATCGATCCAGGCCCAGGCCTGCTCGACCTCGTCACGGCGCATGAACAGGGTCTGGTCGCCGCGGATCACATCGGTGAGCAGCCGCTCATAGGCGTCAGGTGAGCGCACGCCGAAGGCGGTGTCGTAGCGCAGATCGAGCTGGCGCGGGACGATCTTGAGCTTGCCGGAGCCTGGCACCTTCATCATCAGCTGCATCTGCACGCCATCATTGGGCTGCAGGCGGATGATCAGGCGATTGGCATCGAGCCGCCCACAATCGGCAGCGCTTCCGAAGATCGAGTGCGGCACCGGCTTGAAGGTGACGGCGATCTCGGAATAGCGCTGCGCCATGCGCTTTCCGGTGCGCAGATAGATCGGGACGCCGGCCCAGCGCCAGGTTTCGAGTTCGCAGCGGATCGCGACGAAGGTTTCGGTGTTGCTGGCATGGCCGAGTTCCTCGGCATAACCATGGACGCGAGCGCCACCGCTGACGCCCTGGCCATATTGCCCGCGCACGGTCGCCCGCAGCACATCGGGGCCGACGATCGGCTTGAGAGCCTTCAGAACCCTGACCTTCTCGTCGCGGACGGCATCGGCTTCCAGCAGGTTCGGCGGCTCGATCGCAAACAGGCAGAGCAGCTGCAGCACGTGGTTCTGCACCATGTCACGCAGGTGTCCGGCCTTGTCGTAATAGCCGGCGCGCGACTCGAGGCCGACCGTCTCGGCAACCGTGATCTGGACATTGTCGATGTCGCGACTCGACCAGGAGCGTTCGAACAGGGTGTTGGCGAAGCGCAGTACCAGAAGGTTCTGGACCGTCTCCTTGCCGAGATAATGATCGATCCGGTAGGTGCGGCTTTCCGGAAGGATCCTTGCCACGGCGTCGTTGATCTCGCGGGCGGAGGCGAGATCCCGCCCCAGGGGCTTTTCGAGAATGACGCGCGAGGTCGGCGTCAGGATGCCGGCACTGGCGAGGTTCTCGCAGATCGGGATAAAAAGTTCGGGCGGCGTCGAGAGATAGAAGGAGCGCACACGCTCCGAATCGCCGAGCTCCTGCCGCAGGCCGGCATAGGTCTCCGGCTTCAGCGCATCGACCTGGACCACGGAGAGCCTGCGCAGGAATGTCTCGATCCTGGCGGCGGAAAGCCCCTCCTCGGTGAGCTTCCGGCTGATCTCGCCGGGCAGTCCGGCGACATCCTCGCTCTTGCGCACCATCGCCAGGATGCGGCTTTCCTCCGGCAGAACGCCTTCCTGATTGCGCTGGGCCAGCGCCGGAAAGAGTTTGCGCAGGGCCAGATCGCCGCTGGCACCGAAGATCACGAGATCGAAGGGCGGGACCGGAGTGCGCTCCGGCGCAGCTTCGAGCTTTACGACATGATCGGCGACGGCATCCATGGGCATACACACTCCGCAGCAGCGAATACGGGCCAAGCTAGCCGATCGCTGCGACGAGAGTTAGACGGTTTTGGCGCTCCACCCAAGCAGGCAGGACGCGCAACCGCCCTGCCGCTCAGGCGGTCTGGCGGCGGAAGCCTTCGCTCGCGATCAGCAATTGCTGGGCATAGGTCGTCTGCGGCGAGCGCGCCGCCAGCGTCTCGGCCGTCATCTCCTCGACGCCACGGCCGAACTGCATGACCAGCAGCCGCTCGCACATATGAGCAACGACCGCGAGATCGTGGCTGACCAGGATATAGGTCAGATTGCGCTCCTTGCGCAGCGCCTGGAGCAGGTTCAGCACCTCTGCCTGGATCGAGACGTCGAGCGCTGAAGTCGGCTCGTCGAGCAGCAGGATCTTCGGTTCGAGCACCAGTGCGCGCGCAATCGCCACGCGCTGGCGCTGGCCACCGGAGAGCTGGTGCGGGAAGCGGAAACGGAACGAATTCGGCAGCCCGACATCCTTCATGGCGCGTTCGATGCGCGCCTCGGCATCGTCGATGCCGTGAATGGCCAGTGGCTCGGCCAGCGTATCGTCGACCGTCTTCTTCGGGTGGAGGCTGCCATAAGGGTCCTGGAAGACCATCTGCACGGCGCGATAGAAGGCCTTGTCGCGAACCTTGGGCTGCTTGCTGCCCAGGATCGTGACGTCACCACTCCATTCGCGGTTCAGGCCGGCGAGGACACGCAGCACGGTCGACTTGCCCGAGCCGGATTCACCGACGATGCCGTAGCTCTCGCCGGATGCAACCGAGAAGGAGAGGTCCTTCACGACATGGGAATCGCCGAAGGAGACGTTCAGCTTCTCGACAATGATGGCGGGGTTCATGTTCATGCCAGCCATGCCGGGTCACGTTTCAGGGTGGCGAGCTTGTCCTTGCGATGATCGAGATCCGGCAGGCAGTCGAGCAGGCCGAGCGTATAGGGATGGCGATGGGCGCGTGCGCTCTCGTCGGCAAGTTCGGCGGCCGGCAGCGTCTCCATCGCCTTGCCGCCGTACATGACGATGACGCGGTCGCAGAAGGACTGCACGAGATGCAGGTCGTGGCTGATGAAGATCAGCCCCATGCCGCGGCTGGTGACGAGGTCGTCGAGGATCTTCAGCACCTGCAACTGCACGGTGACGTCGAGGGCCGACGTGGGCTCGTCGGCGATCAGGATGTCGGGTTCGGCGATCAGCATCATCGCGATCATCACGCGCTGCCCCATGCCGCCCGAGACTTCGTGCGGGTAGAGATCGTAGACGCGTGCCGGCTCGCGGATCTGGACCGCTTCCAGCATGGTGAGGCTGCGTTCCCTGGCCTCACGCGAACTCGCCTTGTGATGGACGCGATAGGCTTCGGCGATCTGCTCGCCCACGGTCTTCACCGGATTGAGCGAGAATTTCGGGTCCTGCATCACCATCGAGATATGGCGGCCGCGCAGCTTGCGGCGCGCGCCCTTGTCCATCGTCAGCAGGTTCTGCCCGCGATAGACGAGCTTGTCGGCCTGAACCTCGCCGGGATGGGGGATGAGGTCGAGAATGGCGCGGCCGGTCATCGACTTGCCGGAGCCGGACTCGCCGACAATGCCGAGCCGTTCGCGGCCGAGCGTGAAGGAAAGCCCGCGCACGGCGCGGACAATGCCGGTCGCGGTGTGGAAATTGACCCGCAGATTGTCGAGTTCGAGCAGCGGCTGTTCGATCGGGCTATCTGGTGCGCGCATCATCTCACCTCGCATCCATGACGTCGCGCAGGCCATCGCCCAGCAGATTGAAGCCGAGCGCGACAACGCAGATGGCTAGGCCGGGGAAGGTCGCGACCCACCACTGGTCGAAGATCTGCTCGCGGCCGGCTGAGATCATCGCGCCCCATTCCGGGATCGGCGGCTGCGCGCCAAGGCCGAGGAAGCCGAGCCCGGCAGCGGTCAGGATGATGCCGGCCATGTCGAGCGTGGACCGCACGATCAGGGATGGCAGGCACATCGGCACGACATGCCTGAGTACGATCCGCCATTGCGACGCCCCCTGCAGCCGGACCGCGGAGATGTAGTCCTGGTTGCGGATGATCAGTGTCTCGGCGCGGGCGACGCGCGCATAAGGCGGCCAGGCCGTGAACGCGATCGCGATGACCGCATTTTCAAGTCCGGGGCCGAGTGCCGCAACGAAAGCGAGCGCGAGCACCAGGCGCGGGAAAGCCAGGAAGACGTCGGTGATGCGCATCAGGACGCGATCGACCCAGCCGCCGAGATAACCTGCAGCAGCGCCGATCAGGAGGCCGATCGGCCCCACGGTGATGACGACGAGCAGCACGATGACAAGCGTGACGCGCGAGCCGTAGACGACCCGGCTGAAGATATCCCGGCCGAGTGAATCCGTGCCGAACCAGTTCGTTGCCGACGGCGGCAGCAGGCGCTTGTCGAGGGCCTGCGCCAGCGGATCATAGGGCGCGAGCAGCGGCGCGAAGGCTGCAGCAAGTAGCAGCAGCAGGACGATGGTCAGCCCGATGACGGCTGCGGGGTTGCGCCGGAACGCGAGCCATTGCCGGTAATACTGGCCAAGCCGTGCCTGACGGCGCGACGCGGGGGAATCGGTGATGAGCCAGGCGGCCCAGCCGGACGAAGTCTGTTCGGTCATGGCCATGTCCTCAGCGCGCCCGCGGATCGGCCAGGCGGCCAATGATGTCGGAGAACAGATTGACACCGATGAAGACCGCGCCAACCACCAGCGTGCCGCCGAGCACGGCGTTCATGTCGGCATTGAGAAGGGAATTGGTGATGTAACGACCGAGGCCGGGCCAGGCGAAGATGGTCTCGGTCAGCACCGAACCTTCGAGCAGGTGCATGTAGGAGAGTGCGATCACCGTCACGAGCGGCACGACGGCGTTGCGCAGGGCATGGCCCCAGATGACCTGCCACTCCGACACGCCCTTGACCCGGGCGGCGATGACATATTGCTGCTGCAGCTCGTTGATCATGAAGCTGCGCGTCATGCGGCTGATATAGGCGACGCTCAGCAGGCCCAGGACGGAGGCCGGCAGGATCAGATGGGAGAAAGCGTCCCAGAACGCATCCCACTCACCTTGCATGGCGGCATCGAGCATGATCACGCCGGTGATCGGCGTCACGAAATCCTGATACGCCACCGAAATACGCCCGGGTCCGCTGACCCATCCGAGCTTGGCGTAGAACAGCAGAAGACCCATGAGGCCAAGCCAGAAGACCGGGATCGAATAGCCGATCAAGCCGATGACGCGGGCGATCTGGTCGGGCCAGCGGCCCTGGTGGACGGCAGCGACGATGCCAAGCGGCACGCCGAGCATGATGCCGATCAGCGTGCCCAGCGTCGCCAGCTCGAGCGTCGCCGGGAAGACGGTCTTGATGTCGTCGACCACGGTGTTCGAGGTCAGTACGGAGCGCCCGAGATCGCCGGTGAAGACCTTGCCGATATAAATACCGAATTGCTGCCAGAGCGGCTTGTCGAGGCCGAGGTCCAGCCGCGCCTTGTCGTAGACATCGGCGGGAGCGCGATCACCGACCACGGCGAGCACCGGGTCGATCGGCATCACGCGCGCGATCAGGAAGGTGACGAGCAGAAGCCCGAACATCGTGATGGCGACCGTGCTGAACTCTCGCCCGGCAATCTTGCCCCAGCGACCCGATTTGCCCGCCCATGTCTCGCGCGATGACGCCATGCAACCAACCACTGTACAAAAGCCCGAAGAAGGGCGCTTCCGGAAGCCACGGCGCGCGGGAATGCAATCCCCTCGCCCGTGGCGCTCAACAGAAAAGAATAGAAATAAGCCCGCCGCAGCCATTTAGCCGCGGCGGGTTCCGTCAGAAGACGTGTCTCAGTTCTTGGAGATCGGCCAGTAGAAGTTGGTGTCGGAGCTCGGTCCGATCACCCAACCCTTGACGTTCTTGCGCTCGGCCGTGACCTCGACCTGCTGGTACATGATCACGAAGGGCGAAACCTTCTGGTGCTCGCGCTGCAGGACTTCATAGGTCGCCTTGCGCTTGGCCGCATCGGTCTCGAGCACGGCGGCCTGGGCGACCTTCGTCATGTCCGGGATATCCCAGGCATTGCGCCAGGCCAGCGTCTTCGACTTCGCATCTTCGCCATTGTTCTCGTTGATGGCGAAGGTCTCGGCATTGGTATGCGGATCGAGATAATCCGGACCCCACTGGCCGATATAGATGTCGTGGGTGCGGGCGCGATACTTGGTCAGCGTCTGCTTGCCGTCGCCCGGGATCAGCTCGAGCTTGATGCCGGCCTGGCCCCAGCTCGACTGGATCGCCTGCGCGATATCGGTGATCGGAGCGACCGAGCGAACGTCCATGGTGACGGTGAAGCCATTCGGCAGACCGGCCTTGGCGAGCAACTCCTTGGCCTTGGCGGGATCGAACTTGTAAGGCTTCTCGTCAATGGCTCCCAGGAAGCCCTTCGGCAGGAAGGATTCGTGGTGCTTGTAGGTGCCCTCGACGATGTTGCGCTCGATCGACTGGTAGTCGACCAGCCATTTCAGCGCTTCGCGGACCTCAGGCTTGTTCAGGTTGGCGTTCTTCTGGTTCAGGCCGAGATAGAGAATATAGCCCTTGTCGCCCTGGACGATCTGGATGTCGGACTTCTCCTTCACAGCGGCGAGCTGGTCCTTGGAGAGGTTGCGGGCCATGTCGATGTCGCCCTTCTCGAGCAGCAAACGCTGCGAGGCCGGCTCGGCGACATGGCGTACGATCACGCGCTTGTTCTTCGGCGCACCCTTGTACCAGGTCTCGTTGGCATCGAGCGCATACTGCTCGTTGGGACGATAGGCGCGGACCTTGTAGGCACCGGAACCGGCCGAGTTCAGCTTGAGCCAGGCATTGCCGAAATCGCCGTCCTTCTCGTTCGCCTTGACCAGCTTGGAATCGACGATCGAAGCCACGCCGGAGGTCAGGCAGTTCAGGAAGAAGGTCGGGGCGAAGGGCTTGGAAACGGTGACGACGACGGTGTTGTCATCGGTGGCCTTCACCTTCTCGAGGACATTCTCCTTGGTGAGGCCGAATTGGGTGAGGATGAAGCCCGGCGACTTGTTAAGCGTGACAGCGCGCTGGAAGGAATAGACCACGTCAGCTGCGGTCAGCGCGTTGCCCGAATGGAACTTGACGCCCGGGCGGAGCTTGAACGTGTAGGTGAGATTGTCCTCGCTGACGGTCCATTTCTCGGCAAGCTCGCCGACGAGGTCGTTGTTCTTGGCGAGATCGACGCCGATCAGCTTGTCATAGACATTGGCGCCGACTTCGACGCCGGAGAATTCGAAGGCTTCGGCCGGATCGAGCGTAATGATGTCGTCGATCTGCTTGGCCATGACCACCGTATCCTTCGGCGTCTGGGCCATGGCTGTCGTCGCCATCAACGCCGTAAAGGCGGAGGCA
This sequence comes from Allobosea sp. 05T433, assembly GCF_056396065.1. Lineage (NCBI taxonomy): Bacteria > Pseudomonadati > Pseudomonadota > Alphaproteobacteria > Hyphomicrobiales > Alloboseaceae > Allobosea > Allobosea sp. 05T433. Next base: position 175,415 of record NZ_JBFTKS010000001.1, on the reverse strand, counting down.
ACCATCAATTTCGCAACGTGACGCATGGACTATCCCCATTGGTTCATAGGGCGGCCGTTTCGCCGCCGCTTGGGCGCTATCTGTGGCCAGAACGAGCCCGATGTCCAGCGGCTCGGAAATTGCTCAGCGCACTGTTCACAAGCCTGCACTCTTCTTGCGCAACGAATTGATAGACCGACGCATTCTTGCGCAGCGACAGCTTTGCGAGCAATCGAAGCTAGGGCTATCCTCAGGGCGAGCCGTGCCGCGGGCACGCCCGACCGAGCAGGTGTTGCCCTTGGCCATCATCGCCGCGCTGAACCACGTCACCCATTACCGCTACGATCGCCCCGTCGTGCTCGGCCCGCAGATCATCCGGCTGAGGCCCGCTCCGCATTGCCGCGCAGCGATCAAGAGCTACGCGCTCAAGGTCTCGCCAGCGCAGCACTTCGTGAACTGGCAGCAGGATCCGAGCGGCAACTGGCTCGCCCGCTACGTCTTTCCCGAACCGGTGAGCGAATTCCGCATCGAAGTCGATCTCGTCACCGAGCTTTCGATCATCAATCCCTTCGACTTCTTCGTCGAGACCAACGCGGAGGTCTTCCCCTTCGTCTATCCCGAGGAACTCCAGGCGGAACTCGCTCCCTATCTCGTCACGGAGCCGGCCGGGCCGCTGCTGATCGACCTCCTCGCCAGGGTTCCGCGCGAGCCGGTCAACACCGTGAACTTCGTCGTTGATCTCAATGCCCGGCTGCAGGGCATGATCGCCTATGGCATCCGCATGGAGCCCGGCGTGCAGGAGCCGGAGCACACGCTCCAGATCAAATCGGGCTCGTGCCGCGATACGAGCTGGCTTCTCGTCCAGATCCTGCGCCAGCTCGGGCTCGCCGCCCGCTTCGTCTCCGGTTACCTGATCCAGATGAAGGCGGATATCGACCCGCTCGAGGGGCCGCGCGGGACCGACAAGGATTTTACCGATCTCCACGCCTGGGCCGAGGTCTATATTCCCGGCGCGGGCTGGATCGGGCTCGATCCGACATCGGGGCTGCTGACTGGCGAAGGCCATCTGCCCCTCGCGGCGACACCGCATTTTCGCTCGGCCGCGCCGGTGAGCGGCGTTGCCAGCTATGCCGAGACGACCTTCGACTTCGCGATGAGCGTCGAGCGCGTGCATGAAGTGCCGCGCATCACCCTGCCCTTTTCCGACCAGTCGTGGCACCGCCTCGATGCGTTGGGAGAGAGGGTCGATGGCGATCTCGCAGCGCAGGATGTGCGCCTGACGATGGGCGGCGAGCCGACCTTCGTCGCGACCGATGATCAGGAGGGCGCAGAGTGGAACACCGCCGCGGTCGGCCCAACCAAGCGCCGGCGCGCTGACGAACTGATCCGCCGCCTGCGCAGCCGCTTCGCGCCGGGCGGCATGCTGCATTACGGCCAGGGCAAGTGGTATCCGGGCGAAAGCCTGCCGCGCTGGGCCTTCGCGCTCTATTGGCGCGAGGACGGCGAGCCGATCTGGCGCAATGCCGCATTGATCGCGCGGGAGCCCGGCGCCGTAACCGGCGGCGACCGTGAACTGGAAGCGGCAACCTCGACCCGCGATGCCGAGGCGCTCGCATCGGGCCTTGCGGAGAAACTGGGCGTCGGTGCCGACCATGTCCTGCCCGCCTATGAGGATACCGGCCACTGGCTGCTCAAGGAGGCGCAGCTTCCAGACAATGTCGACCCGCTCGACCCGCGCCTCGCCGATCCGGAGGAACGCGCCCGCATGGCCCGTGTCTTCCAGCTCGGCCTCGGCAATCCGCGCGGCTATGTCATCCCGGTGCAGCGCTGGCAGAGCCAGGCAGGCGACCGGCGCTGGCGCTCCGAGAAATGGACGCTGAGACGCGGCAAGCTCTTCCTGGTCCCGGGCGATTCACCGGTCGGCTATCGTCTGCCGCTCGGCTCGCTGCCAGCCGTGCCGGAGGAGGAATACCCGCATATCCACCCGCAGGATCCGATGGAGGCGCGCGGCCCCCTGCCCTCGCCCGGCAGCGCGCCTGCGGCGCGCGCGGCGGAGCCCGCGCCCACGGTGCACCGGCATGCCCAATTCTCGATCCCGGGCGAGGCCCCCGCAGGCGCCGCGGCCCAGGATCGCGTCGAGCAGGAGATCGGGCGCGAGCATGTGCGCACCGCGCTGAGTCTCGAAGTCAGGGACAATGTGCTCTGCGTGTTCCTGCCCCCCGTCGAGCGCCTGGAGGACTATCTCGACCTGATCGCCAGCGTCGAGGCCGTGGCCGAGCAGACCGGGATCGCCGTCCATATCGAGGGTTATGCTCCGCCCTCCGACCCGCGCCTCAATGTCATCAAGGTGACGCCCGACCCCGGCGTGATCGAGGTCAATATTCATCCTGCAAAGAGCTGGCGCGATGCGGTCGAGATCACGCGTGGCGTCTATGAGGAGGCGCGTCAGGCCAGGCTCTGCGCCGAGAAATTCATGGTGGACGGCCGCCATACCGGAACGGGCGGTGGCAACCATGTCGTGCTCGGCGGTGTCACGCCGTCCGACAGCCCCTTCCTGCGCCGCCCCCATCTGCTGAAGAGCATCATCCTCTACTGGCAGCGACACCCCTCCCTCTCCTTCCTGTTCTCCGGCCTGTTCATCGGGCCGACCAGCCAGGCGCCACGCATCGACGAAGCCCGGCACGACCAGCTCTACGAGCTCGAAATCGCCCTTGCGGCGGTGCCGAAGCCGGGTGAGAAGCCGATTCCGCTCTGGCTCGTCGACCGGCTGTTCCGCAACCTGCTGGTCGATGTTTCCGGAAACACCCACCGCACCGAGATCTGCATCGACAAGCTCTATTCGCCGGACGGGCCGACAGGCCGGCTGGGCCTGATCGAGTTCCGCTCCTTCGAGATGCCGCCGGATGCGCGCATGTCACTGGCGCAACAGCTTCTGGTGCGCGCGCTGATCGCCTGGTTCTGGCGCGAGCCGCAGCAGGGCAAGCTGGTGCGCTGGGGCACGAGCCTGCATGACCGCTTCATGCTGCCGGAGATGATCTGGCAGGATTTCCGCGAGGTGCTCGCCGATCTCGCACATGCCGGCTATCCGTTCGACCCGGTCTGGTTCGAAGCACAGCAGGAGTTCCGCTTCCCGTTCTACGGCAAGGTCAACCATGGCGGTGTCGAGCTCGAGCTGCGCCAGGCCCTCGAACCCTGGCACGTCATGGGCGAGCAGGGAGCGATCGGCGGCACCGTGCGCTATGTCGATTCCTCGGTGGAGCGGCTGCAGGTCAAGGCAAGCGGGCTCGTTCCCGGTCGCCACGTCATCACCTGCAACGGACGGCGCCTGCCGATGACCCCGGTCGCGGGCTCCAGCGAGGCGATCGCAGGCCTGCGCTTCAAGGCCTGGCAGCCGGCCTCAGGGCTGCACCCGACAATTCCCGTGCATGCGCCGCTGACCTTCGACATCGTCGATAGCTGGGTCGGCCGGTCGCTCGGCGGCTGCGTCTACCATGTCGCCCATCCCGGTGGGCGCAATTATGAGACACCGCCGGTGAATTCCTACGAGGCCGAGGCACGCCGCCTCGCCCGTTTCGAATCCATCGGTCATAGTCCCGGCGCGCTGGTGATTCCGGTGGAAGAGCGCAGCCCGGAATTTCCGATGACCCTCGATCTGCGCCGTCCAGCAGGACTCTAACCAAGGCCATGGCTTTGCAGGGCCGATCGCCGTCGACACGTCTCCGAGCGGAGCGGCGCAATGCGCTGCTGGCCGATTATCGCCCCTTGCCCGGAGCCTATGACGAGTTCATGGCGCCCGATGGCAGTGTACGTCCGCATTGGGAACCGTTTCTCGCCGAGTGGAGCGGGCTCTCCCAGGATGAACTCGGCCATCGCTTCGGGCTCGCGGATCGCCATGTCCGCGACACCGGCGTGTCCTATCGCGTGCATGGCGATCTCGATGCGAGCGACCCGCTGGCCGGGGAGCGCTCCTGGCCGCTGAACCATGTCCCGCTCATCATCCCCGGCGCGGAATGGCAGACCATCGCTGCCGGCGTGGCGCAGCGTGCGACGCTGCTCTCCTCCCTGCTTGGCGACATCTATGGACCCGGCGAGATGATCGCCAAGGGCCTGCTGCCCGCGGCGGTCGTAACCGGCAGCCCGGACTATCTGCGCCCGCTGCAGGGCACGGCCAATGGCGGCACGCTCCAGCTCTATGCCGCCGATCTCGGACGCGGGCCGGATGGCCGCTGGTGGGTGCTCGGCGACCGTACGCAGGCCCCGTCCGGAGCGGGCTATGCGCTGGAGAACCGGCTGGCCCTGGGCCGCGCCTTTCCGGACCTGTTCCGGACCATGAATGTCGAGCGATTGGCCTCGTTCTTCCAGGGTTTCCGGGCCGGTCTCGCGGCAAGCTCGCGCCGGGTCGAGCCGCGGATCTGCCTGCTGACACCGGGCGCGCTCAACGAAAGCTATTTCGAGCACGCCTATCTCGCACGCTATCTCGGCTTCCTGCTGGTCGAAGGCGGCGACCTCCTGATGCGCGACGGACGCGTCCATGTCCGCACCATCGCGGGCTTGAAGCGTGCCGACGTGATCTGGCGGCGGATCGACGGCGATTTCTCCGACCCGCTCGAGCTCAACTCAGCCTCCGCGCTCGGCGTCGCCGGTCTCGTCCAGGCGGTGCGGCAAGGCAATGTCCAGATCGCCAATGGGCTCGGCTCGGGCGTCGTCGAAGCGCGAGCCCTCATGGGCTTCCTCCCGGCCCTCGCCGAACATATCCTCGGCGACGAACTGATCCTGCCGCATATCGCGACCTGGTGGTGCGGGCAGCAGCGCGCGCGATCCGAGGTGATCGACCGGCTCGATGAGATGAGCATCTCGTCGGCCTTCCGCGCCTCGATCGATGGCCTCAATGGCAACACGATCCTGCCCGGCGAGTTTTCGCCTGAAGCGCGCTCGGCGTTGCAGGCGCGGATCGAGGCACGCGGGCTCGACTATGTCGGGCAGGAGATCGTGCGCCTCTCGACCATGCCGGTCTTCCAGGGCGGCCGGCTGCAGCCGCACCCGATGACGCTGCGCGTCTTCGCGGCTGCGACGCCCGACGGCTGGAAGGTGATGCCGGGTGGCTTCTGCCGCATCTCCGAGGATGTCGACGCACGCGCCGTCACGCTTGGCAATGGCGTGCGCTCCAGCGATGTCTGGATCACGTCCGACACGCCCGTCGAGCAGGTGACGCTGCTGCCAAGCGCCGACCGCATCAGCATCCGCCGCATCATCGGCACCATGCCGAGCCGCGCGGCCGACAACCTATTCTGGCTCGGACGCTATCTCGAGCGGACCGAGGCGACCTTGCGCCTGGTGCGCGCATTGCTCGGCCGACTGATCGATGCCGACGATGCGACGCCCGAGCGGGCGGAGACGCTGCGCCGCCTCGCCAACCTGCTGATCGCCTGGGGCGCCGCCCCGACGGGCAAGGAGCATTCCACCGCCTCCCAGGCCTCCGACGCGCTGCACAGCCTTGACCAATATGGCTCCGCCCTTTCCTCCGTCCGCGAAGCGCGGCGCACGGCGTCGGTCATTCGCGAACGCCTGTCGATCGACGCCTGGCGCCTCTTCGGCGACCTGCAGCGGCAGCTGACGCTCAACGGCGACAAGCCGAGCGAGGGCGATGCCTATGAAACGGCGGACACCGCCCTAAAGACGCTCGCCGCCTTCTCGGGCCTGAGCCAGGAGAATATGGTGCGGGGTGCGGGCTGGCGCTTCCTCGATATCGGGCGGCGGCTGGAACGTGGCATCGCGACCTGCCGTTTCGCCCGCCATTTTGCCGACTCGTCTGCACCGGGCGACTGCCTCGACGCTCTCCTCGACCTGACCGATTCGCAGATCACGTACCGCTCCCGCTATCTGCTCGGCCCCGCGCTCGCGCCCGTGCTCGATCTCGTGATGCTCGACCCTTATAATCCGCGCTCGGTCGCCTTCCAGATCGATCGCCTCGATGTCGAGATCGCCGCGCTGCCGACGCTGAGCGAAGACGGTATGCTGGAAGCGCCGCGCCGGCTCGCGCTCAAGCTCGCTGCCGAATGCCGCACCGCCGAGGCAAGCCGCCTCGACCGCACCAGCATCCTGCTGTTCGAGCAGTTGCTGATGGGGTTGGCCAGCGCCGTGGCGGACCGCTACTTCCTGCAGAACAGCGAACCCGAAGGCTCGCGGATGACAGGCATCGCGTGATCTACGACGTCCGTCATGTCACGACCTATGCCTATAGTCGGCCTGTGCCCTTTGCACGCTGCATCCTGCGGCTGCTGCCGCGTGACGGCGTCGGCCAGAGCGTGCGCAAGAGCAGCCTGAGCGTGACGCCGCGCACCAGCGAGCGCAATGACGGGATCTGCTTCTTCGGCAACCACATGACGACCTTGACCATAACCAAGCCGCATCGCGAGCTGAAGCTCGACATGCGGGCGCGGGTCGAGGTGAACCGGCCGGCGGCGCCCTTTCCCGGGTTGACGCGCGACTGGGAAGAGGTCGGTGCACTGGCGCTGGCGTCCAACAGCCTCGCGCCGAATTCCCCGGCGCATCAGCTTTTTCCCAGTCGGCTGGTGCCGCCGGTCGCCGAGGTGGTCGATTATGCGCGCTCCAGCTTTGCGCCGCAGCGCCCCGTGCTGGAAGCGGCGAGCGAGCTGATGCGCCGCATCCGCACCGATTTCGTCTATGATCCCGAGGCAACCGAAGTCTCGACCCCGCTGGCGGAAGCCTTCCGCCAGCGCCACGGCGTCTGCCAGGATTTCGCGCATATCATGATCGCCGGGCTGCGTGGACTCGGCCTGCCGGCCGCCTATGTCAGCGGCTATATCCGCACCATTCCGCCGCCCGGTGAAAAACGTCTCGAAGGGGCCGACGCCAGCCATGCCTGGGTGCATCTCTGGTGCGGGCCGGAGACGGGCTGGATCGGCCTCGACCCGACAAATGATCTCGTCGTCGCCGACGATCATATCGTCACCGCGATCGGCCGCGACTATGCCGATGTCTCGCCGCTCGATGGCGTGATCGTCGGTCCCGGCACGCAAAAGGTCGGCGTCGCCGTCGACGTCATTCCGGTGCAGGAAGCCTGAGGGTGCTGCCGCTGCGTGGACTGCTCTTCGACAAGGACGGCACTCTGCTCGACTATGGCGCGAGTTGGCCGCCGATCAACCGCGAGGCCGGACTGCTGGCGGCGGATGGCGACGCGATGCTGGCCGCCGACCTGCTGCGGCGCGCAGGCGCCGATCCGGAGACCGGCCGGGCGGTGGCCGACAGCCTGCTTGCGGCCGGGAATACCGAGGAGCTGGCGCAAGCCTGGCATGAAGCGGGAAGCCCGCTCGGCATTGCCCCTCTGGTCCAGCGTCTTGATGCTCTCTTTCAGGCTGCGGTCGTGCGGATGGTTCCGGTCTGCGAGCTATCCGCGCTGTTCGAGCGCCTGCGCGCCCGCGACCTCGCGCTCGGGATCGCTTCCAGCGACAGCGCCGCAGCGGTCTCGGCCACAGCCACGCATTTCGGCATCGCGCCGCATCTCTCCTTCGTCGCGGGCTACGATTCCGGCCACGGCGCCAAACCGGGCCCCGGTATGGTGCAGGCCTTTTGCGCCGCCTGCGGGCTTGCGCCTGGCGAAGTTGCCGTGATCGGCGACAACGCCCATGACATGGAAATGGGCCGAGCGGCCGCTGCCGGCCTGCGTATCGGCGTGCTGACGGGAACTGGAACGCGCACGACGCTGGAGCCGATCAGCGATCTATGCCTCGGCAGCATCGCGGAACTGGAGATCGCGCTTTTCCCGTGATCGTTGCTATGGCAACTTAATTGCGGCTCGCCGGCTGAGTGCGAGGGTTGCAGGGAACGCTCGTGCGCACGCAGGTCGCCATCATCGGCTCGGGCCCGGCCGGGCTTCTGCTCGGCCAGTTGCTGCACCAAGCCGGCATCGACACCATCATCATCGAGCGCAAGAGCCGCGACTATGTGCTTTCACGCATTCGTGCCGGCGTGCTCGAGCAAGGCATGGTGCGGTTGCTCGAGGAGGTCGGCGCCGCGGGCCGGCTGCATGCCGAGGGCCTCAGGCATGATGGCTTCGACCTGCTCTTCGGTGGGGCGCGCCACCATGTCGACCTCGCCCGACTGACCGGCGGCCAGCACGTCACCATCTATGGCCAGACCGAAGCCACGCGCGACCTGATGGACCTGCGCGAGGCGTCCGGTGCCGCGACCGTCTTCGAGGCTGAGAACGTCGCCCTGCATGATTTCGACCGCGACAAGCCCTTCGTCACCTTCGTCAGGGATGGTCAGGCGCATCGCCTCGATTGCGAGTTCATTGCCGGTTGCGACGGATATCACGGCATTTCGCGGGCCAGCATTCCCGAGGCTGCGCTCCAGAGCTTCGAGCGGGTCTATCCCTTCGGCTGGCTCGGCATCCTCGCCGAGGTGGCACCCGTCTCGCATGAGCTGATCTATGCCGGAGATGAGCGCGGCTTCGCGCTCTGCTCGATGCGCTCCCCCCACCGCAGTCGCTACTACGTGCAGTGCTCGCTCGACGACGATGTCGGGAACTGGTCGGATCAGCGCTTCTGGGACGAATTGCGCCGGCGCCTTGATCCGGCAACCGCCGAGGCGCTCGTCACCGGCCCGTCGTTCGAGAAATCGATCGCGCCGCTGCGCTCCTTCGTCGCCGAGCCGATGCGGTTCGGGCGCCTCTTCCTGGCCGGCGATGCCGCCCATATCGTGCCGCCGACCGGCGCCAAGGGGCTCAATCTCGCGGCCAGCGACGTGCATTACCTGTCGCAGGCGCTGATCGAGCGTTTCACGGAGCGCTCATCGGCCGGGATCGACGCCTATTCGGCCAGAGCCCTGGCGCGTGTCTGGAAAGCCGAACGCTTCTCCTGGTGGATGACCTCGCTGCTGCACCATTTCCCGGAGAACGGCGCCTTCGCACGGCGGATGCAGCGGGCGGAGCTCGATTATCTCGTCTCGTCGGACCACGCCATGGCGGCACTGGCCGAGAACTATGTCGGCCTGCCCTATTGAAGCTCAGGCTGCTGCTTCGACCGGCGGCACATTCCGCAGATTGGCTTCGCCCCAGGCCTTGAGCGCCAGGATGATCGGCTCAAGGCTCCGACCACGCGCGGAGAGGCTGTATTCCACCCGAGGCGGCACTTCGGGATAGACGACGCGAATGATCAGGCCATCGGCCTCCAGCTCGCGCAGCTGATTGGTGAGCATGCGCTGGGTCACCTGCGGCATGCGCTTGCGGATCGCGTTGAAGCGCATCGTCCCGTCCATCAGGAAATAGAGGATGATGCCCTTCCACTTGCCGTCGATCAGGGCGAGCGTACTCTCGACCGGACAGCCCGGCAGGCAGTTCAGCGTCTTGTGGCGCGCCCGACGCACGACGGTATCCTTTTCGATACTATATGCGAAAATTGTGCGTTCTTGCGATGAACGAGTGTATCTCTCATCTCAGAGCTCCCGCAATCAAGGAGCCCGCCATGCGCGCCATCGGCTATCATAAATCCCTCGCCATTTCATCGGCCGAGGCCTTGCTCGATCTCGATCTGCCCGAACCTGTGGCAACCGGACGAGACCTTCTCGTCGCGGTGAAAGCCGTCTCGGTGAACCCGGTCGACACCAAGGTGCGTATGCGCAGTGAGCCGAAGCCTGGCGATACCAAGGTCCTCGGCTGGGACGCTGCCGGCATCGTCAAGGCGGTGGGGCCCGAGGTGACGGGCTTCAAACCGGGCGATGCGGTGTTCTATGCCGGCGCGATCGATCGCCCCGGCAGCAATGCCGAGTTCCATCTCGTCGATGAGCGCATCGTCGCGCCCAAGCCCACCACACTTGGCTTCGCCGAGGCCGCCGCGCTGCCGCTGACCGCGATCACCGCCTGGGAGACACTGTTCGACCGGCTCAAGGTCAAGGATCCGGTGCCCGGCGCGGCCAAGGCGATCCTGATCATCGGCGGAGCCGGCGGTGTCGGCTCGATTGCGATCCAGCTCGCGCGTCAGCTGACCGATCTGAAGGTGATCGCCACCGCCTCGCGCGCGGAGACGCAGGCCTGGGCGCTGGAACTCGGGGCCCATCACGTCGTCGACCATACACAACCGCTCGCCGCGCAGGTCGCGGCACTGGGGATCGGCGCGCCGGGGCTGGTGTTCTCGACGACCCATACCGACACGCATATGCCGGCGATCCTCGAACTGATCGCACCGCAGGGGCGGATCGCACTGATCGACGATCCAAAGACACTCGATGCCATGCCGCTCAAGAGCAAGAGCCTGTCGCTGCACTGGGAGATGATGTTCGCGCGCTCGCTGTACCAGACGGCGGACATGCAGGCGCAGGGCGATCTGCTGGCGGAAGTCTCGCGGCTTGTCGATGCCGGCAAGGTCCGGACCACGCTGAGCGAGAGTTCGGGACGATCAACGCCGCCAATCTGAAGCGAGCGCATACCCTGATCGAGAGCCATCGCGCCAAGGGCAAGATCGTGCTGGAAAGTTTCTGAAACGAAGAAGGGCCGCGCCTTGCCGGCGCGGCCGTTCTGTCGGACATCAAGGGCGATCAGGCGAGCGTGTAGGCCGTCTTCACCGTGGTGTAGAATTCCCGGGCATAGGCGCCCTGCTCGCGCGGGCCGTAGCTCGAGCCCTTACGTCCGCCGAACGGCACGTGATAGTCGACGCCGGCGGTCGGCAGGTTGACCATCACCATGCCGGCCTCACTGTTGCGCTTGAAATGCGTCGCGTGCTTCAGCGAGGTCGTGCAGATGCCGGCGGCAAGGCCGAACTCGGTGTCATTGGCGATTGCCAGCGCCTCATCATAGTTCTTGGCGCGGATCACGCTCGCAACCGGACCAAAAACCTCTTCACGGGAGATGCGCATGGCATTGCTCGCCTCGGTGAACAGAGCCGGCTGCATGTAGAAGCCGGGGCTCTCGCGCTTAAGCACTTCGCCGCCCCAGGCGAGCTTGGCACCCTCGTCCTTGGCGATGGCGACGTATTTCAGGTCCTGGTCGAGCTGGCTCTGATCGACGACCGGGCCGATATGGGTGCCGGCCTTCAGGGCATCGTCGACGACGAGGCCCTTCATGCGCTCGATCGCAGCCTCGACGAAGCGATCATGGATGCCTTCGGTGACGATCAAGCGCGAGGAAGCCGTGCAACGCTGGCCGGTCGAGAAGAAGGCGCCGTTGACCGCGGTCTCGACCGCGAGCGTGAGATCGGCATCGTCCAGCACCACGAGCGGGTTCTTGCCGCCCATCTCGAGCTGAACCTTCTTCATCGGGTTGGAGGCAATGCAGGCCGCCGCAACCTTGCGGCCGGTCGAGACCGAGCCGGTGAAGCTGATCGCATGCACATCCTTGTGCTCGAGCAGCGCCTGCCCGACCACCGAACCGCGCCCCATGACGAGGTTCAGCACGCCCTTGGGCAGGCCGGCGCGCTGGATGATGTCGACCAGCGCCCAGGCCGAGCCCGGAACGAGATCGGCCGGCTTGATCACGACGCAGTTTCCATAGGCGAGCGCAGGGGCGATCTTCCAGCCCGGGATTGCGATCGGGAAGTTCCAGGGCGTGATCATGCCGATGATGCCGACCGGCTCGCGCGTGACCTCGACGCCGACGCCCGGGCGAATGGAAGGGATCGCCTCACCGGCAAGGCGCAGGCATTCGCCGGCGAAGAAAGCGAAGATCTGGCCGGCGCGGGTCGCCTCGCCAATGCCTTCCGGCAGCGTCTTGCCCTCTTCCCGCGAAAGCAGGCGGCCAAGCTCCTCCTTGCGAGCGAGGATCTCGTCGGACGCCTTCTTCAGGATCTCGTAGCGCTCCTGCGGGGTCGTGCGGCTCCAGGCCGGAAACGCAGCCTTGGCAGCCGCGACGGCGTTGTTCAGGTCCTCGACCGAACCCTGGGCATATTCGCCGACAACGTCATTGGTGTTGGAGGGGTTGATGTTGCGCGAGGCGTTCGAGCCGCCCACCCGTTCACCGGCGATCAGGTTCTTGAAAATCTCAGTCATCGCAGCCTCTCGACCAGTCGGAAGAATTCTCGGAGCCGGTGTTAACGCCTTTGTCAGGCGAACGCCATTCGTCCCGGTCATGGCTCACCGGCGCGTCAATCCGCATACAGTATGCAGAGAGTTTCTGTCGAGACGATCGACGCGCCGAGGCCGGTGCGAGAGGGCCGGGCAGCCCGATCGCGGCGGGGGACGGCTCACTTCTCCTTGATCGACAGCCCGTTCTTTCCGACCGAGATCTGGACACCATCCGGCTGCTTCTTCTCCTCGTAGAGGGCATAACCGGTCACGGCGAGGCCAGCGACCAGAATGGCGACGAGCAGCAGAAGCGTATTGCGGGAGGTGAACATCAGCGATCCTGTGGTCCAGACACCGCGACGGGGCGGCAGCCGGTCAACGTTTCGCGAGCGCCTGCGGTTCCACCTCATCATTCCGTGATCGGCATTGCCTCGCGGCTGAAAGGCGTGAAGAGTTCCCGGAGCCCCGGCACTGAGGAACGGACGCCTCAGAGGCGCGTTCCCCCAATGACGAGGACGGCGGCGTGCATGGAAGGAAAGGCGACAATGGTCGAGACACCGCTCCAGCAACGAATTTGGACCGCCCTCACCGATCACACGATCTGCATGGTGTCGACCATCGTCCGCGGTCGGATCAGGACCCGGCCGATGTCGGGGCATGTCGATCGTGAAGAACACCGCATCCTGTTCGTCACGCACAGCCATACCGGGCCGGTCGAAGAGCTCGATGCCTCGCAAACCGCCTCGATCGCCCTGAGCGACGAGAACCACAATTTCTATGCGACGATCGAATGCCGAGCCGAACGGCTTGATGACAACCACCTGCTCAGGAGAATCTGGAGCCCGTTGGTTGGAGCCTGGTTCCCGAACGGCCCCGACGATCCGGATGTGACCTTGCTGGCCCTGACGCCGGTCTCGGCCGAGATCTGGGACGGTCCGTCGAGTGCCGTCGTGATCGCCTTCAAGCTTGCCACGGCCAAGATCCTCGGGCGGGCGCCGGATCTCGGCGTCAACACCACGATCGACATGCGCTGAGCCGGCGGATCAGCCGGCGGAAGGGGTGCCGGCACTGGCGGGCTCCGCCCTTGCCATGCCCTGTCCGGCAAGCGCGAGCGAAAGACTCGACCACGCGATGCCTAGGCACCAGCCGGCCAGCACGTCGCTTGGCCAATGGACGCCCAGATAGATCCGGCTCACGCCAATCAGCAGCATCAGGACCCAGGCCAGCCCGATGCTGAGCCGTGTGATATCCCGATGCCGGGACGCCAGTCCGATGAAACCGGCGATGCCGAGCAGAACAACCGCCGATAGAAAGGCATGACCGCTCGGAAAGCTCGCAGTGAAGACGATTGCACTCGGCTCGACGACATCGGGGCGCGCCCGGCCGATCCCGATCTTCAGCAGCGTGCTGACCAGCGTTGCCAGCACGACATTGACGACGAGTGCGACGGCAAGGCGCCGATAGCCGGCAAGCCAGAGAGCGAGCGTCGCGGCGAGGGTCATGAAACCAAGCCCGACGAAACTGCCGAGCCCGCTGATGTCCCGCATCATCTCGGGCAACCATTGCGGCCCGATCGGCGTGGCCGGATCCCCAGCTTGCCGGAACAGCAGGATGAGGCCGGTATCGAAGGCGAAGGTGCGGCCGGACATGATGAACAGCGCCAGGCCGAGAAAGGCGAAGGCGGCCGCCAGAGGGACAAGAATGCGGGGAGGAAGCGGCATCGAAATCCTGAATGATGGCAATCGACCGGAGGAACGTGTCTCTAGCCGTGCGCCCGGCCCGGGGGCACCCGGCAAGCGATGAGGCGCACCGCCTTTGGCAGAAGGCGATAGCGGAGCTCGCCGGCCTTGCGCTCGACCTCGCCGTCAAAGGTGATGTGACCGCGCTTCTTGTCGCGACGCGTCAGCGTGACTTCGTCACCGGTATAGGAGGTCAGGTTCTGGGACGAGCGCCAGTGCCCGGATGCGACCGACAGCGCTGCCTTGGTGCGCGAGAGAAGGCCGCCCGCATTGAGGATATGAACCTCGAAGACGCCGCCATCGAGCTTGCTGCGGCGCCATTCGGGCCCATCGAAACTATTGATGGTGACAAGAACGGCATCGGCCTCGACCTGGCGGCGCTCCTGGCCGATCCGGATGTCCACGGTGATCGCCCGGGTGAACAGGATGGAGCGCGTCGCAGCGACCGCAAAGGCGACCGCGCGGCTGAAGGGGAAGCGCCTGCGCGCATATTCACGTTCGCGGGCCATCAGGCTGAAGAAGCCCATTCCCGAGATCGAGTGGAACAGCCGGTCATTGACGCGGCCGATGTCCATCGTCACCGGCGCCCCCGTGCAGAGCGCCTCGATCTGGCCCTCCAGCGTCCCGACGAGGCCGAGATCCCGCCCAAGGATATTCACCGTCCCGAGCGGGAGAACCCCTACCGGCCGTCCGGCCTGCAGCAGGACCGGCAGCACGCCGTTGATCGTGCCGTCGCCACCGGCAATGACGGGGGTTGCCGCAGCATCGGCGATCGCCGTCGAAAGCGCATGATGCAACTCGCGCGGCGGCACGAGCCGGACCTCCGCCTTGCAATCATGGGCATGGAACGCGGCCTCGATCCTGGCCGCGAAGGCCTCGGGCCCTGCGGCCAGCACGGTTCCCGCCCGCGCATTGACGATCACGATATGGCGCATGACGCCCTGATATCATCCCATCCATGCCGGAGCCCAGGCCAAGGCATTTCACAATGCAGCGGCCCGCTCCGCGCGCCACTCAACACGGTCTTTCGTCACAATCATGGCAGTTGCCGCGTCTTCGACCTCTTCGGTCGTGACCTCGAAATGCTGAAGCGAATGGGCTCCGAAGGAATTGAGCATCGCGACATCGGTCGCGTCACGCCCCCGGGCGATCACGATCCGGCCGATGCGGCGGGCATTGTGACGCGCATCGAAGGTGTACCAGCGACCACTGAGGAAGACCTCGAACCAGGCGTTGAAATCCATTGGGGCCGGGTCCTTCGGCACGCCGATATCGCCGAGATAGCCGTTGCAATAGCGGGCCGGGATATTGAGGCAGCGACAGAGGGTCACGGCAAGGTGGGCGAAGTCGCGGCAGACGCCGATCCGTTCCTCGAAGGCCTCCGCCGCAGTGCGCGTGTTGCGCGCATAGGCATAGCCGAAGGTCAGGTGATTATGGACGAAATCGACGACGGCCTGGACACGCTGCCAGCCCGGAGGGATCTGGCCGAAGAGCTGCCAGGCGCGATCCCCGAGCTTGTCGGTTTCGCAGTACCGGCTGCCGAGCAGATAGATCAGCACCTCGTCGGGCAGCTCGGACGGTTGCGCTTGCCGCGCCGCCGGATTGAAAGGATCGGGCTCGCCGGAATCATGGAGAAGTCCCGCTGAACTCAGCCGGATCCCGCCCGCTGGGGCGACAAGCCGGCGGCAGATATTGCCGAACGGGTCGCGATAGCGCTCGACTGGAACATGGCGACGTGGATCGACCAGGGAGACCGCGGTCATATCGTCTTGGCGGATGACATCGTGCTGACGGGAAGGATGCACATCGAGCATCGTCAACAGCGGCAATTCCTGCTGAGAGACGAGTTCGATGCGATAGCCGTAACGGATCTGCATGAGGGGCTCCTGGCAGGAATTGGACCGTCTCAACAGGCCGGCGGGCAGTCCCACACGTACCGGCGATGACGGAAAGGCGCTGTCAGGATGACGCGCGATCAGCGGATTGGTTCCCGAAAAAGGGAAGGAGTCGGGCCTCCAAACGGAAGATGCGGGCCTTTCGGCCCGCATCCCGCCGTCACGACGGTTCGGCTGGGGGGATAGCAACCGCCGCGACCTGCAGCCGGCGGTGCCTACATCATCCAGTAGGGCATCGTGCCGTAGTAATCATGCACGCGCTTGCCGTAATTTCTGTCGTCCCAGTCGGGCTCGCCTTCGCTGTCATACATCGGCGCCGCCTCGAGCTTCTCCTTGGTAAGAGGCACGACATAGCCACCGCGATTGGTGTCGTAGTCGAGCACACTCCAGGGAATGGGATGGTATTTCTCACCCAAGCCAAGAAAGCCGCCGAAGGACATGATGGCGTAGGCGACCTTGCCGGTCTGCTTGTCGAGCATCACGTCATAGATCTCGCCGAGATGATCGCCCGACGTATTGTAGACGCTGGTTCCGGCGACACGTGCACCGGCAATGAGCGGGTTCCCCGTGGTGGCAGTTGCGGTCATTGGAGCCTCCATTGAACGGCTACGCGGTGGCTCGCACCGCAGTCTGCCGGATCAACGCCGGGGAATCCGGAAGGTTCCGGGCAAAAGCCGAACCACTCCACTCCCTGTGGAAGACAACCCTGGGTATCTCCGCTCCACATGGCGAAGCCATAAATGGAACATTAATCCTTTGTCATGGTTGCTATGTCGCGCGATGTTGGTTGCGTCGCCCGTTACGGATCGTGTCTCGATCCTTTCGGGTGCGTTTCCATATCGAATGGAGCGGTTCGGACTGTGCATTAGGCCTGTCGATTGCATCCTGGGAGTCAAAACAATGAAGAAGCTTCTCATCCTCGTCGCGGTCGCGGCCTCGCTCGGTGCCTGCACGCAGCGCGAGCAGAATACCGGAACGGGCGCCCTGATCGGGGCTGGCACGGGTGCACTGATTGGTGGCCTCGCCACCGGCCGCGCTGGTGGCGCGCTCGCGGGCGCTGCAATCGGCGGTGCTGGCGGCGCCATCATCGGCTCGGCCACGACACCTGACCGTGTCTGCTACGGTCGCGACGAATGGGGTCGCCGCGTTCGCTATGCCTGCTGAACCGTTCAGCAGCTGAAGATAGAAAGGCCCGCATTCGCGGGCCTTTTTCATGCGCCGCTCAGACCGCACCGTATGGGCCGAAGCGACCAATGAAGCGGTGTCGCCCGCCAGGATAGAGCAGGCGAACGGCCGTCACCGGCTGGTTCTGATTCCAGGTGCGGCGCTCGACGAGCAGGCATGGCTCGCCCTGCTCGATCTCCAGCAACCCCGACTCCCGTTCGCCCGCCGCCACCGCGCTGATCGCGTGCTCGGCCTGCGACCAGAGACTGTGCTGCAGCAACCAGTCGCCGGGAGGCGTCGTCTCGAATCGTTCGGCCGCGGCTGCGGGCACGGTCGCGAGATGAATCACCCGCTCCTCCAGCACATGCGGCTGCCCGCCGCTGCGATGCAGGGTCACGAGATGGGCCACCTGTTCCGAGCGCTTCAGTTCGAAGCGCGCAGCGACTTCAGGCGAAGGCCGTGCGTCCCGCCGCGACAGAATCTCGAAGGAATAGTCCTGCCCGAGCTGCCTTACCTCGTCGGGTATCGACAGGATGTCGAGCATGGCATGGCTTGCCGGCGGGTTCGCCACGATGGTGCCGGACCGCCGGCGCCGCGTGATCAACCCTTCGCGCGCCAGCTGCACCAAGGCGCGATGTACCGTCATGCGCGACGCGCCGAGCCGCTCCATCAGAGCGTGCTCCGGCGGCACCGCCGTTCCCGGAGGCCAGGCCCCATTCAGGACGAGATCCCGGATGGCACGGCGGATCTGGTCATAGACCGGGCCCGTGCCATCCAGCTTTACAGCCTCGATCCCGTTATCCGACATGACGACCCTTCAAGGACTCAGGCAAGCAGCCGACGCATCGTCGCGGCGAATCGGCTCGCGACAGCGGCGCGTGCGACATGGCGACCTTCGCTGACAACCTGCCGCCCGCCAACCAGGACATCGCGCAAGGGTAAGGCGTTGGCAGCGAAAATCGCGCTGTCGAGCACCGCCTCGCCACGCTTTCCGACCAAGGCAGGATGATCGGGATCGAGCGAGACGAGATCGGCGCGCTGGCCGACCGCAAGGCTTCCAATGGCACGGCCGCAGGCCTGCGCGCCGCCGACACAGGCCTTTGCCCAGAGTGCATGTCCCGTGGAGGCGTCGGCATCCGCCAGCAAGGCACGCCCGCGATCGCGCAGGCGCTGGGAGTATTCGAGTTGGCGCAGCTCGGCGCCGGCATCGATCTGGATGTTGGAATCGCTGCCGACACCGAAGGCCCCGCCAGCGGCCACGTAGCGCACGCCATCGAAGATGCCATCGCCCAGGCTAGACTCGGTGATCGGGCACAGTCCCGCGACAGCGCCGCTGCGCGCGATGGTGTCGCGCTCCGCATCCGTCAGATGGGTGGCGTGGATCAGGCACCAGCGCCTGTCCAACGCAATGCTGTCCGTCAGGAACTCGACCGGGCGACGCCCAGTGATTGTCAGGCTGTCCTCGATCTCGCGCATCTGTTCGGCGACATGGATATGGATCGGTCCATCAGGCGCCAGGCCAAGCAGCCACTGCAGATCCTCAGGCGAAACGGCGCGCAGCGAATGCGGCGCGACGCCGAGCCGCGAATCCGGCAGAGTGCCGATCGCGACAGCGCTCGCCTCCATGAGCCGGGCAAAACTGTCGCGATTATTGATGAAGCGACGCTGGCCATGGCTCGGGGCAGCGCCACCGAAATTGCCGAAACGATAGAGCACCGGCAGCAGGGTCAGGCCGATGCCGGTTTCCTCGGCTGCTGCCGCAACCGCCAGCGCCATCGCCGCGATATCGGCATGCGGCTGGCCGTCCTTGTCATGGTGCAGATAGTGGAACTCGGCGAGCGCGGTGAAGCCGCCCTCCAGCATTTCGACCATTGCCTGCGCCGCGATCGCCTGGACGTCGTCGGGATCAAGCCGGTCGAGGAAGCGATACATCACCTCGCGCCAGGTCCAGAACGAATCCGCCGTGGCGCCGCGCCGCTCAGACAGGCCCGCCATGCCGCGCTGGAACAGATGGCTGTGGAGGTTCGGCATGCCAGGCAGCGTCAGCCCGGCCAGGTGCAGGGCACCGGCCGGAGCAACCTCTCCCACGCGCATGGAGGTGATTGTCCCCTCCGCGATCGTGAGCGTCACGTTATCGGCAAAGCCCTCCGGCAAGAGTGCCTGGGCGAGATGCAGGGTCGGGTTTTGTGTCACGCTGGCTCCTCGCTCGATTTGCATATGCAAATGACACTTGCTAATTGCATATGCAATTGTCTAGCATAGTCGGATCGCAAACGAAGTCGAGAGGATGCGGATGGCCGCGGAACCTTCCCACTGCGACAGGATCTGGGTGAATGCCCGCCTCGCGACCATGGCGCCCGGCGCCGGCCAGCCCTATGGCGCTGTCGAGGACGGTGTCGTTGCGGCCCGCGACGGTCGCATCGTCTTTGCTGGCCCGCGCAGCGAGGCACCACCTCTGAACGCGCGCGAAACCGTCGACTGCGGCGGACGCTGGATCACACCGGGCCTGATCGATTGCCATACCCATCTCGTCTATGGCGGAGACCGGGCACATGAGTTCGAGCTCAGGCTGCAGGGCGCGAGCTATGAGGAAATCGCACGCGCCGGCGGCGGAATCCTCTCCACCGTCAAGGCCACGCGCGGCGCCAGCGAGGCCGAGCTCTTCGCCAGTGCCGACCGGCGCCTGAGCGCCCTGGTCGCGGAAGGCGTCACAACCGTCGAGATCAAGTCGGGCTACGGGCTCGAACAGCAGACCGAGCTGAAGCAACTTGCGGTCGCACGGCAGCTCGGCCGCGAGCGGCCTGTCACCGTCCGCACCACTTTCCTTGCCGCCCATGCCGTTCCGCCGGAGTTCACCGGCCGCTCCGGCGACTATGTCGACCAGATCACCGGGCCGATGCTCGACGCCGTGACCGCGCGGGATCTTGCCGACGCAGTCGACGTGTTCTGCGAGGGCATTGCCTTCTCGCCCGAGGAGACGGCCAGGGTATTTACCGCAGCCAGGGCCAAGGGGCTGCCGGTCAAGATCCATGCCGAACAGCTTTCCAATCTCGGCGGCGCCGCACTCGCGGCCGAACATGGCGCACTCTCGGCCGACCATCTCGAATATCTCGACGAGGCGGGCGTGATCGCCATGGCCCGGTCCGGAACGGTCGCCGTCATCCTGCCGGGCGCCTTCTACTTCCTGCGCGAGACGCAGAAGCCGCCGATCGACCTGCTCCGCAAGCATGGCGTTGCAATCGCGCTCGCGACCGACGCCAATCCCGGCTCCTCGCCGCTGACCTCGCCGCTGCTGGTCCTCAACATGGCCTGCACGCTCTTCCGGCTGACACCCGAAGAGGCGCTGGCCGGGCTGACGCGCCATGCCGCCAAGGCGCTCGGCCTGCAGGACGAGATCGGCACGCTCGAGGCCGGCAAGCGCTGCGACCTCGCCATCTGGGAGATCGAGCGCCCCGCCGAACTCGCCTACCGCATCGGCTTCAACCCGCTTCACTCCCGCATCTGGAACGGCCAATGACCGCAACATTCTCCCTGAAGCCGGGCGAGGCCGCCCTGAAGCAATGGCGCGCCATGATTGACGGCGCCGCAGCCAAGCTGGATGGCGCAAGCGCCGCAGCGATCGCCGCCGCCCAAGCGATCGTCGACGACATCGTCGCCGCCGGAACCGTGACCTATGGCGTCAATACCGGCTTCGGCAAGCTTGCCAGCGTGCGCATCGCCGATGCCGACCTGGCAACCCTGCAGCGCAACCTGATCCTCTCCCATGCCGTCGGCACCGGCCCTGCCCTGCCGGACCGGATCGTGCGCCTGATCCTCGCCATGAAGGCCGCGAGCCTGGCACGCGGCGCCTCCGGCGTGCGCCCCGTCGTGGTCGAGGCGCTGATCGGCGCGCTCGCAGCCGAGGCGCTTCCGGTCGTTCCCGCCAAGGGCTCGGTCGGCGCGTCCGGCGATCTTGCGCCGCTCGCCCATCTCACCGCGGCGCTGATGGGCGTCGGCGAGATCAGACTGCGGGGCGAAACGCTTCCCGCAGGGGATGCCCTGGCCCGGATTGGCCAGAAGCCGCTCGAACTCGGGGCCAAGGAGGGTCTGGCGCTGATCAACGGGACGCAGGTCTCGACCGCGATCGCGCTGACGGCGCTCAGCGACATCGCCCGCGTGTTCGATGCCGCGCTGGTCACTGGCGCACTCTCCGTGGATGCGCTGAAGGGCTCCGACACGCCGTTCGACCCGCGCATCCAGGCGCTGCGCGGCCAGCCCGGCCAGATCCGGGTCGCGCAAACATTGCTCGCGCTGATCGCGAAGAGCGAAATCCGCGACAGCCATCGCTTCGGCGATTCCAAGGTCCAGGACCCTTACTCGCTGCGCTGCCAGCCGCAGGTGATGGGGGCCGTGCGCGACCTCCTCGCCAATGCCGCCGCGACGCTTGCGATCGAGGCCAACGCGGTCACCGACAACCCGCTGGTGCTGGGGCCGGGCGAAATCGTCTCGGGCGGCAACTTCCACGCCGAGCCCGTCGCCTTCGCCGCCGACATCCTCGCCATGGGACTCTGCGAGATCGGCAACCTGTCCGAGCGGCGCATGGCGCTGCTGGTCGACCCCGTGATGAGCGGCCTGCCTCCCTTCCTGGCCCGCGATGCCGGGCTGAACTCCGGCTTCATGATTGCGCAGGTCACGGCAGCCGCGCTGGCATCGGAGAACAAGCAGAAGGCCTATCCCGCCTCGGTCGACACGATCCCGACCTCTGCCAACCAGGAAGACCACGTCTCGATGGCGACGCACGGCGCCTATCGCCTGCTCGACATGGCCCGGAACGCTGCCAGCATCATCGGCGTCGAGCTGATGGCTGCGGCGGAAGCGATCGAGCATCATCGCCCGATGAAGACGAGCCCGCGGCTGGAGCCGGTTCTGGCCCTGATCCGGCAGCGTATCGCGCCGCTCGACGCGGACCGCTACCTTGCCCCCGACCTTGCGGCGGCAACCGAGCTGGTGCTCAGCGGCGCGATCAGCGATGCCGCCGGGCTCGACAGCTTCGCGGAGTTCTCGGCGTGATGAGCATGAACCCTTCCGAGATCGTCAGCGTCACGCAAGGCGCCGGTCCGCTGGTCCTGTCGATGCCGCATCCCGGCACTGGCTTGCCGGCGGAGGTGAAGGCGGCGCTGAACGAGACGGGTCGTTCCGTGCCCGACACCGACTGGCATATGCGCCAGCTCTATGCGTTTGCCGAGCGCTTCGCACCGACGATCGTCGAGGCCGGGCTGTCGCGCTATGTCATCGACCTCAACCGCGACCCGTCCGGCGTATCGCTCTACCCCGGACAGGCGACGACGGAACTCGTGCCGACCACGACCTTCGACGGCGAGCCGATCTGGGCAAAGGCGCCCGACGAGGCCGAGATCGCGCGCCGTCGCGCCGCCTATTTCCAGCCCTATCACGACGCACTCGCAGCCGAGATCGAACGGGCCAAAGCCGCGCATGGTTTCTGCCTGCTCTGGGACTGCCACTCCATCAAGTCGGTCATTCCACGCCTGTTCCCGGGCACGCTGCCGATGCTCAATCTCGGCACCAATTCCGGTGCGAGCTGCGCACCTTCGGTCCAGCACGCGGCCGATGCAGCGCTTGCCGGCTCGGGCTTCAACCATGTCAGCAATGGCCGCTTCAAGGGCGGCTGGATCACCCGGCATTACGGCCAGCCGGCGCGGGATGTGCACGCGATCCAGATGGAAATCTCGCTGAGCGGCTATCTCACCGAGGAGACGCCGCCCTGGCGCTTCGACACGCCCAAGGCCGCGGGACTGCAAACCGCCCTCTCCGCCATCATCGAAGCCGCGCTCGATGCGGCCAGAAAGCTGAAACCCTGACCCTGATCGGACGGAAACAACGCATTCCGCATTTCCCGATCACGGTTTGAACGGAGCCATTCATGACCCGCATCGACAATAGCCGCGTCATCCGCAGCCCCAGGGGCACCGAGCTCTCCGCCAAGAGCTGGCTGACCGAAGCGCCGCTGCGCATGCTGATGAACAATCTCGACCCCGACGTCGCCGAGAAGCCCGGCGAGCTCGTGGTCTATGGCGGCATCGGCCGTGCTGCCCGGACCTGGGAAGATTTCGACCGGATCGTCGGCGCGCTGCGCTCGCTCGAGGCCGACGAAACGCTGCTCGTGCAGTCCGGCAAGCCCGTCGGCGTGTTCCGCACCCATGCGGATGCGCCGCGCGTGCTGATCGCCAATTCGAACCTCGTGCCGGCCTACGCGAACTGGGAGCATTTCCACGAGCTCGATAAGGCCGGGCTGATGATGTACGGCCAGATGACCGCGGGGTCCTGGATCTATATCGGCACGCAGGGCATCGTTCAGGGCACTTACGAAACCTTCGTCGAGGTCGGCCGCCAGCATTATGGCGGCAGCCTCAAGGGCAAGTGGATCCTGACCGGCGGTCTCGGCGGCATGGGTGGGGCCCAGCCGCTCGCCGCGACGATGGCCGGGGCCTCGATGATCGCCATCGAGTGCAAGCCCTCCAGCATCGAGTTCCGGCTGCGCACCGGCTATCTCGACGAGAAGGCCGACAGTGTCGACGAGGCCCTGGAGATCATCAAGCGCGCCCATGCGGCAGGCAAGGCTGTCTCGGTCGGTGTGCTCGGCAATGCAGCGGAAATCTTCCCCGACATGGTCAGGCGCAGCATCCGCCCGGATGTCGTCACCGACCAGACCTCGGCCCATGACCCGCTGAACGGCTATCTGCCGGCCGGCTGGACGCTTGAGCAGTGGGAAGAGCGCAAGGAGCGCGATCCTGCCGGTACGATCGAGGCCGCCAAGAAATCGATGGCCGTGCATGTCCGCGCCATGCTGGATTTCCAGCAGATGGGCGTGCCGACGCTCGATTACGGCAATAATATCCGCCAGATGGCGAAGGATATGGGTGTCGACAACGCCTTCGATTTCCCCGGCTTCGTCCCGGCCTATATTCGCCCGCTGTTCTGCCGCGGCGTGGGCCCGTTCCGCTGGGCTGCGCTCTCCGGCGATCCGGAGGACATCTATCGCACGGACCAGCGCGTGAAGGAGCTGATGCCGGACGATCACCACCTGCATAACTGGCTCGACATGGCGCGCGAGCGCATCAAGTTCCAGGGCCTGCCGGCACGGATCTGCTGGGTCGGCCTCGGCGACCGGCACCGGCTCGGCCTTGCCTTCAACGAGATGGTGGCCAAGGGCGAGCTCAAAGCGCCGGTGGTGATCGGCCGCGACCACCTCGATTCCGGCTCGGTCGCTTCGCCGAACCGCGAGACGGAAGCGATGAAGGACGGTTCGGACGCCGTCTCCGATTGGCCACTGCTGAACGCGCTGCTCAACACCGCCGGCGGCGCGACCTGGGTCTCGCTTCACCATGGTGGCGGCGTCGGCATGGGCTATTCGCAGCATTCGGGTGTCGTCATCGTCGCCGACGGCACCCCGGAGGCGGCAAAGCGGCTGGAGCGCGTGCTGTGGAACGACCCGGCGACCGGTGTGATGCGTCATGCCGATGCCGGCTATGAGATCGCGATCGACTGCGCCAAGGCGAAGGGCCTGAAGCTGCCGGGCATTCTCGGCTGATCATGCGCATCATCCGCGCCAGCGCGTGCCGCACCATGCCGTGGAAGAACGGCGGCGGCACCACGACGGAGATCGCAGCGCATCCGCCCGGCGCCTCGCTGGACGGCTTCGACTGGCGGATTTCCATGGCCCATGTCGGGACGGATGGCCCCTTCTCCGTGTTTCCCGGCATTGACAGGACCTTGTCGGTGCTGACGGGCGGGGGAATCGCCCTCGCTTTCGGCGATGGCGAGAGCAAGCGCCTCGAGCGGTCCACCGAGCCCTATCCGTTCGCGGCTGACAGGCCCGTCGAAGGGCGACTGGTGGACGGGCCGATCGACGACCTCAACGTGATGACCCGGCGCGGGCGCTGGCTGCACAAGGTGATGCGCTTCAGCGGCACTGGCCCGTTCCGGCTCGACCAGACGGGAGAACTCGTGGTCCTGGTCGCTCGCTCCGATGGCTGGACGATAGTGCGGCCCCCGCACCGGGAAACCCTCGCCACCGGGGACAGTGCCCTGCTGGAATCGGTCGAAGGCGTCGTCCTGACGAGTCCTCACGACTCCGGCGAGATCTTCGCGATCGTGCTGTCGGCCGCTCCGCACATCTGACGCGCGGCCGACGCTCCGATCATGCTTCCATGTAACTACGCGTCATCGGCAAGGTGTCGAGCCGCTTAGCGAGCTGGAGCTGGAAGACGACAAGGCCATCGTGGCGGAAACTCGCTTCTGAAGCCGCCAGATAGAACTCCCACATCCGCGCGAAGCGCTCGTCATACATGTCCACCGCCTCCTTGCGCCGAGCGAGGAATCGCTCGCGCCAGGCCTTCAGCGTCTCGGCATAGTGAAGGCGCAGCACCTCGACATCAGTGATGATCAGGCCCTCGCGTTCGATTGCCGCCGTGATTTCCGACATGGCGGGAATGTAGCCGCCGGGGAAGATGTATTTGGCGATGAAAGGGTTCGTCGCACCTGGGGGCGTGGTGCGACCGATCGTATGAATGAGCGCAGCACCGTTATCCGTGAGCAGTTCCGCAATCTTGCGAAAATAGGCACGGTAATAGCCCACGCCGACATGCTCGAACATACCGACCGAGACGATGCGGTCGAAGGGTTCCGCTAGCATGCGGTAATCCTGGAACTGGAAATCGACCGGCAGCCCCTCGGCAGCAGCCCGCTCCTGCGCGACGGAAAGCTGCTCCCGCGAGAGGGTGATGCCCTTCACCGAGGCACCGGTTTCGCGCGCGATGCTCAAGCCCAGACCGCCCCAGCCCGACCCGATATCGAGGACGCGCTGGCCCGGCTCGATCGCCAGCTTGGCGATGATGTGGTGCTTCTTGGCCGCCTGTGCGTCCACGAGCGAAATGTCCGGGCTCGGAAAGTAGGCGCAGGAATACTGCAGGTCTTCGTCGAGGAAGAGCCGGAAGAACTCGGTCCTGAGGTCATAGTGATGGGCGACGTTGCGTCTCGCCCAAGCCAGATTGTTGTTCTGGGTGATGCGCCTGATCGCCGTGCGGAATTGCGTGAGAGGCCGCGTCCACGCGGTCAGCTCCTGTCGCGATGCGCCGGCGATCAGAATGTCGAGAAGGTCGTAGAGACTGCCACGCTCGACGACGACACGCCCGTCCATCACCGCCTCGCCAAGAGCAAGCTCTGGATTCAGCGCCAGTTTCAACTCGGTCGGCCGGTCGAGAATACGCATCGTGGGCCCAGGACTTCTCCCGGCGCCGACGGAGCGCTGGGATCCGTCGGCGAAGACAACATCGAGCCGGGATTTCCCCACCAGCCGGGACAACATCGATTCAATGAGCGCGCGCAAGGACGTCACTCCGTCAGCGAACTCCCCTTCGCCAAAAAAATGGCAATGGAGCCCCTTCAGTGCAACACCTTCAACCTGGGAGTGCAACAGGGGCCTGACTTCAGTGCATGGCGGCGGAGGCTCGGCTCCGCCGCCGAATATTACCGCAACATCCCCATCGTTCGCGGCAGCCACAGCGTCAACTCGGGAATGAAGGTGATGGCGAAGAGCGCCAGGAAGAGCGGCACCAGCCAGGGCAGGATCGCCATGGTGGTCTGCTCGACCGAGAGCTTCGCCACCCGCGAGAGCACGAAGAGCACCATGCCGAGCGGCGGATGCAGCAGGCCGATCATCAGGTTCAGCGTCATGATCAACCCGAAATGGATCGGGTCGACGCCGAGCTTGAGGGCGATCGGCAGCAGGATCGGCACCACGATGGTGATCGCCGCAATGGTGTCGAGGAAGCAGCCGATGAAGAGCAGCAGCAGATTGACCAGGATCAGGAAGACCCATTTGTTCTGCGTCAGCCCGAGGATCAGGTCGGACAGGATCTGCGCCGTGCTCGAGACCGTCAGCAGCCAGGCGAAGATCGAGGCGGCCGTGACGATGAAGAGGACGGAAGCGGTCGTCTCGATCGTGTCGAAGGTCGCCTTGGTCAGCGTGCGCAGCGTCATCGAGCGATAGCGGACAAGGCCGAGGAAGAGCGACCAGATCACCGCTGCAGCGGCGGCCTCCGTCGGCGTGAACCAGCCCAGCGTCATGCCGCCGATCAGGATGACCGGCGTCATCAGTGCCATCACCGCCGAGAAGTCGAAATAGTAGTCGAGCGCCAGCAGGGCGACGAGCGCGAGCCCGATCGCGACATTCTCCGACAGGCCTGCCCAGACGAGCAGATAAGCCAGGACCGGGAAGCCAAGCACGACCAGAACCTCGATCCCGGCCGAGCCGATCTGGCGCAGCGAGAATTTGGCGTCGGAGCCCCAGCCGCGCATGCGGGCGAAGACGGCGACCGTGCCCATCATGAACAGCGTCATCACCACGCCGGGAATGACACCGCCAAGGAAAAGTGCACCGATCGAGGTGTTCGACATCATGCCGTAGATGACGAAGGGCAGTGAAGGCGGAATGATCGGCCCGAGCGTCGCCGAGGCCGCCGTCACGCCGACGGCAACATCCATGGGATAGCCATGGTCCTTCATGGCCTTGATCTCGATCGTGCCGATGCCCGCGGCATCCGCGATCGCCGTGCCCGACATGCCCGAGAAGATCACCGAGCCGATGATGTTGACCTGGGCCAGGCCGCCGCGCATCCAACCGACAAGCGCGACCGCGAAGGCATAGATGCGACCGGTGACGCCGGCGATGTTCATCAGATTGCCGGCAAGGATGAAGAACGGCACCGCCAGCAGCGGGAAACTCTCGACGCCGGCGATCATCCGCTGCGCCATGATGACATCGGGCACAGTGCCGGAAATGACGATGAAGGCGAGAGAGGCGACGGCCATGGAGATGGCCACCGGCACGCCGAGGATCATCAGGCCGAGGAAGGTTCCGAGCAGGATGAGCATGCCTCAGGCCTCCGAGCCGTCGAAGGCCGAAGGCCGTTCCAGCACGGAATAGCCGCGTCGTGCATTCTGCCAGGCGACCTGGATCGAGCGCACCGTCATCAGAGCGAAGGCAATGACGACAGCATTGAAGACGATCGACTTCGGGAACTGGATCGTCGTCATCATCTCATCGGGGATGAGCGACGCATATTTGTACATGAGCCAGGTGGCGTAGCCGAAGAAGACGATCCGCAAGAGATCGACGCCCGTCGACAGGATCCGCCCCATGCCGGGCGACAGGTAGCGGTAGATGAAATCGACCTGGATATGGCGCGAGGCCCGCACGCACATCGAGGCGCCGAGGAAGACGACGACGATCAGCGCGTAGATCGCGATCTCTTCCGTCCAGGCGTAGGAATCGTTCAGGACATAGCGCGTGAAGAACTGCAGCACGACGCAGCCGACCATCAGCCAGAAGGCGGCGAGCGTCACCCAGTCCTCGACGCCATAGCCGCTCAGATCGGCAGGCGGTGGCGCCTCGTCGAAGACATGCGCGATTTCCTCGCTGGTGACGGGGATGTGGATCTCCTGCGGGGTCTCGCTCGACATCGACGGCCTCGGCTCGGCGTGAGGACAAAAAAGGGCCGGTCAAAGACCGGCCCGATGCAACGGATCAGATCACTTGATCGCCTGGATGCGTTCCCAGTCGGCCTTGCGGTAGCCGAACTGCTCGAAACTGACATTCTTCTGGACGGCAGCGAGGAAGTCGGCCTTGTCGATCTCGGTGACCGACAGGCCCTTGTCCTTGAAGACCTGCACGAGCTTGACCTCGTCGGATTGGATCTTCTTGGTCGCACGCTCGGCAGCCTCCTGCGCGACGTCGGTGAAGATCTTGCGGTCTTCAGGCGAGAGCTTGTCCCAGAGCTGCTTGGAGACGACCGTGTTGAGGTGGTCGACGATGTGTCCGGTCAGGACGATGTGCTTCTGCACCTCGTAGAACTTCTTCGCCTCGATCGTGTTGAGCGGATTCTCCTGCGCCTCGACCGTACCGTTCTGGAGCGCGAGATAGACCTCGGCGAAGGCGATCGGCGTCGTGTTGGCGCCGCAGGCGCGTGGCATGGCGAGATAGGCCGGCACGTCCGGCACGCGGATCTTCAGCCCCTTCATGTCCGCGCAGGTCTTGATCGGCTTGTTCGCGGTGGTGTGGCGCGTGCCGTAATAGGTGACGGCCAGGATCTGGTGCCCGCTCTTCTCCTGATAGCCCTTCGCCATCTCCTTGAAGACGTCGCTCTTCACATAGGCGAGGAGGTGGTCCGGGCCGCGGAAGATGAAGGGATAATAGGTCACGCCGATCGGCGGATAGGCGCGGGCCGCGAAGCTCGAGCCCGAGATGATCATGTCGACGGTGCCCAGCGTCAGGCCCTGGTTGATGTCGGTTTCCTTGCCGAGCTGCGAGGCCGGGTAGACCGTGATCTCGTATTTGCCGTTGGTGCGCTTCTTGATCTCGTCCGCAGCCCAGACCGACTCGGTGTGGAACGGCTCGGACGTCTCGTAGACATGCGCCCATTTCAGCTTGGTCTGGGCCTGGGCCGGCGCCCCGGCAAGAACGAGGCCGGCGGCAAAGGCTGCAGCCAGTGTCAGATAGCTCTTCATCAGGTGTCCTCCCATGGACTCGAAGATCGTTGCTTGGCGTCAGTTCTTGCCGGCCAGGCAGGAGTTGACGCTCTCCTGCCCGCTTGAAACCCCTTCACCGAAACTCTGCGAAAAACGCTCCTGCGAGCAGCGCAGGTGCCGGCGCATCGCCGTGCTGGCGGCCTCTCCCGATCCAGCGGCCAGCGCATCACGGATGACCCGGTGCTCGGCGACGGCGGTGCGCCAGGATGTCTCGTTCTCGAAGTAGCTCGCGAGTTGCTGGAAATACGGATTGATGCGCTGATCGAACAAGGTGCCAACAAAGCGGGCCAGAACGGAGTTCCCCAGGATTCCGGCGATCGCGACATGGAAGGCGCGGTCGAGCGCGACGAGTTCGTCGCTCGGCAATCCGGGAGCCTCCATTCCGCACAGGATTTCATCGAGGCGCGCGAGATCCTCGCCCGTTGCCTGCCCTCCCGCCTCGGCGCAGATCGCGCTCTCCACCAGCTCGCGGGCCTTCAGGACCTCGAAAGGCCCCTCGGGCGCATCATCGGAGACAAGGATGGCGCTGGGAACCGGACGTGGCGGATCGATCACGTAGACGCCGGAGCCCATGCGGATACGCACCCGCCCCTCGACCTCGAGCGCGATCAAGGCCTCGCGCACTGAAGGACGGGAGACGCCGAGCTTTTCCGCGAGTTCTCGCTCAGGTGGCAGGCGTGCGCCGACGGGAAACTCCTGCCGGTCAATGAGATGACGCAGCTGATCGGCGATCTGACGATAAAGGCGCGGCGACTCGACGGCTTCGAGCGGCACGTGTCACTCCCCGGTCCATCCCCTGCCTCGGCAGTACCGAGGTCAATTTGGCCATGTGGTCAGGCCAATTTTGGAGAGGAAACCATCGTAGCGACCGGCATGTCAATGAGCCTTCGCTGGAGCATGCCCTGAGGTCGGCTGGCCCTCGCACGGGCCTGCCTTCGCAAGGTCGAGGGCTAAGCCGCGCTCGCCATCACCTCTGCCCGGATTTCCTCGACCAGCCGCTCCTTGAGCGCGACGAATTCCGGGCTCGTCTTGATCGTGTAGGGCCGCGGATGCGGGAGGTCGACCGGGATGTCGGCCTTGACGCGTCCCGGCCGGGCGCTGATGACCACGACGCGCGAGGCCATGAAGATCGCCTCCTCGACGTCATGGGTGACGAAGAGCACGGTCTTCTGCTCGCGCTCCCAGATGCCGAGCAGCATTTCCTGCATCAGGGCGCGTGTCTGGTTGTCGAGCGCGCCGAAAGGCTCGTCCAGCAACAGGATCTTTGGATCATTGGCGAGGGCACGCGCGATCGCGGTTCGCTGCTGCATGCCGCCCGACAGCTGCTTGGGGAAATGGTTCTCGAAGCCCTTGAGACCGATGCGTCCGGCCCAGTCGACGGCGATCCGCAGCCGCTCCGCCTCCGGCACGCCCTTCTCGCGCAGGCCGAAGGCGATGTTCTGCGCCACGGTCAGCCAGGGAAAGAGGGTATAGCTCTGAAAGACGAAACCGCGATCCGCACCGGGCCCTGTCACCGTCTCGCCATCGAGCAGGATGCGCCCTTCCGTCGGCGTCTCCAGCCCGCCGATCATGCGCAGCAAGGTCGACTTGCCGCAGCCGGAGGGGCCGAGAATGGTGATGAAGTCGTTGTCGGAGACGCTGAGGGACGTCGGCATCAGCGCCCGTGTCGCCTGCCCACCGTGACGCGCGGGGAAGGATTTTCCGACATTGTCGATGATGAGCTTGCTCATTTCGCGGCCCAGGGGAACAGGCGCTGA
Source organism: Allobosea sp. 05T433 (assembly GCF_056396065.1). Taxonomy (NCBI): domain Bacteria; kingdom Pseudomonadati; phylum Pseudomonadota; class Alphaproteobacteria; order Hyphomicrobiales; family Alloboseaceae; genus Allobosea; species Allobosea sp. 05T433. The sequence goes on along the minus strand of NZ_JBFTKS010000001.1, from coordinate 144,281 downwards.
TTGACCGCCTTGAACAGGAAATCCGAGATCAGCCCGATCAGGCCGATGACGATGATGCCGAAGATGATCTGCCCGGTGTTCAGCAGCGCCTGGCTGTCGGTGATCATGTGGCCGATGCCGGAGGAGGAACCGATCAGCTCGGCGACGATGACATAGGTCCAGGCCCAGCCCAGCACCATGCGCAGGATCTCGGCGATCTCGGGCGCAGCATTGGGCAGCAGCACGCGCATCACCACGGAACGGTCGCTGGCGCCCAGCGTATAGGCGGCATCGACGAGATCGCGCCGGATCGAGCCCACCGCGACGGCGATCATCAGGATGATCTGGAAGACCGAGCCGATGAAGATGACGAGCAGCTTCTGCGTCTCGCCGATGCCGGCCCAGAGGATCAGCAGCGGGATGAAGGCCGAGGCCGGCAGGTAGCGCGCGAAGGAGACGAAGGGCTCGAAGAAGGCCTCGATCGGCTTGTAGGCGCCCATCAGGATGCCGAGCGGCAGCGCGACGATGACCGCGAGGATGAAGCCGCCGAGGACACGCCAGATCGTCATGCCGATATCGAACGCGAAGCCGTATTCGACGAGCAGCTTGTAGCCCTCGCCGACCATGGTCAGCGGATCGGCCAGGAAGAGGCGCTGGACATAGCCGCCGAAGGTCGCGACCGACCAGAGCGCAACGAAGAGTACGAAGAAGCCGAGCCCCAGCGCGACGCGGGACGGGACGGAAACGGGCTGAAGCGGCTTCATCGTCAAATCGCCCGCGAACGCCAGGCCGTGGCCAGTTCCTGCCAGGGTTCGACCGACCAGAAGCCCGAGGCCGCGCCGGAGGTCGATGGCAGCACGAAAGTCGCGCAACCCGCGACATCGACCGGCTGGCGGCCATAGCCGATGGCAGCACTGGATTGACCCAGCACGGCCTCGGCCGCCCGCTTGCCGTTGAAGGCGATGAAGGCCGGAGCCGTCGCACGCATCTTCATCAAGAATCCTTCAACATCGAAATGAGCACGAACGAGCGCGGCATCCGGCCCGGAGGTCGCTTTCGCGACGTCGGTGAGACCAAACCCATAGTCGAGCAAGTGAGGAAAATCCTCAGGCCTGAATTGCCGGGGAAGAAGGCCGATGGTGTGAAGCACCCGCCAGAACTTGTTCCCCGGTCCGGCGTAATAGGCGCGCCGCAAGGCTGAGGCGCGCCCGGCCTGAGTGCCGCAGAAGACGATTCCCAGACGTGGCGCAAGCACGTCCGGCAGGATCGTCACATCGCACCGCCCGAGACGAAGCGCGTATCGACCAGCGTGGTGATATCGGGCTTCGACTTGATCAGGCCGATCTCGAGCAGCAGGTCGGCCGCCTTGGTGGTGAAGGCCTGCCATTCCCCTGAGAAGAACTTCTTGTTGCCCTCGGCATCCGACCAGCGCAGGAAGCCGGCGGATTTGCCGAACTGCTCGCCGGACTGCTTCACGTCGGCGCCCATGATGCCATAGGCCTTGGCCTGATCGGCCTTGATCAGTTCGAGCGCCTCGAAATAGCTCTTGGTCAGCCCCTTCACGGCAGCCTCGTTGCCCGCGATGAAGGCCGGCGTGCAGCCGAAGGTGTCCATCACCATCGGATAATCGAGCGTGGTTGCGATGATCTTGCCGGCATCCGGCTTGTCGCGCACGGCAGAGAGATAGGGCTCATAGGTCATGGCCGCATCATTCTGGCCGGCGATGAAGGCCTGAGCCGCCGGGCCGGGCTCCATGTTGACCACGGTCACGTCCTTGACCGACATGCCGTTCTCCTTGAGGAACCAGGCGAGCGCGAAATAGGGCGACGTGCCGGGCGCAGAGGCCGCAACCGTCTTGCCCTTCAGATCCTTGATCGAGCCGGTCGCGCTACGCACCGCCATGCCGTCGGCGCCATAGCTCTTGTCGAGCTGGAAGAGCTGCTTGGTCTTGATCCCGGCGGCGTCCCAGACGATCCAGGTCTCGACAGTCGTGGCGGCACATTGGATATCGCCCGAGGCAATGGCGAGGTGACGGTCCTTCTGCGGGATCTTCTTGATCGACACGTCGAGGCCATTCTTGGCGAAGATGCCGGCCTCCTTGGCCAGCACCAGGGGCGCGAAACCGGTCCAGCCGGAAATGCCGATCGAAACCTTGGTCTGCGCCTGCGCGCCCGTGGCAGCCAGCAGCGCCGCGAAACCAAGTCCGGCCGCGGTGCCGATACGCTTCAAATCTGTCATTTCGAAACCCTTCCCCTGGTTGATGTCGTTCGCGCCCGTGAGACTTAATGCCCATCGCCTCATCCGAGGCGGGATGCAACCTTCATTCCAAGGCAGGTTAAATGCATATGCAAAACCGTCAAGGCGGCGATCAGTTTCCTGAACGAAGGTGATAAATTTCTCTTGTTTGACACCGGACGAGGGTTCCGTTCCCTTCACAGGGTCCTGCGCGCCGCGCATCTCCCAAGAGGTCCTTCCAGAATGAACGGCGCCGACCGCCTTTGCGATACCCTCCTCGTCAATGACGTGGATGTCTGCTTTGCCAATCCCGGCACCTCCGAAATGCATTTCGTCGCGGCGCTCGACCGCAAGCCGGAGATGCGCTGCGTACTCGGCTTGTTCGAGGGTGTGGTGACCGGTGCGGCCGACGGCTACGCCCGCATGGCCGACAAGCCGGCGGCGACGCTGCTTCATTGCGGCCCCGGCATGGCGAACGCGCTTGCCAACATGCACAATGCAAGGCGGGCCTGGACTCCGATGATCAATGTGGTCGGCGATCACGCGACCTATCATCTCGTCCATGACGCGCCACTGACGAGCGATATCGAAAGCCTGGCCCAGCCGATGTCCCATTTCGTCCGTCGGATCACGACGCCCGAGGATGTCGGCCCGGCGATCGGCGAATCCTATGCCGCCGCCATGTCGCTGCCGGGCGTAACCACCGTGATCCTTCCGGCCGATTGCGCCTGGGGCAGCGTCGAGCCGGCCAAGCTTGCGCCGGTCGCCGTGCCGAAGCTGAAATCGGTCGATATGACCGCCGTGAAGGAGGCCGCAGCCGCCCTTCGCAAGCACGGCAAGCGTGCCGCCCTGATGATGACCAATATGGCTTTGCGCGAAGGCCCGATGGCGATGGCGGCGCGGATCTGCGCCGTCACCGGCGCGCGCGTTTTCGGCCAGATGTCGAATGGCCGCATCGAGCGCGGCGTCGGCCGTGTCGCCCTGCCGAAAGTGCCCTACCCGGTCGATATCGCGCTCGAGGCGCTCAAGGATATCGACCTTTTGGTTCTGGTCGGCGCCAAGGTGCCGGTCGGCTTCTTTGCCTATCCGGGCAAGCCCGGCCGCCTGATCCAGGACAGCTGCGCGGTGGTGACGCTGGCCGAGATCGGCGACGACCTACCGCTCGCGATCGAGGCGCTGGCCGATGAACTTGGCGCGCGCCAGAGCCAACCGCTCTATGTCGCGGAGCCTCGCAAGGAGGTTGCTGCCCTGCCGACCGGCGCGCTCGACGCCGACAAGGTCTGCACGATCGTGGCGACGCTGCTGCCCGAGAACAGCATCATCTGCGACGAGTCGGTCTCATCGGGCCGCGTCTTCTACCAGCAGTGCCACAACGCCCCCCAGCACGATTATATCCAGCTCACCGGCGGCGCGATTGGCGAGGGCATTCCGCTCGCCATCGGCGCAGCGGTGGCCTGCCCGGACCGCAAGGTCATCGGCATGCAGGCCGATGGCTCCGGCATGTATACGGTTCAGGGGCTGTGGACACAGGCGCGCGAGAATCTCGACGTCGTCACCGTGGTCTTTGCCAACCGGACCTACCAGATCCTGCATGGCGAGATGCGCGCCGTCGGTGTCAATGATTTCGGCCGCAACGCCAAGCTGATGCTCAATCTCGACGAGCCGGCGCTCGACTGGGTCTCGATGGCGCGCGGCATGGGCGTCGAAGCGGGCCGCGCGACCACCGCCGAGGAATTTACCAAGCTGTTCCAGGGCGCGTTGTCCCGGAAGGGGCCGTTCCTGATCGAGGCGGTAATCTGAGATTTCGCCTGGCGCGGAGGCCGGGCTTGCCCCGGCCGCCCGCGCCCTCGTTGTTCGATTGTGACTTCAATGCGTGATGCCCGGCACAGGACCGAGCATCACGCGAGACGCGGCAAGACGAAGCCGTCAGCCCGCCGGCTCGATGAGATCCCAGCGATTGCCGCAGAGATCCTCGAACACTGCGACCGTCCCATAAACTTCCCGGCGCGGCCCTTCGCGAAACACGACGCCGCGCGCCAGCATCGCGGCATAGTCGCGAGCGAAATCGTCCGTCTGCAGGAACAGAAAGACCCGTCCACCACTCTGGTTGCCGATCTGCGCCTGCTGCTCGCGCGTAGCAGCACGTGCGAGCAGTAACGCGGTGCCAGCGGAAGTCTCGGGTGCGACCAGCACCCAGCGCTTCCCCGGCTCAAGTGGCGTATCCTCGACCAGCCGAAAGCCGAGCTTCTCCACGAAGAAGGCAATCGCTTCATCATAGTCGCGCACCAGCAGCGAGATATGGGCGATCGTCTGCACGATGACGCCGTCTTCAGGCGCTAAAGCCGGTCAGGAAGCCGTCGAGGCAGCCGCCGATCGCCTCGATCGCATAGCCCCCTTCCTGCACCACCAGGGTCGGCAATCCCATGGCCTTCACCTGCCGGCCGATCGTGCCGAAATCGGAAGCCTCGAGCTTGAGCACACCGATCGGGTCGTCCTTGTGCGCGTCATAGCCGAGCGCGATGACCAGTGCCTCGGCGCCGAAGTCACGGATGGCCTTGCCGGCACGATCGACGGCGGCTTCCATTTCGGCGCCGCCCGCGCCATGGGCGAGCGGCAGGTTGATATTGAAGCCCTCGCCCGCACCGTTGCCGCGCTCGTCCGCATACCCGGTGAAGAAGGGATAGTAGTTCACCGGGTCGGCATGGACCGAGATCGTCAGCACATCCGAGCGGCGGTAGAAGATCTGCTGCGTGCCGTCGCCATGATGCGCATCGACATCAAGGATCGCGACCTTGCCGAACTTGGAGCGCAGGCGCTGGGCCGCGACCGCCGTATTGTTGATGTAGCAGAAGCCGGTGGCACGGTCGGCGCGGGCATGGTGCCCAGAGGGGCGGCAAAGCGCATAGACCGCGCGCTCGCCGGCCAGGATGGCCTCGGCACCTGAGACCGCGGTCTCGGCCGAGCGCAGTGTCGAGGTCCAGCAATGCTCGCCGACCGGCACGGAGAGATCGCCGAGGAACCAGCCGAGCTGGCCCATCAGGCCGGTTGGCCGACAAGGCGGACGCATGTCCTCATCGACCCTGCCGCTCCAATAGGGGAAAGTGTTGGGCCACGCTTCGGGGCCACGCTCGGGCAGTTGGACCCAGCGCTCCCACAGGGTCTCGAGGAAGTGGACGAATTCCTCGCTGTGCACGGCCAGTATCGGGTCAATGCCGTGAGCACCGGGGCGCTCCGGCGTGATGCCATGGCGGGCGAGCGCGCCCAGCAATTGCTCCGTGCGTTCCGGCAGATCCTTCGGCGCGACGACGCGGCCGAAGCGCATGTATTGCTGCGGATCGTGGAGCGACTGGTCCGAGTGGTAGAAGGCGCGCATGCGGAAACGGTCCTCGGCTTGTTGATCTGCACCATCCCCTCGACGGTGCGCGAGCTTGCAATGACATGCTTAGCAAGCGCCGGGCGCGTGGTCAGGCCGCAGCCACGCCGCCCCGGTCTGCATCCATGGCGGGTTCGGCCGGCTGCAAGCCTGACTGCTGGCTCAGCCACGGCACCCGGTTCGCCGGGACCGGGCGGGAATAGCGATAGCCTTGCGCGAAGTTGCAGCCGCACTGGCGCAGGAAGGCCTCCTGCTTCCGCGTCTCGACACCTTCCGCAATGAGATCCAGCTTCAGGTCGGCCGCGAGGTTGATGATCGCGCGCACGATCGCAGCATCCTCCCCGCCCTCATCGAGATGGCGGACAAAACCGCGGTCGATCTTGATCACATCGACGGGGAAGCGCCTGAGATGGGTCAGCGACGCGTAGCCGGTGCCGAAATCGTCCAGAGCGACGCAGACACCGTTTTCGCGAAGCGTCTTCAGCGCGCGCTCGGCATCGCCGGCGGTGCGGGCCAGGAGCACGGTCTCGGTGACTTCGACGCCGAAGCAGGATGTCGGCACGCCCGCCGCGGCGAGTTGGGCCAGCAGCTTCTCAGAAAACTGCGGATCGCGGAACACCGCTGGCGCGAGATTGACCCAGACTCGAGGGACCCTGGTCCCTGTTGCGAGCCAGCTGCTCAGATCGGCAATCGCCTTGCGCAGGATGATATCGCCAATCGCAGAAGCGGTCTCCGGATCTTCCAGCCCATGGACGAACGCGGCTGCCGGTACGATCCCGCGTTCCGGATGGCGCCAACGTGCCAGCGCCTCAAGGCCGTCGATGGCGCCAGAGACCAGTGAAACCTGCGGCTGATAGAAGGGCAGGATGCGGTCCTGCGCCAACGCCTCGGCCAATTCGCGGCAAATAGCGACGCGCGCGTTCATCGCCTCGCGCATGCCGCTGTCATAGACCACCGCCATGTTCCGGCCCAAGGCCTTGGCGCGATAGAGCGCGAGATCGGCATCCTTCATCAGCTCGATCGGAGCGCGATCATGCTGTGGCGCAAGCGCGATGCCGAGACTGGCGCGAGAGGAAATCGCGTGTCCGAGATGGCTGAGCGGGCCACGCAGCGCCGTCAGCAGCCGTTCCGCCTTGGCCTGAGCCTCGGGCACGTCCATCGTCTCGGTCGAGAGCACCACGAATTCGTCGCCGCCCAGTCGCGCGACGAGATCTCCGAGGGCCGTATGGCGCAGGAGGCGCGCGGCTGCTTCGTTCAGCAGGGCATCTCCGGCATCGTGCCCAAGCGTGTCGTTGACCGACTTGAAATCGTCGAGATCGACCAGGAACAGGCTCACGGTCGCGCCATCGCCGAGAGCCGCCAGGGCTTCCTGCAGACGCTCCTGGAAGAGCAGGCGGTTCGGCAGGCCGGTCAGAGCGTCATGCGTCGCCTGCCAGCGAACATGCGCTTCGGCGGCCTTGCGCTCGGTAATGTCGACAATGCCGGCGACGATCGTCGAGGACTGGCCCATCGACAAGGAAGTCGCAGTGATCAATGCGTCGCGGCTCGCGCCGGATCCGTCACGGATCGCGGCCTCGAACTCGCCGACATGTGCGCCGCGAAGCAATTGCCGCGTCAGGCTGCGCCGGCTTTCCGCATCGACGAAGACATCCGGCACAGCCACCTCGCGCAGATCGCCTCCCGTCCCCTTGCCGAAGAAGCGCAGCGCCGCGTCATTGGCCCGCACGAAGCGCCCATCCGCCACCGATGCGACGACGAGCGGGATCGGCACGGCCATGAAGAGGCGCTCGATCATGGCACGGCTCTCGTCGAGCTCCTCCTTTGCAGCCCGCTCTGATTGGGTCGCAGTCCATTCCAGCCGCCTCAGGCGGTTGGCGTGGATCACGACCAGGCCGAGCGCGAAGTTCAGCATCGCCAGCACGAGCACCAGCCCGACGAAGGTGCTGGGATAGGGGCCCGAACCGAGATAGCCGACCAGCATGAGCAGGCTTGTGCAGAAGCCGAGGATGAAGGTCCAGCGGAAGGATATCGGCGCCACCAGATAGAAGATGGAGGGCAGCAGCAGCACGACGAAAAGCGCCAGATCGCTGCGCGAGCTGACCAGGAAGGCGACCGCCACGGCGCAGCCGACCTCCCACAGGACAGTCACGGCCTCGGCCTGCTTGAAGCGGGTAGCCCTGCGGATCAGGATCGCACAGAGAACCGACACCGCCACGACGGAGAGGCGTGCTGACACCGCGACGAGGAAATGCGGCGTCCCGAAGAAGCGCCAGTCGCTGACGAGGAAGAACGTGTTCAGCAGCGCCGAGATCAGGAAGATCAGTCGGCACTGCCGGAGGGTCTCCGGCAACCGGGCCGCCTGGAAGATCTCCTCCCGGTCGGAATCGCGGAATTCTCCACCAAATCGGAACAAACTGTCGCGTTGCATGCCGCATCGTTACGATGCGAAGGTCAAAACCGCGTTAAGGCAGCCGGAACTTGTTGCGGCGCAATGCCTCAATCGGGCGTGGCTAGCCCGGCTCGCGGCGCAATCAGAGCGGCCAATTGGCGTGCCAGTTCCGGGATGTCGAAGCGCCCGGGGCGGTACCAGTCGGTGGAGCCATTAAGGGCGCCGAGCAGGAAGAGGCGCAGCGCCTCTGGCGAACGCTCCGCGGCGATCACATCGGCGGCCTGAAGCTCGGCGATCAGGAGGCGCCAGACGTCCTCATAGGCGCGGCGAACCCTGCGCACGCTGGCCGGCACCGACATCGCGCCGAAGGCAAAGGCCTTGATGCTCGCCGAGGTGTAATCGCCATGGCCATGCAGCGCCGTCAGATGTGCGTGAATCGCGCATTCCAGCCGGGCACGTGGCTCGGCCCCCTCGGATTCCTGCAAGGCGGCAACCACCGCCTCCTGAACGAAGCGAACGCCGTCATTGACGACGGCCTCGACGATCTCCTCCTTCGACGCGAAGTGATAGTAGAGGCTGGCCTTGCGGATACCGACCGCCGCGGCGATCTCGCGCAGGGTGGTCTGGTGATAGCCACCCTGGCGCAGCAGGCGTGCAGCCGTGTCGAGGATCAGCCGGCGCGCGCCCCCTTCTACGGCACCGCGCTCCGCTTTCGTCGTCTGAATGCTCACAACCGCTTCGCCACCTCTTCCAGCATGACTTCGGTGGCCCCGCCGCCAATCGACTGGACCCGCGCATCCCGCGTCAGGCGTTCAATGGCGCTTTCGCGCATGAACCCCATGCCGCCATGGAACTGCAGGCAGGCATACATCACCTCGTTGACCAGTTCGCCGCAATACGCCTTGACCATAGAGACCTCGCGCGTTGCCTCAGCGCCACGGGCGTCGAGCCAGGCGGCGTGATAGACGAGCTGGCGCCCCGCCTCGACCTTGGCGGAGAGCATGGCGAGCTTCTGGCGGATGGCCTGCTTTTCCCAGAGTGGAGCCCCGAAGGCTTTGCGGGTGCGGACATAATCCAGCGTGAGATCGAGCGCAGCCTGCGCCTCGCCCATCGCCATCGCGCCGATGACCGTGCGCTCATTCTGGAAGTTGCGCATGATCGCGTAGAAGCCGCGCCCCTCCTGGCCGAGCAGGTTCGCGGCCGGGATGCGGCAGTCCTCGAAGACGAGCTCGGCGGTGTCGGAAGAGCGCCAGCCGTGTTTGTCGAGTGCGCGTGAGACCCGGAAACCGGGCGTTCCCTTCTCGACCAGGAAGATCGAGACCGATTGCGAGGGCCTGGCCGAGAGATCGGTCTTGGCGGCGACGCAGTAGAGATCGGCATGGACACCGTTGGTGATGAACATCTTGGCGCCGTTCAGGACATAGGTTTCGCCCTCGCGCCGTGCCGTGGTGCGGATGCCCTTCACATCCGAACCCGCGTCAGGCTCGGTCACCGCCACCGCGCAGATCGTCTTGCCGGCGATGATGTCCGGCATGTAGCGGTCATGCTGCGCCTTGCTGCCGGCATTGAAGACATGGACAGAGGCCATGTCGGTATGGACCAACGCGGTGATAGCAACGCCGGAGAAAGTCGAGCGACCAAGCTCCTCGGCCAGGATCACGGTCGCCAGCGTATCCATCTCCGAGCCGCCGAATTCGGCGGGGTAGCGGATGCCGAAGAAACCGAGCTCGCCCATCCGACGCAGCACCTCCCGCGGCACGAAACCGGCCTCCTCCCAGGCGAGCGCATGCGGCTTGATCTCGGTCTCGACGAAGCGGCGCAATTGATCGCGCAGCGCCTCGTGCTCCTCGGTGAAGTAAGGCGAGCGGCGCAGCTCTTCGTCGGTCCTGGGCCCCAGTCTGTCCACCGCCGTCATCGCACTCTCCCCGCTGCTTGACCTCTCGGCGCAAAGTCGCCTACCTAACGGACGGTAGGTGACTTGATCAACGAGATCAAGGGCGAGCGCCGAGGCGGGAGGAACCATGTCTGCAGGCTCCACGAGCGAAGCGCGCGCAAACGTGCCCCCGCCTCTCACCGAGATGCTCGCCACCCTGCGCGAGCGCCATGCCCTCGTCGCCAATGGCGGCGGCCCCAGAATGCGCGAGCGGCACGAAACGCGCGGCAAGATCATGGTGCGCGAGCGCATCGACCTGCTGCTCGACGCCCAATCCCCCTTCCTCGAACTCTCGCCGCTGGCAGCCTGGGGGCTCTACGGCAACGAGGTGCCCGGCGCCGGCATCGTCACCGGCATCGGCACCGTCTCCGGCCGTGCCTGCATGCTGATCGCCAATGACGCGACGGTGAAGGGCGGCTCGTTCTTCGCCGAGACAGTGCGCAAGCATCTCAGGGCGCAGGAGATTGCCGAGGAACATCGCCTGCCCTGCCTCTACCTGGTCGATTGCGGCGGGGCCTTCCTGCCGGAACAGGACCGGGTCTTTCCGGACCGCGACCATTTCGGCGGTTCCTTCTACAACCAGTGCCGGATGTCGGCGGCCGGCATTCCCCAGATCTCGCTCGTCTTCGGCGGCTGCACCGCCGGCGGCGCTTATATTCCAGCGCTGTCCGACGAAGTGATCATGGTCAGGGGCACCGGGCGCATCCATCTCGGCGGCCCTCCGATCGTGAAGGCTGCGATCCACGAGATCGTCGATGGCGAGACCCTGGGCGGGGCCGAGATGCACACCCAGGTCTCGGGCGTCAGCGACCATCTGGTCGAAACGGAAATGGAGGGCCTCGCCAAGCTCCGCGAGATCGTCGGCTCGCTCGGCGAAATCGGCAGGCTGGGCGCAGCGCCCTACCCGTCCGTGCCACCGCGGCTCGATGCGGCCGAACTCGAGCACATCGTCCCGACCGACCTACGCAGACCCTATGACGTGCGCGAGGTGATCGCCCGCGTCGTCGACGACAGCAGCTTCAATGTCTTCAAGCCCGATTATGGCGCAACGCTCGTCACCGGCTTCGCCCGCATCCACGGTTACCCCGTCGGGATCATCGCCAATAATGGCGTGCTCTTCTCGGAATCGGCGCTGAAGGGCGCCCATTTCATCGAGCTCTGCGACCAGCGCCAGATCCCCCTGATCTTCCTGCAGAACATCACCGGCTTCATGGTCGGCACCGCAGCCGAACGCGGGGGCATCGCCAAGCATTCCGCCAAGCTGGTCTATGCCGTCTCGAATGCGCGCGTTCCCAAATACACCGTGCTGATCGGCGGCTCCTATGGCGCCGGGAATTACGGCATGTGCGGGCGCGGCTTCCGGCCACGTTTCCTGTTCTCCTGGCCGAATGCCCGTATCGCCACGATGAGCCCCGAGGTTGCAGCCACGGTCGTCACGGAACTGCGCCGCCAGAGCCTGAAGGGCGCGGCCGACGAGGCAACGATCGCCGAGCTCGATCGCAGGACGCGGGCCCAGTTCGAGGAGCAGAGCGACCCGTATTATGCGACTGCACGGCTCTGGGATGACGGGATCATCGAGCCGGCGCAGACGCGCGACGTGCTCGGCCTGTGTCTCTCGCTTGCCGCAGGCGAAGCGCGCGACACCTCCCCTCGCCCCGTCTACCGGATGTGACCGCCGCCATGTTCGAGAGCATCCTGATTGCCAATCGCGGCGAGATCGCCTGCCGCATCATCAAGACCTGCCGCCGTCTCGGCATCCGCGCCATTGCAGTCCATTCCGATGCGGACCGTGACGCGCTGCATGTGCGCCTCGCGGACGAGGCCATTTCCATCGGCCCGGCCCCCGCGCGCGACAGCTATCTGCGAGCCGACCGGATCATCGAGGCTGCACTGGCGACAGGCGCGCAGGCGATCCATCCCGGCTATGGCTTTCTCTCGGAACGGCTCGACCTGATCGCCGCCTGCGAAAAGGCAGGCATCACCTTCATCGGCCCTTCGGCCACCGCCATCGATGCCATGGGCGACAAGATCCGCTCCAAGCAGATCGCGCGCGAGGCCGGCGTGCCGGGCGTGCCCGGATATGACGGGGCCGACCAGTCCCGCGACGTGCTGAAGCGGGAGGCGTTGCGCGTCGGTCTGCCTGTCATGGTCAAGGCCTCTGCCGGTGGCGGCGGCAAGGGCATCCGCAAGGTCGAACGGGAGGAGGATCTCGATGCCGCCATCTCCGCGGCGGGCAGCGAGGCACAAGCCGCATTCGGAGACGGGCGCCTGCTGATCGAGAAATTCGTGACGCGCCCGCGCCATGTCGAGGTCCAGGTCGCGGGCGACAGGCACGGCGCCATCGTCCATCTCTTCGAGCGCGATTGCTCGGTGCAGCGCTCCAACCAGAAACTGATCGAGGAAGCGCCAGCCCCGAACCTGCGGGATGAGACACGCGCGGCCCTGCATGACTACGCCTTGAGGTTGTCGCGCGCGATTTCCTACGACAATCTCGGGACCGTCGAATTCCTTGTCGATGCCGTGACGCAGGAGGTGTTCTTCCTCGAGATGAACACCCGACTGCAGGTCGAGCACCCGGTCACCGAAGCGATCACCGGGCTCGATCTGGTGGAATGGCAGATCCGCATCGCGGCAGGCGAGCCCCTGCCGCTGGCCCAGGGCGAGATCCGCTGCTCGGGCCACGCCATCGAAGCCAGGCTGACGGCAGAGCGGGCGGACCACGGCTTCCGGCCCGATACCGGTGTGATCAGGCTGTGGCGGGAACCGCAGGCGGCGCGCGTCGACAGCGGCATCGCAGCCGGCAGCGAGGTCACGCCGCATTACGATTCCCTGCTCGCCAAGGTCATCGCCCATGCGCCCGATCGCACGAGCGCGGCCCAGCGGCTCGCCAGAGGGCTGGATGGGATGGTGATGCTCGGGCCGGCGACCACCCGTGCGTTCCTGGCGGATGCCCTGAGAACTCCGAGCTTCACGAGGGGCGAGGCCACAACCCTGTTCCTGAGCGAGAATTTCCCGGGAGGCTGGAAGCCGCAAGCCGTGCCGCAGGACCTGCTCAATGCGGTGGCGGCGGCCCTCTGGCTCACGGCGCGCGGGACCGAGCCCGACGGCACGCCATGGCATGCGCTCAAGGGTTTTCGCCTTCTCGCGCCTGCTGGAAGGCCGGCGACGACGCATCTGGCCATCGGAGCCGGCGCAGATGCGACGCGGCTCACTATCGAAACCCATGATGGCTTCCTGCGCGTCGCGTCAGCCGGTGGCCAACATGATATCGCGCTCCGTCGCGGTGGCTCGGACGCCGAGTGGGTGGTGGCCATGAGCGGGGCGAGCCAGATGGCATACGCCGTCTGCGACACCCAGGGTCTGCTCCTGCGCCTCGGCGGCTTCGAAGGCCGGATCGAGATCGCGTTCGCGATCGAGGCCGCAGCAGCGCGCCGCGATGCGGGCGGCGATTCCGGCAGCACCGTGCGGGCACCGATGCCAGGAACACTTGCGGCGTTGCATGTCGCCGCGGGCGACACCGTCGAGGCCGGGCAGATCGTGGCCGTGCTGGAATCGATGAAGCTCTTCATGGAGTTGAAGAGCCCCGCCGGCGGAACGGTTCAACGGATCGGTCCGAGGGCCGGATCGACGGTGGCAGCCGGCGACATTCTGGTCGCGATCGAGCCGGTCTGAGCGCGAGCGCGGTGCCGATCGCCTCGCGTATCGGCCCGAACAGTGGATTGAGGCCCTCGGGAAAGCCGATGCAAACACCGAAAGTTAGATCTTCGGACCGGACAGGATCCGGTGCGATCGACTCTCATAATTTAGAGCATTCTCAATGCGAAAAACCGTTGCCACTCTTTCGCAGCATGCTCTAGGTGCCCACCGCCTTCGTCGGCGCGGACGTCTTCCTCACCGTAACCCGTGCCGAGGCGAGGCGCCTATAGAGCGTCCGCCGGCGAAGCATGGGCAGCCAGTCGTAGAGGAACATCTCGGCCGGCCTCCAGATCACGACCCAGCCGATGATCACGAAGCTCTCCTGAAGCACGCGCGCGAACGGGCCTTCGATACGCTCCGACAGCCACCAGCCGATGAAGAGACAGGCGCTCAGGACGATGAGGCCGATCAGGAAGGCCAAGCGACCGTCCCGAAACAGCTGCCGCATCGCCTTTGTCTCAGATCGCGCACGCCCGTCGAACCAATTGCCGATGGCCGCAGCAAGATCGGGCGCCGCGCCGCCGGATTCGCCGTCCGCCGCGATGTCGATGAGGATTTCAATGGCGCGATCCTTGGGCAGCTCCTCGGCCCATTCGACGATGTACTGCTCGGCATCCCCCGACAGGTCGCGCTGGCGGAAGGGAAACGGATCGAGCGTGTTGAACAACTGTGCACCATCGGTCAGGCTCAACTCAATCGTGCTCGCACTCCGCAAGCCCGGAGCTGCATTGTCAGCCATCAGTCACCGCCATTTCCCATGATCGCGCCAAGAGCTACCCCCATATTCCGGCTAAGGATATTGCATTGAATCCTGAACATCCTGCCGGCGAGCCGACTTGATTGAAGTCAATTCCCCGCGCCGGCGAATGCCGCATATGACAAGCCCCTCTTGCATAGGTTGCGCGGGCGTCTCAGTCTGGTGATATTGCAGTGCGAAAGATCATCGTGAAGTTTCTGACGTATCGGCCCCCCGGCCATATGAGGACAACGATATGGTGAGCGCATATTCCGTGACGTCGCCTGGCGCGACCGCTGCGATGGCCCATGCCGGCTCCGACCTCGCCGCGTATCTGGTCGACGTCGCACAGCGCAACGTGCTGATGCTCGATGTGTTGCGCCGGCGGGGCGACAATTACCTCGACCATCTGGCGATGGCGGCTCCCAATGTCCTCGGATTTGGCTTCGAGATCGTCATGAGCGGCCGTAGCCTGCCCCGTCCGGTCAATTACGGCCTGGTCCGGATCATTGCACCCGAAGGCGTCGTCACGGACGAGTCCTCACGCCCCTTCATCGTCGTCGATCCGCGTGCCGGCCATGGTCCGGGCATTGGCGGCATGAAACCCGACAGCGAAATCGGCGCAGCGCTCGCTGCCGGACATCCCTGCTATTTCATCGGCTTCCTGCCGGATCCGGTGAGAGGCCAGACGATCGAGGATGTGGGCTGCGCCGAGGCTGCCTTCATCGAGGCCGTCACCAGGCGTCATCCCGGTTACTCCGGCAAGCCTTGCGTCATCGGAAACTGCCAGGCCGGCTGGGCCGTGCTCGGGCTCGCCGCCGCCCGGCCCGAGCTGATGGGGCCGATCATGGCCGCGG
Source organism: Allobosea sp. 05T433 (assembly GCF_056396065.1). Classification (NCBI taxonomy): domain Bacteria; kingdom Pseudomonadati; phylum Pseudomonadota; class Alphaproteobacteria; order Hyphomicrobiales; family Alloboseaceae; genus Allobosea; species Allobosea sp. 05T433. The sequence goes on along the minus strand of NZ_JBFTKS010000001.1, from coordinate 129,083 downwards.
GCGCACCGCTGGCTTATTGGAACGGCAAGGATGGGCTCAACCCGATGCGCTATTCCGGCGGCATGCTCGGCGGCTCCTGGCTCACCTCGCTGACCGGCGATCTCGGCGCCGGAATCTTCGACGGCGCTTATCTCGTTCAGAATTTCGAGAAGCTGAACCCGGCCAATACGTGGTGGAGCAAGCTCTACGATGTCTGGTCGAAGGTCGATACCGAAGCCGAACGCTTTCTCTCCTTCGAGAAATGGTGGGGCGGGCATGTGCTGCTCAACCGAGAGGAGATCGAGTTCATCGTCGAACAGCTCTTCGTCGGCAACAAGCTGACCAAGGGGGAACTGACGCTCTCTTCCGGCAAGCGGATCGACCTGCGCGAAGTCGCCTCGCCGATCGTCGTGTTCTGCTCCTGGGGCGACAACATCACGCCGCCGCAGCAGGCACTCGGCTGGATCACCGATCTCTATGGAAGCGACCTCGCGCTGATCGCAGCCGAGCAGACGATCGTCTACTCCATCCACCCGCAGGCCGGACATCTCGGCGTCTTCGTTTCAAGCTCCGTGGCGAAGAAGGAGCATACCGAGCTCACGGAGAACATGGATCTGATCGACATCCTGCCACCCGGGCTGTGGGAGGCGGTGATCACACCGCGCGAGCCCGGCCAAGACTACGCCGATCTTGTGACCGGCGACAATATCCTGCGCTTCGAGGCGCGCAGCCTCGACGACATTCGGGCCCTGGGACTGAACACGGCGGAGGATGACCGTCGGTTCGCGACAGTCGCCAAGGTCTCCGAGATCAATGCCAGTTTCTACAAGACCTGGCTGCGCCCATTCGTGCAGGCTGCCGCCACGGCGCCCGCTGCAGAGCTGGAACGCCGGCTCAATCCGCTGCGCTCACAGTTCGAGATCTTTTCGCACAACAACCCCTTCATGCGCGGCGTCAGCGGCTGGGCGGAACTCGTTCGGGAACACCGCCGCCCCGCGGCCCAGGACAATCCATTCCTGGCCTGGCAGGAGATCATCTCGCAGAACATCGTCGCCTCGCTCGACCTGTTCCGCGACATCCGGGATTCCACGACCGAACTCGTCTTCAAACAGATTTACGGCGCGCCTGCCTTGCAGGCGGCGCTCGGCGTCACCGACGAGACGGCGCGCCCGTGGCCAGCCGATCGCGACCGCGGCGTCGCGGCGCTCGAAGCAGGCCGTTCCGACCTGGCTCAACGGGTCGGACGCGTCAGCGCAAAGATCGCGATCCTGCGTGCGGTGATGTACGTCCTAGCGGCACGCGGCGGCATCGACGAACGGATCTTTGCCGTACTGCGTCGCCTGCACAGCAAGCATCAAAAGCTCGACGGCATGACGCTCCAGCAGTTCAAGCTCAACGTCCGCGAACAGTTCTTCATGCTGCGCTTCGACGGCGAAGCGGCGGTCGCAGCGATCGCCACGGTGTTGCAAACCGAGACCCCCCATCTATCGCTCGAGGAATTTCACGACATTCTGACCGCTGCAGGGCCGCTCGAAGGCGAAGCGCTTGTCCGTTTCGAGCGGATCAGCCGGATGTTTCCCGATCAGTCGCCGGTTCACGAAACGCGTGCGACCGCCGACAATCTGCATCGCTTGGCGAGCCGGTCGGTTGCACGCAAGGAGACAGCCCTCGACACTGCCTCGAAGGCAGCGCCCCACCGCAGTTCATCGCCCCGGAAGTGAAGCGCAGAATGTCTCAGCCTTCCCAAGCTGTCGCGAGCGCCCGATCAGGTCATGCTCACGACAAATATGAGCGCCTGATCGCGAAGGCGCGCGAATTTGCGCCGGTCATGACGGCGGTGGCGCATCCCTGCGACGAGTCCTCTCTCAGGGGTGCGCTCGACGCAGCAGCGCAGGGTCTGATCAAACCGATCCTCGTTGGACCCACCGCCCGGATCATCGCGACCGCCAAGGCTGCCGGGCTCGACATCGCGGGCTTCGAGATCGTCGATACGCCGCATAGCGTCGCTTCCGCGGCCAAGGCCGTGGAACTCGTCCGCAGCGGCAAGGCGGCCCTCCTGATGAAGGGCAGTCTGCATAGCGATGAGCTGCTCGCCGAGGTAACCAATAAGGAGACAGGCCTGCGCACCGGCCGGCGTATCAGCCATGTCTTCATCATGGACGTGCCGTCCTATGCCGAGCCGCTCTTCATCACCGACGCGGCCGTGAACATCTTTCCTGACCTCGAAGCCAAGCGCGACATCATCCAGAACGCCATCGATCTGCATGTCGGGCTCGGCCTGGGAGCCCCGAGGGTCGCGATCCTCTCGGCCGTGGAGACCGTGACCACCAAGATCCCCAGCACGATCGAGGCGGCAGCGCTCTGCAAAATGGCCGATCGCGGCCAGATCACCGGAGGCCTGCTCGATGGGCCACTGGCGCTGGACAATGCGATCAGCCCGGAGGCGGCCAGCATCAAGGGCATCGTCTCGCCGGTAGCAGGCCGAGCGCAGATCCTGGTGGTGCCCGACCTCGAAGCCGGCAACATGCTGGCGAAGAACCTGACCTTCCTGTCCGGGGCCGATGCCGCAGGCATCGTACTCGGCGCGCGCGTGCCGATCATTCTGACCAGCCGCGCCGACAATGTCCGGACCCGCCTCGCCTCCTGCGCCGTTGCCGGGCTMTATGCCCATGCGTTGCTGCAGGCCAAGCCAATCGGAGCCTAGCCGGTGACCGAGGTCCTGTTCGTCGTCAATGCCGGCAGCTCGAGCATCAAGTTCAAGCTCTACTGCGTCGCAGGCGACGATATCGAGCTGATGTTCGGCGGCGCCGTGGACGGGATCGGAACCCGTCCGCGGCTCAAGGCAAAGAGCCATGACGGAACGTCGCTGATCGAGCGCAGCTTCACCGTCGCGGAGGTTGCGAACTCGGCGCAGGCGCAACAGGTCGTTGCCGACTGGGTCGTCGGCGAGATCCGGGACATGGCCATCATCGGCATCGGCCATCGCGTCGTCCATGGCGGCCCGGTCTATTCGGCACCGGTGCTGGTCGACGACGCGGTAATGAAGACGCTCGAAACCTTCATCCCGCTCGCGCCACTGCATCAGCTCAGCAATCTCGACCCGATCCGCGTGCTGCGCCAACGCCGGCCCGACCTGCCGCAGGTCGCCTGCTTCGACACGGCCTTCCATCGCGGCCATCCCGAACTCTCAGACCGTTTCGCCCTGCCGCGTGCGCTCTATGACGAGGGCGTCCGGCGCTACGGCTTCCATGGCCTGTCCTATGAATATGTTTCGAAGGCGCTGTACGGCATCGCACCGGAGATTGCAGACAAGCGGGTGATCATCGCCCATCTCGGCTCCGGGGCTTCCGTCTGCGCCTTGCAGGGCGGCCGCAGCATCGAGACGACGATGGGCTTCACCGCGCTGGACGGACTGCCGATGGGAACGCGCTCGGGTTCGCTCGATCCCGGTGTCGTCCTGCATCTGATCGAGCAGAAGGGCATGAGCCCGGCCGCAGTCGGCCAGATGCTCTATCACGAAAGCGGCCTGCTCGGGCTGTCCGGCATCAGCAACGATGTGCGCGAACTGCAGGAGAGCGAGAGGCCCGAGGCCGCAATGGCGATCGACTTCTTCAGCCTCCGCGTCGCGCAAGCCATCGCCAGCCTGTCGGTCACGCTCGGTGGGCTCGACGGCATCGTCTTCACGGCCGGCGTCGGCGAGAACGCCTGGCAGGTCAGACAGAACGTGGTTGATCGCCTGCACTGGGCAGGACTGTCGCTCAAGGCCGAGGCCAACCGGCGCAATGACAGGCGCATCGATGCCGAAGGCAGCCGGACGCAGATTTTCGTCGTCGCGACGGACGAGGAACGCATGATCGCGCAGCATACGCTGCGGCTGCTTCGGAGCACCGGAGTGGCTGCGCGAGAGCCCGCGCGGTCATAACACAGGATCAGGAAGCAGCCGGTTCTCGCCGCAAGCGCAACCGCCGAGCTCGGAGAGTGATGATGATAGTGGTCCGTCTACCCGCAGCGACAGCCCTGGCGGTGGCGCTCCTGACCGTCGGCAGCGTGCTCGCCCCGGTCTCGCGCGACCTCTCGATCACGGCGCCGGCCCAGGCCCAGTCGAAGATCCAGGCGTTCCTCCAGCGCTTGCGCAGCGGCTCGATGCCCAGCGGGATTGCCAAGTCGAACGGCCGTATCGAGGCGACGCAGATCGATATCTCCGCCAAATATGCCGGCCGCCTGTCGCAAGTGCTCGTCAATGAAGGCGACGACGTCACCGCCGGGCAAGTGGTCGCGCGCATTTCGTCGCCGGAATACGAAGCCCAGCTTCGCGGCGCCCAATCCCAGGTTCTCAAGGCCAAGCATGGGCTGGCGGAAGCCAATGCGCTGATCGTCCAGCGCAAGAGCGAGATCACCCTCAGCCAGGCTGAGCTGGAGCGTGGCCAGCAGCTCGTCGACAAGGGCTATCTGACCAGGCAGACCTTCGACCAGCGCGTCGCCAAGGCGGATACCGCCAAGGCCGCGCTCGTCGCAGCCGAGGCCCAGCGCGACCAGGCGCAGTTCGCGATCAAGAGCGCCGAAGCCGAGGTCGACCGCATCGAGGCGGTTCTCGTCGACATGACGCTCGTCGCGCCCCGCAGCGGCCGGGTTCAGTACCAGCTCGCACGCGCGGGCGAGGTCGTCGGCGCAGGCGCGCGCATCCTGACGCTGCTCGATCTCAGCGATGTCTACATGACGATCTATCTCCCGGCCGCACAGGCCGGGCTGCTCGCCCTTGGCGACGAGGCCCGGATCACCGTCGATCCGCTGCCCCAATATGTCATCCCGGCCAATGTCGGCTTCGTCGCGGCGGACGCCCAGTTCACGCCGAAGAGCGTCGAGACGGCCGACGAGCGGGAGAAGCTGATGTTCCGCGTCAAGCTGCAGATCGATCCGCGCGTCCTGAAGAAATATCACCGCCAGGCCAAGACAGGGGTGCGCGGCATGGGCTTCGTCCGGACCAGCCCGTCGATCCAGTGGCCCGAAGATCTCACCGTGAAGCTCCCCTGATGAACGACGGCGTCATTGCCAAGGTCGAGCATGTCTCGCACCGGTACGGCAAAACGGTTGCGCTCGACGATGTCTCGATCGACTTCCCCTCCCGCCGCATGGTGGGGGTGATCGGTCCCGACGGCGTCGGCAAATCTGCGTTGCTCGCCCTGATTGCCGGCGTCAGGGAAATCCAGACCGGACATGTCACGGTCTTCGGTGGCGACATGGCCGACAAGGCCCATCGCGAGAAGCAGGGCGCCCGCATCGCCTATATGCCGCAGGGCCTAGGCCGCAATCTCTATCCGACGCTGAGCGTCTTCGAGAATATCGACTTCCATGGCCGGCTCTTCGGCCAGGGCGAAGCTGAGCGCAGGCGGCGGATCGACGAGTTGCTGAAGGCGACGGGTCTCGACCCGTTCGAAGGCCGCCCGGCCGGCAAGCTGTCGGGTGGCATGAAGCAGAAACTCAGCCTGTGCTGCGCCCTGATCCACGACCCGGACCTCCTCATCCTCGACGAGCCGACCACCGGTGTCGACCCGCTGTCGCGCGGCCAGTTCTGGGACCTGATCAACACCATCCGTGGCCGGCGGCCGCAAATGAGCGTGATCGTCGCCACCTCCTATATGGACGAGGCCGAACGCTTCGACTGGCTGGCCGCCATGGATGACGGCAAGGTGATCGCCTCGGGGCCGATCTCCGAGATCCTGGGGAAGACAGGCCAGACATCGCTGGAAGCCGCCTTCATCGCGCTGCTCCCGAAGGCGAAGCGGGCGCAGCACCAGGAGGTCATCGTACGCCCGCGCCCGGCCAGCGACAGCGCCGTGCCGGCGATCGAGGCCGAAGGATTGACCCGACGCTTCGGCGATTTCACGGCCGTCGACCATGTCAGCTTCCGGATCGAGCGCGGCGAGATCTTCGGCTTCCTCGGCTCGAACGGCTGCGGCAAATCGACGACGATGAAGATGCTCACCGGCCTGCTGCCGGCGACCGAGGGCTGGGCCAAGCTGTTCGGCAAGCCGATGGGCTCCAACGACATGGAGACGCGCCGGAATGTCGGCTACATGTCGCAGGCCTTCTCGCTCTATACCGAACTCACGGTCCGGCAGAATCTCGAACTCCACGCAAAGCTCTATCACCTGCCGAACGATGAGATCGAAGGTCGCATCGCGGAGCTGCTCGAGCGCTTCGACCTCAGGGATGTGGTGGACTCGCGGCCCGACAGCCTGCCCCTCGGCATCAAGCAGCGCCTGCAGCTTGCGGTCGCCGTACTCCATCGGCCGGCCATGCTCATTCTCGATGAGCCGACCTCCGGCGTCGACCCGATCGCGCGCGACGCCTTCTGGCGCACGCTGATCGATCTCTCGCGCGATGACGGCGTGACGATTTTCCTCTCGACGCATTTCATGAACGAGGCCGAGCGCTGCGACCGCATCTCCCTGATGCATGCCGGCAAGGTGCTCGCAGTCGGCACACCGGAGGAACTGGTCAGGGAACGTGGAAGCTCCTCGCTGGAGGACACCTTCGTCGACTATCTCGCCGAGGCCGCAGGGATCGATCGCGAAGCGAAATCGGAGGCGCCTGACCCGAACGCGGTACTCCCGCCACCGGAACCCATCCGGGCCCCGCGCCGCTTCGACCCGAAGCGGCTCTGGGCCTATTCGCGGCGCGAGACGATGGAGCTGCTGCGCGATCCGATCCGGCTCGCCTTCGCCTTCCTGGGCCCGCTCGTCCTGATGATCGCCTTCGGCTTCGGCATTTCCTTTGATGTCGAGAACCTGCGCTTCTCGGCGCTCGACCAGGATAATACCCCCGAAAGCCGCCAGCTGATCGAGGCCTTTTCCGGCTCGCGCTATTTCGACGAGCGTGCGCCGATCAGGACGGCCGAAGAGCTCGACCAGCGGCTGAGGAACGGCGAGTTGCAGCTCGCGATCGAGATCCCGCCCGGCTTCGGGCGCGACCTGCAATCCGGCAGGAAGCCGGAGGTCGCGGTCTGGCTCGACGGCGCCATGCCGTTCCGCGCCGAGACGACGAAGGGCTACGTCACCGGGCTTGCCGCGCAATACGCCAAGGAATGGCTCGCCCAGAACAGTGCCGGCACGAGCGCGGCCAGTCTCGTCAATGTCGAGACCCGTTTCCGCTACAACCAGGCCTTCAAGAGCGTCAATGCGATGGTGCCGAGCGTGATCATGCTGATGCTGATCCTGATCCCGGCCGTCATGTCCGCCATTGCGGTGGTGAGGGAGAAGGAGACCGGCTCGATCGCCAATTTCCAGTCGACGCCTATCACCAAGTTCGAGTTCCTGTTCGGCAAGCAGCTGCCCTATATCGCGATCGCGATGATCAGCTTCGTGCTGCTGGTGCTGCTTGCGATCATCCTCTTCGGGGTGCCGATCAAGGGCTCGATCGCGATGCTGGTGCTCGGCACCCTGCTCTACGTGATCGCGACGACGGGCTTCGGCCAGTTGATCTCGACCTTCACCAGGACACAGGTCTCCGCCGTATTCGCCACCGCGATCCTGTCGATCATACCGGCAGTGAACTTCTCGGGCCTGCTCGTTCCGGTCGCCTCGCTGTCGGGCGGAGCACGGATGATCGGGCTCGGCTTCCCGACGGCCTGGTATCAGCCGGTCAGCGTCGGCGCCTTCACAAAGGGCCTGGGGTTCGACGACCTGTCGTTCAACCTCATCATGCTCGCTGGCTTCGCAGTCCTTTTCCTCGTCGTCTCGCAGCTTCTCCTGCGCAAACAGGAGCTCTGAGATGTCGCCGGAGAGAACCAGCGCCACGACGGAACCAGCGCAGCAAGGGCCAACGGGCCTTCGGCTGCATCTGGCCAATATCTACCAGCTCGTCATCAAGGAACTGCGCAGCATTCGGGCTGACCCTGTCATGCTCATCCTCGTGGTCTATGCTTTCAGCATCGCCGTCTACACGGTGGCGACCGGTGCCTCGACCGAGGCGAAGAACCTGACCGTCGGCATTGTCGACGAGGACCGCTCCGATCTCTCGCGCCAGATCCAGAACGCACTGAACCCACCGCTGTTCAAGAGCGCGCTGACGATCAGCGCACGCGACATCGACGAGGAGATGGATCACGGCCGGCTGGTCTTCGTGCTGGAAATCCCGCCCTCCTTCCAGGCCGATCTTCTCTCCGGCCGGCGGGCATCCGTGCAGCTCAATGTCGATGCCACCGCGATGACCCAGGCCGGAAACGGCTCGGTCTATATCCAGTCGATCATCGCGCAAGAGGTGACGAATTTCCTGGCCGGCCGGGAAACCGTGACCAGCGCCCCCATCAATGTCGTCATCCGCTCCAAGTTCAATCCGAACCTGAATTCGGCCTGGTTCACCTCGGTGATGCAGGTGATCAACAATGTCACGTTGCTGACAGTGATCCTGACCGGCGCGGCGCTGATCCGCGAACGCGAACAGGGCACGGTCGAGCATCTGCTGGTGATGCCGGTCGTGCCGGCCGAGATCATGCTGGCGAAGATCATCGCCAACGGGCTCGTCATCCTGGTCGCGGCCGGGCTGTCGCTCGCGGTCGTCGTGCAATGGTGGCTGCAGGTGCCGATCGCCGGCTCGCTGACGCTCTTCCTGGCGGGTGCGGCGCTCTACGCCTTCACGGTCGCGGCGCTCGGCATCATGCTCGGCACGCTCGCCACCTCGATGGGCCAGTTCGGGCTGCTCGCCATTCCGATCCTGGTGATCATGCAGCTCCTGTCGGGTTCCAGCACGCCGATGGAGAGCATGCCCGTCTGGCTGCAATATGTGATGCAGATCATCAGTCCGACACCGCATTTCGTGGGGTTCTCGCAGGCCGTGCTCTATCGCGGCGCGGGCCTCTCCGTGGTCTGGCTGCAGCTCGTCGCGCTCGTCGTCATCGGCAGTGTATACTTCACCTATGCGCTCAGCCGTTTCCGCCGCGTGATCTTCGGAGACTAGCCAGATGGGCACGATCGACGACATCGTCCGCGGCAAGAAGGGCCTGATCGTCGGCATCGCCAACGAGGACAGCATCGCCTTCGGCTGCGGCAGGGTCCTGCACCGGCTCGGCGCGGAGCTGGCCATAACCTATCTGAACGCCAAGGCCGAGAAATGGGTGCGCCCGCTCGCGGAGGAACTCGGCAGCCCGATCATCATGCCGCTCGATGTCGAGATGCCCGGGCAGCTCGACGCCGTGTTCGAGGAAATCACAAGGCGCTGGGGCAAGCTCGACTTCGTCATCCACTCGATCGCGTTTGCACCGCGCGACGACCTGCATGGCCGGGTCGTCGATGTGACGCGGGACGGCTTCGAGCAGGCAATGCGCGTCTCCTGCTATTCGCTGATCGAAATGGCCCGCAAGGCCGAGCCGCTGATGAGCGCGGGCGGCGCGATCCTGACCATGAGCTATTACGGCGCCGAGAAGGTGCTCGACAATTACAACATCATGGGACCGGTGAAGGCTGCGCTCGAGAGCACGACCCGCTATCTCGCCCATGAACTCGGCCAGAAGGGCATCCGCCTGCACGCGCTCTCGCCGGGCCCGTTGAAGACACGCGCCGCCGGCGGCATCGCCGGTTTCGACGAGCTTCTGTCCCAAGCCGCGGCGCGGGCTCCGCAAGGGCGCGTCGTCACCATCGACGAGGTCGGGCAGGTCGCCGCTTTCCTGATCAGCGATGCCGCCACCGGCATGACCGGCAACACGATCTATGTCGATGCCGGCTATCACATCATGGGTTAGGTCATCGGACCGGACATCGTATCCCGGCCGGTGATCTTCTGCGTTTGCATCGGCCCTCCCGAAAACCGTAATCCACTTTCGAGCCGATGATTCTCTGTGCTTGCATCGGCTTTCCCGAAAACCGTAATCCACTTTTCGGGCCGATGCGTGAGGCTGCCCGCCGCACGCTTCAGGCGGGGACAGCGCGCGGCGTTCCGTCCGGATCCGTCGCTTCCGGCTCCTGCGAGATCGGTGCCGTCAATGGGTCGATGATCTCGAAGGGACGCTCGACCCGGACAGGCGGCGCCTTGACGAGCACGCGCAGGCCGGAGACCGCGGCGAGCAGGATGGTCGCGGCCGCCATGAAATAGAGCAGCCCGCCAATATCGAAGCGCGACATGACGGCGGCGCCGAGCATCGGCCCCAGGGCCGAGCCGAAGCCGCTGACCAGGATCAACCTGCCGCTGACGGCAACGACGCGATCTGAGGGCATGCGATCGAGCGCATGGGCGACGCAGACCGGATAGAGCGTCGACATGAAGCCGCCGAGCACCGCCGCCACGGGCAGCACCGCTGCAAGCTTCGGGGGCAACATGACCAGCAGCAGCGCCGCCGCCGCAAAGCCGAGCGCGAGGCCGGCCAGAACCAGCCGGCGGTCGCCACGATCAGACAGGCGCCCAACCGGAACCTGAAGCGCCAGACCGCCCAGCACCGCGACCAGCATGAAGAGCGCGATCGTCTGCTGCGGCACGCCATTGCTCAGCATCCAGGCCGGTACGAGCGCGTAGAAGGCGCTGCTGATCATGCCACTGATGACGCAGCCGACCACGGCCACCGGCGCCTGCCGGGTCAACTCGCCATAGCGCAGCGTCGCCTCCGGTGCGATCCCCGGCGCCTCGGCGCGCGTCGTGCTGACCATCACCAGGGCAAGTGCAAAGAGCACGGCGATGATGTTGAAGGGCGTCATGGCGTGAATGGCGAGTTTGCCGATCAGCAACTGGCCGAGCGCCAGCGCCAGGAACGTGCCGACCATGTAGATCGAGAACACCCGCCCGCGCTGATCCGCCTGCGCCTTGGCGTTCAGCCAGCTCTCCGTGGTGATGAACAGGCCGACGCAGCCCATGCCGATGACGGCGCGGCAAACGATCCAGGCCAATGGCGAGACAAGAAGCGGCATCGTGGCTGTCGCAACCACCACCATGCCCGCGAATGCGGCATAGGCGCGGATATGGCCGATGCGCTGGATCACCTGCCCGGACCCGACCGCCCCGATGGTGAAGCCGATGAAATAGGCGCTGAGCACGACGCCGTTCAGCGTGGAACCGAAATCCTCGATCGTCAGTCGCAGGGACAGGAAGGTGTTGAAGAAGCCGTTCGCGAGCTGAATGAGGCTCGTCGCGGCGATGAGAGTTCCGATCTGCACGAGCATCGGCCAGGCTCCTTTCGCTAGCGGCCGAGAGATGCCGGCCAGAGTGTCGCGCGCCCGCAGGAATGCGACATCCGCCCCGGATATTCTTCGGGCGGTCCAGGGTGGCTAGCGTGAGAATGTGGGCTGAGTGCGTCGCAACATGGACGGGGGCGCTTGCCGGTTCACGACGGGCGCGCAGCAGAACCGTCCGCTGGATGTCAGTCGTCCTGCCTCAGCTCCCAGGCGAGCATGGCATCATGGATCGCGTCGAGTTCCTCGTCCTTCGCCCGGCAATCCGGCCTGGTGCGCAGTTCCTCGAGGCGCTCGCAAGCGCAGGCGTAGTCCTCTTCCGAGTAGATAATGACCAGCCGATTCATGACCAACTCACCAAGCATAAGACGGGCCAGGCCGCCCGCGATGACGACATGGGCTGGTCTAAAGACCGCCTGCATGACCTGCAGATGACAGCCGCGGGTGCCACATGGGATGCGCCCTGGGCGCTATCCGAACCGGCCGCTTCCGATATGCTCGTCGAACGATCGCCACGCCCGAGCCAAGCCGCAGACCGATATGGATGAACACGCCCTCCTGAGCCGCCTCGCCGTTTCCCTCGCCATCGGGCTCGTGGTCGGTCTCGAACGTGGCTGGCGCACGCGCGACGAGGATGACCACCAGCGCGCCGCGGGCCTGCGCACCTTCGCGCTGTCCGGGCTGCTCGGCGGCGTGACCGGAGCCATCGGCCAGCAGCTCGGGGGCATCGCGATCGGCCTGGTCTTTCTCGGATACAGTGCGGCTTTCGGCGCCTTCCACTGGCTGGAGGCGCGCTCCGAGCAGAATGTCAGTGCGACCTCAGTCATCGCCGGGATGCTGACCTTCATGCTGGGCGCGCTCGCCGTGGTGGGCGATCTCACTGCGGCGATTGCAGGCGCAGTCGCGATGACCTTGCTGCTGGCGTTGCGCGAACAGCTGCACCGGTGGGTGGCCTCGCTGAGCTGGCAGGAAATCCGCTCGGTCCTGACCCTGCTCGCGATGTCGTTCCTGTTGCTTCCGATTTTGCCGAACCGCCCGATCGACCCATGGGGATCGATCAATCCCTATTCGATCTGGCTGCTCGCCATCCTGATCGCGGCCGTGTCCTTCGGAGGCTATGTCGCGGTCCGGATCTTTGGCGACCGCCTTGGCGTGATCATGGCGGCGGTCGCCGGCGGCCTCGCCTCCTCCACCGCGACAACGCTGACCCTGGCCGGGCTCGCGCGCCAGCATTCTGATTCCGGCCGTCTGCTCAGCGCCGGCATCCTCATCGCCGGGGTGGTGATGGTCCTGCGCGTCGCTGTGGTCGCGATGGCATTGAACCCGGTCCTGATCCCGCTCCTTGCACTGCCCCTTGCCTGCGCCGGCGGCGTCCTGGCGGCAGGCGCCGGCCTCATGCTGATCAACACTGGCGGCTCCTCCGAGCGCCCGGAGCTGAAGATCTCGAATCCACTGGAACTCGGCTCCGCTCTGAAGATGGCAGCGTTCATCGCGGTGGTGATGCTTGCCGCACGCCTGCTGCAGCAGCATTTCGGCGATGCGGGCGTGCTCGCCACGGCCGCTCTGTCCGGCATTGCTGATGTCGATGCCGTCGTGATCTCGATGTCGCGCATGGCGCTCGGCGTCATTGACCCGACGCTCGCGGGCCATGCGATCCTGCTCGCGACAGGCGTCAACACGTTGGTCAAGGCCGGGCTCGCCGCCTCCACGGGCGGCATGGCGCTTGGCTTGCGCGTCGGCTGCGTAAGCGGCCTCGCCGTCGCAGCAGGGCTTCTGGCGGGGTTTCGATAGGTCGCGCCTTCCAGCGGGGCGCGAGGCGTAGTTGGCTCGGGCTCCCGTCGGGCTCAACGGCCTCCGTTCGGCAGCCTCACGGCACGACATGGCCCCGCGCGCGTTTGCCATTGGACAATCGGCATGAGCACCCGGACCTGACAGGCGCCGTGCCCTTCAGCACGCAGATCCGGCTCGATGTCTGGCAGTGCCGGCCGGTCGTTCTGACCGCGCGGCGATCGACCATGCCATATCCGGCCCCGATGCCGGCGTTGCCCAGCGGCTGCGTGCCTCCATAGCCGATCGGCGGGCCTGCGCCCGGGATCCCGCCGCCACTCGAATGCAATCGGATATCCGGCACACTGTCGCTGAGCGAGGGGGGCCCAAGACCTTGCCTGGGGCCACCAGGTGTGAGCGGCGCGTTCCCTGGCGTGCCGATCTGCGCCCCGGCCGGCGCTGCCAGAACCAGGGAGAGCATGAAGGACAAAGCTGCGGTGAACCTGCGCGTCATGGTGAGACCTCCCGGAACAACCAGCACTTGCACGGCTTGGAAGGCCTGCGTCGTCGCAGCCCTCGGCGCTCTTGTCGAGATCACACCTGTTGCAGGCCCGTGTCGAGTCGCGAGTCGGCGCCTCCGGTGGCTGCCGCTCGTCATTGACCGAGGCTGCGATCGACCTGTGAACGCGGCGGGCGAGCGAGCTGACGCGGCATGACACCGTCAAGCGGCCCAGGCGATATCCGCCAACATCGGGGCTCGGGGACTGCCCCGGGGCAAGCAGTACGACTGCCCGAGGTCGGGCCGTGAGCTATCGAGAGCGAGCCCCGGGGGCCTGTGCGTGTTGGCTACCGAGTTGAACGACAATCAGATCCAGCCTGCCGTCGGGAGCGATGCGGATCACGCTGCCGTCTTCGTTCAGGATATAGGCTGACAGGCCTGCCTTCTGCGCGCGTTCGACCTCCCTGCGCCGGAACTGCTCAAGCTTCTCGTCACAGGTGGGGCTCATGGTGCGCTCCGACATTCGTCAGTGCGTGAAAGACTACGCATTCCGGCCGGTCGGATATGTGAGGCACCTCACTTAGCGTGACGCAGGGATGCCCGAGTGGGAATGCTGGGTCCGGGACGGCATGCCCAAGCGACGTTCCGCCGTCGTCGGACACGGCTCTCGCTACGCCAAATTGTGACGCCGATCTTCATCAGCTGGCTGGCACCAACGCCCGGCGTTTTCGTCGAGCGGCCGCCTTGCCGTATAGCTCTGCTCATCGAATCGCCATTGACGGAAGAGATCATGCCTAAGCTCTGCAAGTTCACTTCGCCCTCCGATGGGAAGCCCGTCTACGTCAATCCCGCGCAGGTCAGCGTGGTCTATACGTTCAAGGGCAACCCGCCGGACACCATCATCGGCTTCCGCAAGGACTTCATGCTCGGCGTGAGGGAGAGCCTGGAAGAGGTGGTCGAGATTCTCGACAAGGCGACGGCCGAGGAGACGGCTGGCAGCTAGACCTGCGAAACATGGGGCAGCCGGGTCGCTCGGGCCGTTCCGGCTCGCGCGGGAGCGTCCCGGCCTTGCTCCCGATTGACCTTATCCTGGTCAGGACAGCCGCCTGTCGCGGATGTCGAAAATGCGCTCGCATATCCCGAGATGTTGGGCGAGCAGCGTCTGCAGAGGCGTCAGCGGCCGGAAAGCGCGCATGTCCTGCTCGAAATCGACCTCCTCGGCCCAAGCCGCGATCGCCTCATCGGCAGCGAGCAATTGCTCCTCGGTCGGGGCCCCGACGTGGGGTTGGCCCCTCTCTTCCGCGAGGCTCAGCGCGATCGTCTGCCGCAGCTCCTGCTCCAACCGAATGAGCGGCTCGAGTTCATCGACATAGGACATGAAATCTCCTCCTGCAGGCGCAGCGAGCACTCGCTGCTGATCGGATCGTGTGTGAGCCATTCAGGCAGCTCGCGAGTAGGTACCTTCCGCCTGCCACACACCCATATCGTTCAGCGCCTAGAGCCTGACAGCATGGCATTTGCGAGCGGGAAGCCGACTTGCCCGCATTGCTACCGGACATATGCAAAGCAGGCCGCCACTCGGAAGTGATGCTTCGCGATTCGTGATCAGCAGCATAAGACCGAGGAAACGCTCGGCTCTTTGCCCCAGATTGGCCCTACGGCTGATCCGGAATGCTTGTGAAACCAAGCTAAACAATGGTGCGCAGGAGGGAACCGTAAGAAATCTATATGGCATTCAAATTTAAAATATTTTTCTAATTCAAGTATCCATAAGGCCAACAATCAAAAACGCCGCGGCGCTCCAAGTGAGCTTTCCACAGGCGGAAGCGTTTTGAAGCAAGTCTGGCGATACGCCCCTCACGGCGCTTGCCCAACGTCTAGCAAAAATGGGCGCGAATGCTATCTTCGCGCCGGGATGACGCAAGAGACTCGACGGCAGGTGGTCACGATGAAACAGGCATTGTTCGCGGCAGTTGCCGTCATTGGCATCAGTGGTACAGCCACCGCCCAAAATTGCCCCTATGATTCCCGGTGCATCAACAATCCGTATGGAGCCGGTAACCCGTACAATCCGGACAGCTTGAACAACCCCTACGGCCGCTACGGCTCGCCTTACAGCAACGAGTCAGCAAAGAACCCTTACGCAACAAACGCGCCGAAGCTCTATGACCAAGACGGTAACTATCGAGGTCGCCTCAGCGCGAATCCATACGATCCAGACAGCACGAGCAATCCTTACGGACGATACGGCAGCCCGTATTCGTCTGACAGCATCAACAACCCCTACGGGGCAGGAAATCCGTATGGCCGACCGCTAACCGTTGTGCCCCAGAACTGACTACTTGACTTATTGGCCGCAGAGAATTGGTTCGAGCCTAGGAGCCGTGGGCGCTTGGTCTCGAGCGGCGGCCTGCACTGTGAACTGATGGGGTGGATGCCCCCCTCCGGCCGGCACCGTAAGGTGCCCGCGAGCGCCATGAAGGCGCGTTGGAAGGAGGAGCCGTGGCGATCGATCTCGCCAAGCGAAACTTCCAAGTCTGCGCGACTTCAGGCCGGAATTATCTAGGAAAATMGACAACCTCAAGGGGTTGGATGGTGCCGCAAGAGGGATTCGAACCCCCGACCCCCTCATTACGAAAAGCAAGCTGTGTCCCCTGACGTGCCCTAAACTTCCCGCTGAACTCCTATTTTTCATTGATAATTCAGTGCTATTGCCCTAATAGACCCTATCAGCACTAAGGACCAACCCTCACCAAAGCGTGTCCCCAGCGTGTCCCCAGCGCGTCCCCACAGCCTAAGAGGGTCGCATGTCCGAAGCGAACAGTTTCAATTTCACCGTCACCCGGCTCGCCGCACTGACACCGCCGGAAAGCGGTGAAACGACGTTGCGGGATACCGGCGTCGATGGCCTTTGCATCCGCATCCGCGCCAGCGGCGCGGCGAGCTTCATGGTGCGCTATCGCATCAAGGGAGACAACCGTGGCCCACAGCGCATGACGATTGGCCCCGTCGGCGCGATCCCCCTGCCCGATGCACGTCTACAGGCTCAGGCCGCCTTGCTGGCAGCACGGCAGGGTCAGGACCCGCAAGCCGGGCGCAAGGTCGAGGAGAAGGCCGCCAGCGAGGCCGAGAACGCGATCACGCTCAACGACCTGATCGAACGGCACGAACGCGAACAGAAGGCCCATGGCATTGTCAGCGCGGCAGAAGCGTCCAAGTCGATGCAAAGGGAACTCGCCGGGTTGCTGACGCGCGATCCGGCCAGCCTCAAGCGTCAGGAGATCGTCGCCATCTACGACAAGATGCGCGACGGCGTTCCTGGCCACGCCAAGCCCCGCCCCGGCTCCGTCATGACGTTGCGCGCCCGTGTTCACGGCTTGCTGGCCTTTGGTGAGAACGCCGGACTGGTGCCGACGAATGTCATGGCCGGCTATCGTTCCAAGCGGAAGTCGAAGGCTCAGCGCGTGGCTGACGCCAGACGAGCCGAAAGCGCGCAAGGCGTCATGCTCGGCATGCCCGAGGTCGCAGCGCTCTGGCGTGCCTGCGGCGACGCGCGTGTCAGCCAGAGCTTCGGGGCCTACATCCGCCTGCTGCTGGTGACGGGATGCCGTCGCAAGGAACTGGCACACGCCCGGTTGCCGTGGATCAAGGCGGCGGCGAAGGATCGTCCTGCCCTGCTGATGCTACCTGCGGAGGCGACGAAATCTGGCAGGGCGCATGTCGTGCCACTGCCAGCATTGCCAGCAGGCGTCATTGCTGGCGTGCGCCGTTATAGGGACGTGGACCTGATCACGCCCGGCGCTATCTCGCGCAAGACTGGCAAGACGGCCGCAATCAGCGGCTGGTCGAAATCCTGGCCGGCGCTGCTCAAGATCGCGAACGAATACGGACTGACGCGCCATGTGAAATTGCATGACCTGCGCAAGACCTTCCGGTCGCATCTGACCCGGCTTGGCATCAGGGATCGCGTCGCCGAAGCCATGCTCAATCACGCGCCGACAGATCGCCTAATCCAGACCTACGACATGCACGACTTTCTTGCCGAGCGCATCGAGGCGATGGCGCTCTGGTGTGGCGAGATCGAGACAGCGGTCGACGCGCACGAAAAGGCGACCCGCGCCGAGATCGTGCCGCTACGCCCTGGAACGCGAGCGGAGCCCCGGACCAAGCGGGTTGCGGCGTGACGGACGAGCCGGGCGATGAGCTTGTCCGGCACGTCATGGCGACGCTTCGCGAGCATGTCGAAGCAGCAATTGGCAAAGCCATAGCGGCAGTCCTGCTCGACAAGCCGCAAGATGCGGTGACGGGGCCCGAGGCCCGTGCCGCGCTGGCCGATTGGGTCAAACCGGGCGACGCCGAAACGACCCATCGCGCAATCCGCGCCGGACTGGTTGCAGCGGCGATGAAGCTTGAAGCCGACCTGCTGCCCCCTAAGCTTGCTGGAGAATTTGTCGGCACGCTCAAGGCGTTGGACAGGGGCGAGGCGCGCGGCTTCGCGATCCCCGCCACGTCGCAACGCTGGCAAGGTGCTTCCCGTCGTGATGAACTGGCGACATTCATCGCTGCCGAGACGCACTTTCGGCGCAGTCTAGAAGATGTGTCCATCGAGGAGGCGCGAGCGCGCGTCACAGGCGTCCGCCGCCCCGGAACCCGGAGAGCCGCCCCATCTCCTGACACGCTTTCAGCCGATCTGCAGATGCTGACATACGATCAAGTGCGCGATCTCTACAGGGCTGGCATCAAACTGCTCGGTCGGGACAGCGTCGCCGATGCTGGGGAGCAAGGCGTGGCGGTGCGCGAGGGCAGGCCAATCGATCCCGACTTTGCCGACTATCGCGAAGGCCGGCTGGGGCTGGCGCGTGACGAAAAGCGGTGGAGGGCCGTGCTGCGGGAGGCGGGACTGGCCTAGACCGAAGCGCGATCTGCGGGGAAAATCGGGGCGACTTTTCCCCCAGACTACGGGCTGCATCGGGGCGATCCTTCCGGGCATCGAAACCCGGAGACCCGCCCTCATGCCCCGCGCTTCCTCCCCCTCGCCTGCTGCCCCGCCCCTCGATCCCGATGCGCTGGCTTCGGCTATTGCCGCACGGCTCGCCGACGAGATCGCGGATCGAATGCGTCTCGATGCCCTGGCCGGCGACGACGTGGTCCTGCCGCCAGTTGAGGCGGCGCGGCTGCTGCGGCGGTCGGAGAAGACGTTGGAGTTTTGGCGCTCGACCGGCTCCGGCCCTATCCACATCAAGATCGGCATGCGCGGCATCGGCTACAGGCTCGGCGATTTGCGCCACTACATCCGCGCCCGGCCCGCCTTGGGCCGCCGGGCCGTCGAAGCGACGCTTCCGAGCGTCGATGAATGAATTGCCGCCGGCTGCGGACCGGCGGCGGGAGATGCTGAATCGGCGCGTGACGGCCCCGTTTTAGCCGATTTTCCAGCCCGGACCAGGCCGCGGCTCCCTCAGCAGGAGGAGCCTCGATCATGGAACGTTTCGAGAATTGGGCCGTCCCGCCCGGCTTCGACCCGCGCCGCCTCGACGGGGAGCGACTCGCCGGCTCGTCATCGTGCCTGCTCGACCTGCCGGGCGCACCCGTCACGGACATGCCGCACGGCGAACTTCTCCGACGGTTGCGGACCTTCGCGTCCTGGGGGGATCGCGACATTGCCCGCACCGGGCATCATGCCGGCTTCGACAGCGCGCCGGCGGACCCGGACATGCTCGGCCTGCTCCTTGCCGCGGATGTGCGGGACGCGGGCCGGGCGACACGCACCGGGAATGCCCTCGTGCTCAACGCGACCTGCCCCCTCAGCCCCGGCCCGGCGGAGGCGGCGGCGCGGGCCGTGTGCTTTGGCGGCGCCCTTCTGCCCCACCCCATGACGCCGGTCGTCATGGGTCCGCGCGGGAGGCCGATGCTTGTTTCCTTGCGCGCCGACGCCCAGAACCGGCTCGCGCGAGCCGTCAGCGTGGTACCGCGCATCGTCGACGGACGCGTGAGGCTGGCCCTGCGGGCGGTTGCGACAATCGACGCCTCCGGGGAAGACGGCCCCGCGCTCGCCCTGCCGGCGGGGGCATCGCAAGCCGATGTCGACGCCATCGGCGGGCTCATCCTCATCGGAAGCGTCTTGTTGGCGATGATCGCGGATGTTCGCATCGGCCTCAGGCGTCGCGAGGCGCCATCAAGGTTCACGGCAAAGCTCATGCGACAAGGGAAGCCCGCCCCAGCGCCCTATTGGGAGATAGAGGCTGAAACCGCTCTTGGACTTTATTCAGGGAAGGCAGATGATCTCAATCAATACCTGGCCCGTGGGCGAGATTTCTTCGCTTCGACGAAGTGTTGAGCCATGGCCGGGGGCGACGATCCCGGCGACCTCGACGCCATGCGCGAGGCGCTGGCCGACCGCGCCGAAGAAGTCGCGCGCGAGCTTTTGGGCGAGCCGAATCGGGCAATGTCGTCGCGGCGAGAAGCGCGGTTCGGGCGCCGGGGCTCGCTGAAGGTCACGCTGAAAGGCCGTTGGGCCGGGCGCTGGCGAAGCTTCGAGAGCGGCGAGAAGGGCGACCTGTTCGATCTGATCCGGCGCGAGACCGGCGGCTCGTTCGCAGACGCCGTCGCATGGGCCCGACGCTTTATGGGCTGGCCCGAGCCGAAGGGCGCTCCGTCCATCGAGGAGCGACATCCGAACTCGATCATTTTCGGGACGGGCAGGCATGCTCCGCCCGCCGACCCCGAAGCCGACGCCACTGCGAAGGCCGTGCAGGAGGCCGAACGGGCCACGAGGGCGGCCAAGCGCGCCGAGGCTGAGGCACTGGACGCGGCGATTCAGGAAGGCCGCAGGCGACGCGCTGAGGCGGTCTGGAACGAGAGCGAAGATGCCGGCTGGTCGCTCGGTGAACGGTATTTGACCAAAGTCCGGCGCATTCGCGGCGTGGCCGAGTTTCCCGCGTGCGCGATCCGCTTCCACGCGCGCCTGCGGGCCGTCGTGGCGGCTGCGACGGACGATGCCGGCAGGCTCGTCGGCGTGCAACTGATCCTGCTCGACAAGGCCGGGCGAAAGCGGGCTGGTCGACGGGCAAAGCTGTCTTATGGGCCGGTCGGTCGAGGTGTTGTGCGCTTGCCGACCCGTCCTGATTGCCGACGTCCTGGCGTGTTGTTGCTGGCCGAGGGCGTCGAGACCGGGCTGACGGTCTGGGCCGCGACAGGCTGCGAAACATGGGTCACACTCGGCCCGATGGCGCGCCTGACGCCGCCGCAAGGCCGCTTGGTCGTGACCTGCCGCGACGACGATCCGGCGCAGTCGCCCGCCGCCAAGGCGATGCGACATAGGCTCGCGAAATGGCGCGCCGCCGGGCTGGACGTAGCGAGCGTTTTTCCAACGCCTATCCGCCGTGGAGACAGGGCCGACTTCAACGATCTCGCCCAGCGCGCGGGCATGACCGCCGTCCGCAAGCGCATCGAGGACGCGATTGAGGTGGCGCAAGCGCGGTTCGCCGTCGCTCTGCCCGGTGTGGACGAAGCGCGGTTGCTGGTGACGGATCGGGTTCGCGCGGCCTCCGCGCAGCGCCGGACGAGGCTCGCGCTGACGCCGACTGCATGGGGCGTGAAGGCCGGCGTCGGGCTCGGCAAGACGCGCGCGGTGCTGAGCGCAACGGTCGATCTACTGACCGCGCTGCGGGCAATCGGTGACAAGAGCCTCGTCGTCGTCGCCGTGCCGCAGCATCGCCTGAGTGACGAACAGGTGCAGCGGTTCGCGGAGGAGTCTGGCGGCGCGTTTGTGGCGCGGCCCTGGCGAGGCCGCGAGGCGCTGGACCCTAACGGCGACGGCGAGACGATGTGCCGCAACGTCGGACGTGTCCGCGAGGCGCAGGCGCTCGTGCTCGATCCGGCCAAGGTCGTCTGCCGGGCCGGTTGCCCGCATTTTAGCGGATGCGCCTACCTTGGGCAGCGCGTCGAAGACGCGGATTTGCTGATCATTGCGCATCGGGGGCTGTTCGGCGCCCTGCCGGAACAACTCCGGGGGCGCGAGGTGGCTTTCGTCGTGATCGACGAGACATCTTGGCACGCAGGGCTCATCGGCGTCGGAGACGAGCGCTTGACGCTCCCGCTCGACGCGCTCGTCAGCGGCGCGATGCCGGTCCCGAGCGGGCTCCCTGCCAATGAGGTCAATAGGCTGCTGACCCAGCGCTACACGGCCGCGAAGAACGGCAACCATGATGAGGTCGCCCGGATCGATGAGGCACTGGCGGCGTCACGGCATCGGCAGGACAAGGGCGAGCGGCTGACGGCGCTGCGGCATGGCCTCCATGCGGCGCTGCTGGACAACGGCATCGCTGCGCTGCGCCGCGATGCGCTCGTCCGGTATTCACTGTTCGATGTTCGCGACTTCGGCAACGAGGGACTGGGGCCGGAGGCGTGCGGGCTGGAAATGAGCCGGAAGATCGACGGCGAGCTTGGCCCTGAGGGAGGCGACGCAGGCGAGGTCGAGCTAAACAGGACGATCCGGGCAGCGGACTGGCTCTGGCAAGCCGTCGGCGCACTGCTCTTTGACGACCCCGGAGCCAAATCGGGCTGGGTCGAACTCGTTGCCGGCCCTGACGGTGGGCGTCAGATCGCGATCCGTGGCCGCCGGAGTGTGCACGAGCATTTCAGCGTGCCCACGCTGCTCATCGACGCGGACCTGGACGAGGAATTGGCCAGCGCCTATTGGCCGGGACTGCGGCTATTCCCGCCGGTCGAGGCGGCAGCGCCGCATATGCGCGTGCGGCAGGCCTGGGGGCGATCTTTCGGCAAACGGATGCTTGAGCCGCTGTCAGGCGAGAAGGCCCGGCGCAAACCCGAGGAAGCGAAGCTACGGGCGAAGAACCTGCGGAGCGTCTGGCGCTCCGTCGTCCGCACGCATCAGGTGCGGGGTGGGCGGACGCTGGTCGTCGGCAACAAGACCGTGGTCGCCGCGCTCGACGCCCTGGGCCTGCCTGCCGGCGTCGAGTCGACGTGGTTCGGCGCGCTGCGTGGACGCGACGGATGGGGCGACGTGGCGACGGTGATCGTGATCGGACGGCCTGCTCCGCCGCCGCGCGAGGTCGAGAATCTGGCGGCAGCGCTGACCGGCGAGGCCGTCGAGCGTGTCGGGACGCCCGATGGCTGGTTCCTCACAGGCGACACGCCGAGGCTGGTGACAGGGGCGGACGGGCTGGCGCGCATCTCCATGGCCGAAGGGCCGGCCCACCTGGTCGGAATCGTCGAGCGTATGCGCCGGCAGATCGCGGATGCCGAGGTCTGGCAGGCCATAGGCCGGGCGAGGGGCGTAAACAGGACGGAGCGCGGTCCGGTCGAGGTCATCGTCCTGAGCGACGTGGTGTTGCCCGTCGCGGTCGAGGAGATCGATGCGGAGGCTGTGCTGAAGATGAGGCCGGTCGACATGATGCTGGCCGAAGGCGGCGTGGCAATGTCGAGCCCGACCGATGCGGCGCGGCTGTACCCGAAATTGTGGGAGACAACGAAGGCGGCGGAACATGCCTTTAAACAAAAAGCTTTCCCCCATTCCCCCATAGATATCTATTATGGGGAAAAGGGGGAAAGCTTTCACTATCAGCTTCACGGGAACGGTCAGTCGTTCAAATCCGGCGTGTTCGACCCCGTCACTGTCCCCGACCCGCGCACGTGGCTCGAAAGCCGGCTCGGCCCTCTGGCGGCGTTCGAGATCGTCGAGCGCGACGACATACCAGACGCTCCGGCCTCCCTGCCCGGTGGGGATGCGCCGCCGCACGGCAGCGCAGAACATTCGCCCGAGCTTTCCATCGACGAGCGGCCTTGGCCTGAATATCGGGATGAAAGCATCGACAACCTGTCCCCGAACCTGTCTGGTCGGGCGGTAGAGCAGGCGTCGGAGATCGAATTCCTTACACCATTGAAAGCAGATTGGCCGCCCGAGTGTGACCCTGACGTGCATTGCACCGGAGCCAATGGGCGTCCGCATGGGCCGCCCATTATGCTCAGTGAGATTATGCAGAACCCCTCTAGTGGGGCCGCCGGAGAGTGGTTTCTGATAGTCTAGAAAGGCTGCCTGGACCCGCTTTAACAGTTGGCCTGACAACGTGTACCTACATGATACACTCCCCCCACCATGCCCCCGCGCGATCTCACCGCCTTCCACACCCCGGAGCATCAGCGCCGCTGGCATGCCGCCATGGTCGATGGCCTGCGCCGCCTCCCGCGCTGCGAAGCAATCCGTCGCAACGGCGAGCCGTGCCGCATGCACGCCCTCCCCAACACGTCACCGCGCCGCTGCCTGCATCACCTCAAAGGGCGCGCGCGCGACATCTACGACCTTGCCCGCACCCCGCGCCTTGAAAGGCAGCGTCACGCCACAAACGCCGTAACCCGCGATAAAGCCGAGCGCGCCCTCGCCGCCATCGCCCGTCGTCAGCTACATCGGCTCTGGCGACACCATCCCGATACGCCCGGCACCACGCTAATCCTCCCCGACGCCGACGAGGCCCGCGTTGGGCGCTATCTGTGCGAAACTCATGGCATCGATCTGGACATCGACAATCACGGCCTGACCTGGCGCGCCATTGATCGCGTTCGCTGGGCCGCCGCGCTCGCCTTGAGCGGGCGGATCGACGAGGCAGGCGCTGCGAACCGCGTCAGGCTGGCGCGACTTGGAGACGAGCAATGGCGGGCGAAAGGCGGCTATCCCTGAGGCCGATCTCTCGGCAATCCAAAGCGCGGAAGGACGCGTCTCGCGTCGACGCGCGGAATGCCAGTGCAGAGCGTCGGATCGCGATGGCCTTCCCACGATCAAGGTCGATAGAACCGCCCAGCGACCCGCGGGATGTCCTTTATCCGCCGGGTTGCTACGACAATGGCCAAGCCTTGAACAATCGCATCGCGATTATCAGGCAGCTTCAAGAGCTTGGCCTCTCAGACGCGGAGCTTGTCGCCGCCATGGCGCGCTACAACGCGATGCTGACGGGCGACGACCTTGCCGTACATGCTTGGTACGAACTTCTGATCCGGCTCTTCGCCGCCGAACGCGCGCGTCAGCCACCACCGCCTGAAGGGTACTGGGACCGGCGGAGGCGTGACGCCGACCCAGATAGGGATGAATGGCCACGCGGCTTCGACGAATGGGTGTGAGCAGTGGACGGACGCTACGCGGCGATTGACCCGCGCTGAAGCGGTCATGAGACTGGCTGTCCAGGCCTGCGCACCCCCACTGAAAGATCGGCGAATGACCGACCGCTCCGACGGCGGCCCCAAACAGCAGCCCCGTCAAAACATTCCGCCTGACGTTGCGCTAGCGCTGGCACGCGTAAAGCTGAAAATCTCTCTCAAGTACGGCGATCTCGATCTCTTCGTCGACGCCCGGCGGCAGTTGGTAAGCCTTCGCCAGATCGACCCCGCCCAGCTTGAGCTGCCATTCTGTGAGCGCGATTGGTGAGGGATCTCCTCGCCCTCGCGATCACGTACCGATGCGGGGCGCGCGGCACGATCCCAGGCTGACTCCAGCAAATCTTAGGCGGAAAGCAACAAGCAGCGGGCGCAGCCGTACCGTATTTTGAGTAGCTGATCGGGAACGTCGAGGTCGATCTTCCATGAACGTCGAACCCTCACCCGGCTGCGAGGCCTATGCCATGCTGCTGCGCGCACGGGCGATCAAGTGGCGCTGCATTGGCCGCTTCGCCGCGCTCGTTGTGCTCCTGCGGGTTCAGTTTCGACGGATGAAGCCGGGTCGAGCCAGGGCTCACTGACAGAGGCGCCTTCTTTGTCACCAGATCCGTGCCTTGGGCTGCGCTCGATCAGAGCCGGCAAATGCTGGTTGAGGAAGCAACAGCCATGAGCGCCACCGCCGTCCTCTGCTCCATGGGGGGACTTGTCCTGCTGGTTGGCGCCGTCGTCATCAGCCACGCAATCGACGAGGACCGGCGGCAACGCCGGCTCAACAAGCGCCATCGCGGCACGTTTCGCGACTTCATCCGAAGGAATGACAGATGAGTTTTGTCAGCGACGTTGTCGCCAGTATCGAGCGCAAGGTCGGCAGCGCCTTTGGTTATGACAAGATCGTCGAAGGCTCGGCCGAAGCGCTGATTGGCGTCGGGATCGCTCTCGCCATCTTCATCGGCTTTGTGATCTACGTCGTGCTTAATGAGAAGGGGAAGCCAAGCCCCTCGGCTGATCGCTGGCGCTGGGAGAGCGAACAGCGCGAGATTGCGCGCCAGAAGCAGGACGCGACCGACAATGCCGCGACGCTGGCGCGCTGGGAGAGGGAGGAAGCGACTGGCAGCTACAAGGCGCCGGTAGGCTAACGCTCCCCCGACCAAATCTGACAGCCCTTCACGAACGAGGCGTGGCTAGCTTTCCCGTCCGGCCGGCCTGCCGCAACGCTCATTCAGCACGCGTATCACGGTCGCACCTAGCTTGCGTGTTCGGTCGGCTGCCCGCTTCGCTCTCGGTCGAGATTCCAAAGTTCAGTCGCTATCCCGTGCGGGGAAGCCTTTCACATTGATCGATTGCTGCTCCCCATTGCGCGGATTGCGGATCGCCCCGTTCTCGTAGCGGGCGGCTATCTCATGCTCTCGGTAGGTTGCCTTCCGCGCGAGGGCCTTCCCGGCGCTTCAGCACGGAACGCAGCAGCCAGCGCTCGCATGATTTGTGTCTGCGTTAAGGTCGGTGAACCGTCTTGCTTTCCCCAGATGCCGCATGCGCGGTGCGAAGTTCCGGGAGAGTCAACTATTGCTGTAGGCAGAGCAGAACGTCAGCTTGGGAAGCGGCACCAAGTCGTTGATCCGCCATGCCTGCGTTCCCAGCTCGACGGAAGCCCGCCGCTAGTAGGCGAGGGGTCTGCGGAAGCAGGGGGCACGGCGTCTCGACAACTGGACGGCGCGTTCTTCTACGTCTACCACCAAGGGGAATGGTCTCCG
This sequence comes from Allobosea sp. 05T433, assembly GCF_056396065.1. NCBI lineage: Bacteria > Pseudomonadati > Pseudomonadota > Alphaproteobacteria > Hyphomicrobiales > Alloboseaceae > Allobosea > Allobosea sp. 05T433. The sequence continues at coordinate 102,771 of NZ_JBFTKS010000001.1, read as the reverse complement.
GGACTGCACCGGAATGAATCGCCGCTGGACAGATAAATGCCCACTCTGACGACTGACCTCATCGGCCGCGTGAAGCGCCTTCCCCTTAAGCCGTCCGCAACCTCCGCGCTAATGCCGTTGTTCGAAGCGGTCTCGAACGGACTCCATGCCATCGACGACCGGCACGGCGATAAAGCTCGCGAGCAGGGAAGAATTCTCATTGAGGTTTTGCGGACTGACCAAGCCAAGGCGACTTCGTCTGTTATCGGTTTCGTGGTGACTGACAATGGCGTGGGCCTGAACGATAGTAACTATACGTCTTTCCTTAAGCCGGATTCACAGCACAAGTTCCAGCGAGGCGGAAAGGGTGTCGGGCGTCTCGGTTGGCTCAAGGTTTTTAAAGATATACGGGTCGACAGCACATACTTGGACGTTGCTCATCAGCTTTCCGTTCGGTCTTTCGACTTCGTCCTACGCGAGGATGAACAGGTACTACTGAGGCCTGGCGCCGTGGTCTCACCGACCGGCCCGGGTACCCGGGTGTCGCTGAAGACTTATGACCCATTGTACGGGGCTAAATGCCCACTTGACGCGGCCACCCTTCGGCAACGGGTTATCGGTCATTTTATGCAACTTTTTGCCGCTAGTTCGGCGCCCTCCATCACTATGACTGACGGAGCCGAGACTATTGATCTGAAAAAGGCGTTTGAGGAGTTAGTTCGAAATACTTCCGAGCAGAAGGTCACCGTCACCCTCAGTGAGGGTGAGGTTATCGGGCTAACTATCCGCCACATTCGGGCGGCCAAATCCATCCGGCCAGACACCAACAAAAAAGCTTATAATTGGCTGTTCCTTTCCGCGAACGACCGAGCCGTCGACGAAACGGTTATTGACGACCAGATTGGCCTTAAAGCCTTGGACGGCGATGAGGTCTACATCGGGTGCGTGTCAGGTGAGCATCTGGATGCTCATGTGAATCAGGAGCGCACGGGTTTTAGCTTCGACTCGGCAGAGAGCCGCGAAATTCGCCGGGCGCTTCAGGCTTCCGTCATGACGTACCTGGACACGTATGTAGCGCGCCTGAAAGAGAGGAAGCGCCGCATGGTCCAGAAGGTTATCGAGGAGTACCCTCAGTTCCTTTACCTCCAAGGTGAGATGGAGGCCTTCATCAACAAACTGGCTCCTGGTGTCACGTCCCGGGAAGCCGTATTTGTCGAGATGTGCCGCCATCGGTATCGGAGAACCAACCAAGAGCACACAAAGCTCGAAGAGGTTGTGAAGGCCGGCCCCAACATGACTAAAGAGCTAGAAAAAAAGGTCGAGGAATATCAGGAGTTTGTGCAGGAGCAGCAGCGTGGCGTGCTGGCGGAGTATGTCCTTCTAAGGAAGTCCGTAATTGATATCTTGGATCGCTATTCTGAGTATCAGGAGGGAACGACGAAGCACTACTTGGAAGAGGCAGTGCACAAGCTCATCGTCCCAATGAGAGCCGATTCTGCGAGCCTGGACATTGGGGACCATAATCTCTGGCTTATTGATGACCGTTTGGCGTTCTTCGCCCATTTCTCGTCGGACCGAGCGTTCAAAACCTACACCGATAACCACTCGTTGGACCGCCCCGATATAGCTTTCTTCTATGATACCTGCTTCGCATGGCGCGAGCAGGAGGCTGCGAACACCGTAGTATTGGTAGAGTTTAAAAGGCCGTCGCGAGACAATTATGATGGGGACGACAATCCTGTTAGGCAGGTAATGAACTACATCAAGAAGTTCAAAACCTCGACTTCTCTCAAGGATTCAAAAGGTCGCCAGCTTTCGCCTCGCCTCAAAAACGCGACCTTCCACTGCTACATCATCGCCGACATCACAGACACTCTCATGGAATCAATCGAAGGATACCGCTTCCATGAGACGCCCGATGGTCAGGGCCTGGTCGGCTATCTAATTAATCCTGATGCGGTCGTTGAAATCATCTCGTATCCAAAGCTCCTCGCGGACGCGAAAATGCGGAACAGCATTTTCTTCCAGAAACTGGGCATCACGAACGTCGACGCCGGAGCCGCCCGTCCTGAGGATTCCATCGAGGACGTGCTCGATGAAGTAGACGCTGAGGTAGAGGCGAAAGTGTTGGAGGTAGAGGAATCAGCTGCCGCCACGTAAGTGTAGCGCTTCTTCACTGAGCGCCCGGGGTGGTCGAACGCACTGCACGTCCACTCTCTTAGAACAGCGTTTCCTTGAACGGCTCGGCCGTCGCCGGGTCGTCATCGCCAACCCCGGTCTTGTTCATCCGCTTCGACACGATCTATTCGCGCAGTTCCTGAGGAGGCTGCATGAGCAACCCCCTGCCCCCCGAGCCATCAAGCCACGCCTCGAAGTCCCCCGGATGCAGCGTCGCCGGCATGCGATTATGGATGACATCCACTTGTTCGCGTCGCGCGTGATGATCGTACAGGAGACGATCTCCTCCCGGTCTCCAGGTTCGTCCAGCTATCCGAGAGCCCGGCGAAGCCGAGCAGGCCGCCATAGGCGGCGGTGAAATAGCCCGGACCGGTCTACTCGTAATAGCCGCTGACCGGGATGATGCAGCGCCAGAAATAGTTCAGTGACTTGGGTGCGGCGAGCGATTGGTCCCCTGTTGTCTTCGTCGTGGCCCTTTTCACAAAGCTTCGCTCGCGGACGGGACTATGCGCGCACGAGCGAGACCAGTCGCCTGAACTCGCCGTCGTCTCCGCTGCTTTTCCATCGATTGATGAAGCGGCAGACGATCTGGAGGTTGTCTCTCTCGTAATGACCGTTGCTGTCGATCCGGTCGAGCGAACACAGCATCTCTGGGTCATCATCGTCGCCGTCGTACTGGAGACGGAGGTCCGTGATCGCGCACAAGCCGTCCTGCTCAGAAAGGAGAGCATCTAAAAAGGGCATCAACTCGCGCTCCGCGATCAATAAGTCCTTGTTTTTGACGGTTTTCTGCACTTTTTGGCCATTCGCGAAGTTGACAGTACCCATCACTGTCGCGGCCATCCGCCAGATGGTCTTTTGGCGAGCGTTGAAGTTGGTGCCAGGGTTCTTCCGACGACGCGCGGCTTTCGCGCCCCAGTCCGGGAGAGAATGCCATGGGTCAAGATTATCGCCGTCTATCAGCGCGAGAGCGTACGCGGCATTTTCGGGTCTGAGCTGTTGGAGCGTGCCTTCCGTAAACAGAAACTCCTGAGCCTTGGGGTGGAGCCCACCCCATTCGAGCCGGTTCCCCTTTCGGTTCTTATTTGACCAGGGATTGCAGGGCTTGTGGCAGATGATCACGTCGTGAGGAGTGCCGACTGTCTCCTTGAAGGGCTCAAAGGTTGCCGGCTCGGAGCGCGATGTGGTCCACCAGAGCTGATCCTTCTCCCGATGTATCCAGATGTCGTGATCGCTCTCGACGATGGTTGTCATCAGGTTGTACCACCGCGAAGCGACCGGGCGGGTCGGTGACTTGCCCGCGGCTGTCTTACGCAGCCTCATTCGGTTCTGGATGTAGCTCTCGCGGTCTCCGCTCTCCCAGAAGCCCTGAACCTCGACATCATTCATCGTCGCAATGGTGCTGCGGCTGAAACAGGCCGGCCATGCATAATTCTCACGGCCGAAATTGGCGATGTAGACTTTCATGAAGGGCGCCCCGCCGCCTTGCGCCCGCGTTTGGCCTTCGGCGTCTCTTTGCGTTCGGCCCGTATGCGTCCCAGTAGTACCGAGGCAGGCTCGTCACTTGGGTCCTGCGGCACAAGTTCGCCACGAAAAGCCTTGGCGAGCACGACCTGATCGAGATGGTCGGTCAACTTACGGGCGCTCGTCGCCTCGGCGGCAAGGCGCTCGATCCAGGCAAGCGTCACCTCGATCCTCTGAACGACGGCCTCTTGCTCGCCGAGGGTCGGATGAGGGATCGGAAAACGTGCCAAGCCATCCTTACCAATGTGGTAAATGTTGACGCCTTGAGTGCTGGAGACAAACCGCTCGGTGAGCGCACAGAACATAAAATACCAGTAGAGATACTCAGAAGAGCAACTCCTTGGCTGTACGCGGATCAGAGTATTCTGGAAGCAGCAGTCAGCGATCTGCCCCGTCCAAATCGCTGGCTTCCCGACCTCTGTAGCACTTCCGGAACCTTCATTGACGAGTACATCGCCCTTCTGCAGTTGGAAGCGGGCGAAATCGCGCTCATCAAAATTCATCTCCTTTACATCGGACAAGTCCCAGCCGTTCCAAGTAATGTTCGCTGCGCGCACATAGCAGCGCATGTGGGGACCAGAGTGATTTTGAGGCGATCTTTGTCTTCCTAACGAAACCAGCCCGATGTCGGCCACAGACCTCCAAGTCCATTGGCCAGGTATCGACCAAGGGCCGTTTACGACTTTAAGTTCATCAACCGCAGATCCTTGTTGCCGCAATTCCCGTGTTAAATCCCCCCGGAACGCGGCTGCCAGCACGGCCTGCTTGTACTTCTCCACAAGGCGGGGGATGTGGTCGAGGTGATCGCGGGCGCGTCTGGATTTGCTGGTGAGGCTGTCGATCTTCGCCACGATCCGCCGTTGATGCTGGATCGACACTAAGGGCAGCTTAGCGGTTTCTATGTCGACTGTGCGGAGGTGGGGTTGGGCAGAGCCTCGTTGATTGAGACCGACCCAATCAAGGAAAGTTGAGGATCGTAGGTATCGCTCGATGAAGTCGGGATCGAAACGCGACTTTGGCCTCAACGCAAGCATAGCGGAGTTTATACGAACGACCTCGAACGGAATGTCGTCGCGATAGATTGCAGTATTCCCCAGTGTTCCTCGAATAGTGAGCACGATATCGTTCCGGCGAAGGGTCCCTCCGCCCAACTTCTGATGACGCTCCTCATCAATGAACACTACATCGGCGAAATCAAAGTACCCCTGCCGGACGTTCTTCGTGTTCAGGAAAAGGCAATAACCGGACGAGGTCTGCGCTTCTCGGTCGGGATAATTCTTGCCTCGGTCACCGTTGATAAGTTCGACGGCACAGGAGAGGTCAATCGATACAAGCGCGCTCATTCTGCGGCCTCTGCGACGGTCGCCGCATCATCGGCTGCGTCCAGCTCGAGCTCCTCCGACAAAGTCTCGATTTCGTCGAGTGCAGCCTTGAGATGGCCAACGATGGCAGCGGCGATGTCCTCCGGCTCGGTTAGCGCCTCCTCTGCCTCGGCATCCGTGTCGCGCAGCCATGCGATGTCGAGGTTATCGTTGCGGGCGGCGATGGCGTCGCGGCGGAAGCATCGCCACCGGCCTTCCTCACCCTGTTCCGTCCGCTCTGCCCCGCCGTATGGATCAGTCCCATAGGCGGTCTCGAATTCAGAGAAGTCGGCGACGGTGAGCGGGCGGGTCTTGCCGAAGGCAGGCATGTTCGCCCGCATGTCATAGACCCAGACGGCCTTGGTGTTGCCCTTGTCCGCCTTACCGCGCTGGAAGAACAGCACATTGGTCTTGACGCCCTGCGCATAGAAGATGCCGGTCGGCAGGCGCAGGATCGTGTGCAGGTTGCACAGGTCCATCAGCCAGGTGCGCAGGCGTCGGCCGGTGTTGTCCTCGAACAGCACGTTGTCCGGCACAACCACGGCGGCGCGGCCACCGGGCTTGAGCGCCCTCACAATGTGCTCGACGAAGGCAAGCTGCTTGTTCGACGTGTCAGCCGTCACCGAGAAGTCGGAGCGTGTCGGGCGACCGCCACCTTTCTTGGTGCCAAAGGGTGGGTTGGTCAGGATCAGATCGGCCTTTGGCAGAGCCTCGCCGTCAGGCGACAGCGTGTCGATGTTGTCCACCCCGCCCTCGATGCCATGCAAAAGCAGGTTCATCATGCAGAGCCGGTGCGTATCGGGAACAAGCTCGCCCCCGATGAAGGCGTTATGCCGCTGAAAGAAGGCTTGCGCCTCCGGCAGCTGGTAGAGGTCGTCGGTGTGATCCTTGATGTAGCGGTCGGCAGCGACAAGAAAGCCAGCAGTGCCGGCAGCCGGGTCCTGCACCGTTTCACCCGGTTGCGGCTGCACGAGGCGCACGATGCAGTCGATCAGCGGGCGCGGCGTAAAATACTGCCCTGCGCCGGATTTTTTGTCGGCGGCGTTCTTTTCGAGCAGTCCCTCATAAAGATTGCCGAGCCCCTCTTCGCGTGCCGAGAACCAATCCAACTGGTCGATGTTGGAAGTCAGCGCCTTGAGGTTCGTCGGCTTGCGCAGGCGGGTCTGCGCATCGGTGAAGATCGCACGGATAAGGCTATCCTTGACCTCCGGCTTGCCGAGATCGAGGAGCATGCGCTTGTAGTAGTCGAGCTGCTCCATGCCCTCGCGCTTGGCCAGTATGCCCCACCGATAGCCCTCCGGCAGCCGGCCCTCGCGCTTCGTTTCCTCCAGCATCTTCAGGAAGAGCAGGTAGGTCAGCTCGGTGACATATTCGTTGTAGGAGACGCCGTCGTCGCGCAGGACGTGGCAGAGGCTCCAGAGTTTGGCGACGATGTCGGTCGTGCTGGTCATCAGGCGGTCTTCTTCCACAGTTCTTCGTTGATCCCGGCCAGGATGCTCTCAAGCTCCCCGCCAAACACCCTGTTGAGCCGGTTGAACCCTCCATCGGCGATGAACGGTTCCTTGTCGATGGCCTCACGGTCGACAACGACCTCTTTCTCGATCTGCTCGCCGATCCGCTTCAGCCAGCGCCTCTGCGGTTCGGTCCACGGGCGGCTCGCCATAATGCTGCGCATTGCGGATTTCACCCGGTCTTCGTAGGGGATCAGCGCGTCGCCAATGGCCGCCTGGCGAACAAAGCCGATGATCGAGGCGGCAATTTCCTCGTTTTTCGCATCCGCCCAGGCACGGCGTAGGTTCGCCTCCGAATAGCCCTTGCGGTCGAGCGCAAGGCGAAGCTCCTTCAGATCGACACGGGTCAGATCGCGGGGGCGCTGTACGACCAGCTTCAGCGCCGCGATGGTGTTGAGGTTGTCGCGCACGAAGGCGGTGAAGCCGTCGAGGAAGTCTTCCGGCCTCTCGGCGTCACCGTAACCGCGCGTGACCGCCACGACCTCGTCGGCATGATGCGAGATCGGCACATGACGCGGATTGTCGCCGCCGACCTGCCAGTCGAGGATCGGGCCGATGGCTGCGCGGTCCTTGAGCCATGCCGCAAGCGCGGGTGCGTCTCCTGTCAACAGACGATCCAGCATTGCCTCCGGCGTCTCGCCGGCAACGGCCTCGAACCGCTGTCGCGCATCCTCGGGCAGCTTCTTCAGATGGCGGCGCAGTTTCACCGTAAGCTGTTCGCGGATCGTGTCGCGCTGGTGGTCGTCACTCGCGTCGATCATCTCGGAGACAAGCTGCTCGAAGCTGATCGAAGGGTTTACGACGACGGGCTTCATATCGGTCAGGTTCTGGAGGTGCGGATAGAGGTCCACTGCGTCGAAGATGCGGAACACCTCCTTGCCGATCTCGTCGCAGCGGCGTGTCGCGCGCCCGATCATCTGCTCGTATAGAATGCGGCTGTTCACCCGGCGCAGGAAGACGAGGTTGGTGATTTTTGGCACGTCGATGCCGGTGGTGAGCAGATCGACGGTCACGACGATCTGCGGATTGGCGTCGTTGCGGAAAGCGCGGATCAGGTTCTGCACCTTGTCGACGCTGCCGGTGATCTTCTTCACCGCCGCGTCGTCGATCTCGCCATAAGTGGCGGCGAATGCCTTCTTGACCGAATCGACTACGATATCGGCATGGGCGTCGGTAGCGGCAAAGATCAGCGTCTTGCCGGGCAGCGCCGCGTCGATGTGGTTCGCCAGCTCCTCGGCAACGACCCGGTTGAACTCCGGGGTGATCACCTGCCTGTTGAACTGCTCGACCTCGAAGCGGATTTCGTCGGGCGCATGCGCAAGATCGACTGCGCCGGTTTGCGTGTTCAACAGTTCAAGCTGCTCGTCCTTCTCGAACCTAATGCCCGCCCGCGCCAGGGCCGTCTCGATCCGGATGGGTGGCTCATGATCGATCAGGTAGCCGTCAATGACAGCTTCTCGATAGGAGTATTTGAAGATCGGATCGCCAAAAATCTCGGTCGTGTGCAGGGCGGGCGTCGCCGTCAGCCCGATCTTCACCGCATCAAAATACTCCAGCACCCGCCGGTATTTGGAGATGTAGTCCTCTTGCCCCCGGAAGCTGAGTTCGGCGTCCGACATCTCCCGGTCGAGCAGATAGCCGCGATGGCACTCGTCGATCACGATCAAATCGTACTGGTCGATGGGCGGAACCTCGGAGCTGTCGGCGGCGTAGAGAACGCGCTTGACCAGCCCCTGGATCGTGCAGATGTGGACCTTGGTTTCGAGATCGGGCGTTACATCCTCCAGCCCCTTCAGCCCAAAAATCTCGGCGAAGGTCTTGCCCGAGACGACCTTGGTGGTCGAGAATTCGCCTACGGTCTGGTGGCCGAGTGCGCTGCGGTCGACGACGAAACAGATGCGGCGAAACCGTTTAGCTGCGAGCAGGCGATAGAGAAGCGCAATCGCCAGCTTGGTCTTGCCCGTGCCGGTCGCCATCGCCACCAGCATGGATCGCTGTTCGGCAGACAAAGCGGCCTCGACGGCGCGAATGGCGTTTTCCTGATAGTGCCGAAGCGGGAAGCCGAACGCGAAAGGTTGGGCCTTCAACGCGGCAGTGGCCGCATCCTGATCGACCTCAACCTGCCCCGCCAGCCCCTGCGGGGTCGGCCAGTCCACCAGCGCCCGGCGGTGATTGGCAGGACGGCGGGTGTCACGGAACCAGATGCCGCTCTCCGTCTCGATCTGCTTGAGATAGGCCCGGCCATTGGCGGCAAAGACGAAGGGCACGCGATGCTCGCCCCATGGCCTGCCGACCGTCACGAACTCGCCGCTGCCCTTGATCCCAACGGAATAGCGCTCGGCTTGATCGATGGCCGCCGAGACGTTTTTGCGCCGCCGCTTGGCCTCGACCACGCCGACAAACATGGTGCCGACGAACAGGGCATAGTCGGCCGGGCCGTTCGCGGTCGGCCATTCGGCAATCGCCATGTTGCGGCCCTTCGCGGGGCGGACGCCCGCGCTGTAGCGGAGAGTCTGCGTGTCGGCCTCCCAGCCGCGATCCCGCAGTTGCTGATCGATCAGGGCGCGGGTCTCGGCCTCGTCGAGATCGATCTTGGTTGCGGCCGCTTCGCCGCGCTCCGCGAGTTGGATGAGTATCGTGCGCGGTGCGGCCTCGGCCTCGGCCTGAAGGCTGGTGAGCTTGGCGGCAATCGCAGCCTTCTCGGCTTCCGACTCCTGCGCCAATTGCTCCCAGGTCGCCCGTTCCTCCGCCTCGCGCCTTAGCCGGTCCTCGACCGTCTCGCGGGCACGAAGCTGTTCCTCCGCCTCGCGACGGGCTAGCGCTGCGACGTCCTCGGTCTCGGCGACCCTTCGGCGCAGCGTTTCGATCTCCTGCCGCAACGCAACTGTGGCATCGACCGGTTCTGGCGGAGGGACGAAGGCTCCCGGATTGAAATCTGGCCGCTTGCTATAGGTCCGGTGGAACCAGACCGCCAATGAGCGGGCGAACTTCAGGGCGGTGAGCGCATTGGCGTGATTGCCCTTCGCCTCATGCACGGCCGCATTGCCTGCCTTGCGCAGGGCATGGAAAATATCCGCCACCTCTCTTGGGATGATCCGCTCATAGGACAGCCGTCGCAGCGTGTCCTCGAATGTCTCACGCTCATCCCGATAGGCGGCATGGCGGGCCGCGATCACCTTCGCCAGCAGCTCGGCGAATTGGCGGAGTTTGATGATGGCGGTGGACGGATCATCGCGGAAATACTGCTCGGCGAACCCGCCCAACACGGCCAGGCGCGCATCATGTTCGCTCAGGAAGCTAAAATTTGCCGAACCAGCCATGCCCACCCCCCGGACGTCATCATTGCGCAAGAGAAGCAGTTTCTGTCCAGTCAGCGGAAGACATCGCCGACCGGCCGAACTGCCCCGCAGGTCGCGGGGATGTACTCCCCCCTCCGAGCGTCGGCCTCAGAGGAGGATGTGCTTACGGCCGCCACCCGTCGTCGTTGGCAAGGCCTTGACGCTCGGGGCCACGCGGAGCGCTCCCGCAGGCGGCGATCCGCCAAGGTTAAAGTTGGCACTTTTAGGCGGACCGTCTGGAAAGAAGACCGTCGCGGGCAGGGGCCGGGGGCCGGGGGGCGGGTGCCGCGGCACGTAGCGCAGGCGCGGTAGACGCGCGGTAGGGACGGCATGGCGCTTTGCCAGCCTGACTTGCGGTGGCGTGCTGTCTGATATGGTGTCTGAGCTGCGCTGGCGGATTTCGGGTTATGGCCGGCGCGTCGGGATGCCCCGCCCCTCGCCGTTGAGGCTGAGCGTAGTGCTGTCGTGCCACGCATGGGGGACCGAAAGCGTAAGAGGGAGCGCTGGCTGATTTGCCGCTTCCGTGCCCCCCGCGTGTCCCCACGCTTGGCGGTCATTCTGGAAGTTCGAGCTAAGTAATGGTGCCGCAAGAGGGATTCGAACCCCCGACCCCCTCATTACGAATGAGGTGCTCTACCAGCTGAGCTATTGCGGCGACGGGTGGGGCTCTACCAGCCCTGCCCAATCTTGGCAAGACGAACGGAGCAGAACATGCCCCGTCTTCTCACGATTTGCGCAGCTTTTCCGTTTCGGGCTTTTCCTGGCCGAGCGCGACGATGCCACGGCGGATGGCGCGGGTGCGGGTGAAATGCTTGTGCAGGGTCTCGCCATCGCCGAAGCGAATGGCGCGGGTCAGCACCGAAAGGTCTTCGCTGAAGCGCCCCAGCATCTCCAGAACCGCTTCCTTGTTGTGCAGGAAGACGTCGCGCCACATCGTCGGGTCGGATGCCGCGATGCGGGTGAAATCGCGAAAGCCGCCGGCCGAGAACTTGATCACCTCGGACTGGGTCACCGCCTCGAGATCCTCGGCCGTGCCGACGATATTGTAGGCGATCAGGTGCGGCAGATGGCTGGTGACGGCAAGCACGAGATCATGATGCTGCGCACTCATCACCTCGACCAGGGCGCCCATGCCCTCCCAGAAATGCCGGGTGCGCGAAACCGCGCCGTCATCGCTGCCGTCCGGCGGAGTGAGGATGCACCAGCGATTCAGGAAGAGGCTGGCAAAGCCCGCATCCGGGCCGGAATTCTCTGTGCCCGCAACCGGATGGGCCGGGACGAAATGCACGCCCGCTGGCAGATGCGGCGCGACAGCCTCGACCACCGCGTTCTTGACCGAGCCGACATCCGAGACGATCGCGCCCTGCTTCAGGGCAGACGCGATCTCACCTGCGACCGCACCGCAKGCGCCGACGGGCACGCAGAGAATGACCAGATCGGCATCGGCCACGGCGGCCTGCACGGTCTCCGCCACCTCATGGCCGAGATCGAGCTCGCGGGCGCGGGCCCGCACGCCCTCGTCCCCGTCGCTCAGGACGATGCGCCCGGCCAGATTGAGATCCTTGGCCGCATGGGCGATCGACGAGCCGATCAGCCCGATGCCGATGATCGCGAGGCAGCCGAAGATCGGCTCCTCACGCCGCGGAGCAAAGCTCTCGGTCGTCGCCGTCATTGCTTGCCGGCCAGGAAGTCGCCAAGCGCCGCAACGACGAGGCGGTTCGCCTCCTCGGAGCCGATTGTCATGCGCAGCGCGTCCGGCAGGCCATAGGCCCCGACGCTGCGCAGGATCAGCCCACGCTGGCTCAGGAAGGCGTCAGCCTCCTTCGCCGTCTTGCCGGAGGTTTTTGGGAAATGGATCAGGATGAAGTTGCCGACCGACGGCGTGACGGTCAGGCCGAGCCTTTCCACCTCGGCCGTCGTCCAGGCGAGCCAGGTCTCGTTGTGCTGGAGCGCGGCCGCGACATGGGCTTCGTCGGCGATCGCAGCGGTGCCGGCCTCGATCGCCGCGCCGTTGACGTTGAACGGGCCGCGGACGCGGTTGAGCGCATCGATGACATGGGCAGGCCCGTAGAGCCAGCCGAGGCGCAGATTGGCGAGGCCGTAGATCTTTGAGAAGGTGCGCGCCATCACGACGTTCTCGTTGGTCGCCACCAGTTCGAGCCCCGACGCATAGTCGTTGCGACGGACATATTCGGCATAGGCGGCGTCGAGCACCAGCAGCACATCGGAGGGCAGGCCGGCATGCAGGCGCTTGACCTCCTCGAAGGGCAGATAGGTGCCGGTCGGGTTGTTGGGATTGGCGAGGAAGACGATCTTCGTCCGTGGCGTCACCGCCTTCAGGATCGCGTCGACATCGGCGGTGAGATTGGCCTCGGGCACGACCACGGGCTTGCCGCCGGCCGCCAGGATGGCGATGCGGTAAACGAGGAATCCGTGCTCGGTGAAGATGCCCTCGTCATCGTCGCCGAGATAGGTCTTGGTGACGAGTTGCAGCAATTCGTCGGATCCCGAGCCGCACACGAGGCGTGCGGGGTCGAGGCCGTAGCGCGACGCGATCGCCTCACGCAGCTTGGTGGCCGAGCCGTCCGGATAGAGCTCGAGCTTGCCCTTGAGGCTGTCAAAGGCGGCGATTGCCTTCGGGCTCGGGCCGAGCGGGGTCTCGTTCGAGGAAAGCTTATGCAGCTTCACCCCCGCCGGAGCCGTGGACTTGCCGGGCACATAGGCCTCGATATCGAGGACACCGGGACGCGGAACAGGGCGGGAAGCAGGCGTGGCCATGGCTTGTGGACCTTGTCAGGGGAATGAGATGGAGATCAGCGGACTGGCTTGACGGCAAAACGGGCGGCGTGGCTGCCGATTTCGGCGAACTCGCTGAGGCCCGCAGGTTCGAGCGCGGCACGGATCGCGCTCTGCTCGACTTCTCCCGAAGCAGCGACCAGCAGCGAAAGATGCGAACCGTCGGCGGCGCTGGCGGAGACCTCGGCGAGATGCTGGGCGAGACCTGCACGCAGCGTCTCCGACCAGCGTTCAACCCTGGCGGCATAAAGCACGATCTCGCGCACGGCCGCATCCGCAAGCGGCTTGGCGATGCAGTAGACCGGTGTGCCCGCGGGATGGTCAGGCCGCTCGATGAAGGGCAGGCGCGCGATGATCTTCGGCCGCTCCGGGCCGATGAGATCGCGCCACCAGACACCGGCGCTGGCGCCGAGGTCCATGCGGAAGATGCCGAGATCCCCAGCGGATTCGGCAACGGCAGCGATCACCGCACGCGCATGCTCGTGGGTAACGAAGGGCACGGTGAAGCCGAAATGGAACCGCGCGGAATCGCGCATCGCCGCGTCGCCGCCCGAGACATCGGCATGGACGGCGTAATTCGCCTGAACATAGGTGAAGGTCGCGATGATGATGCGCCAGATGCCCTCGACGGTGTCGAGTGGCAGCAGGCCCTTATGACGCAGCGCCAGCCGCTTCATCATGTCGGCCTCGCGGCCGGGCCGGAATGCCGAACCCGACACCTGCGTCTTCTTCACGGCGATCAGCGTTTCGATGATCTGCGAGCGCTCCATCAAGAGCGCGTGCATCTCGCTGTCGATGCGGTCGATCTCACCGCGCAGATCGGCAAGGGTGGTCGGAGCGATTTCGGTCATGGCGTGATCTTGGCGCGTGAGGCGACGGACGCGCGTCTCTTAGACCTCAAGCCCGCGCTTAGCAAAGCCAGCTTCGCGCGGGGCCGCGTTGACAGCGCGCCTGCGGCACGCCATCGGTAAGTTCGATCTTTCGAACGAGCCGACCGGCAAGACAAATCAGCCTGTCAAAGCGGACGACGATGCGCGACGAAATCCTGAGCCTTGCAGACCCGCTGAAGGAAGCGAACGATCCCTCGAGCCCGGTCGTCCGGTTCGACGCAGCCACGCCGCTGGTGATGGATTGCGGCGTGGCGCTCGACAGCTGGCAGATCGCCTACCAGACCTATGGCGAACTCAATGCGGCCCGGTCGAATGCCGTCCTCGTCTGTCATGCCCTGACCGGCGACCAGCATGTCGCCAGCCGCAACCCGATCACCGGCAAGGGCGGCTGGTGGACGGCGATGATCGGCCCCGGCAAACCGATCGACACCGACCGCTTCTTCGTGATCTGCGCCAATGTCGTCGGCGGCTGCACCGGCACGACGGGGCCGGCCTCGACCAACCCGGACACCGGCAAGCCCTGGGGCCTCGGCTTCCCGATGGTGACGATCCGCGACATGGTGCGGGCACAGGCGCATCTGGTCGATGCGCTCGGCATCGAGTCGCTGTTCTGCGTCGCCGGCGGCTCGATGGGCGGCATGCAGGTGCTGGAATGGGCAGCGAGCTATCCCGCACGCGTCTTCTCGGCGCTGCCGCTTGCGACCTCCGCCAAGCACTCGGCCCAGAACATCGCTTTCCACGAAGTCGGCCGCCAGGCGGTGATGGCCGATCCTGACTGGCGCGGCGGGCGCTATCTCGAAGAAGGCACGCGTCCGTCCAAAGGCCTCTCCGTGGCGCGCATGGGTGCGCATATCACCTATCTGTCGGAACCCGCTCTGCACCGGAAATTCGGCCGCAAGCTGCAGGATCGCGAGGCGCCGACCTTCTCGTTCGATGCCGATTTCCAGGTCGAAAGCTACCTGCGGCACCAGGGCCTGAGCTTCGTCGAACGCTTCGACGCCAATTCCTATCTCTATGTGACGCGCGCGATGGATTATTTCGACATCGCCGCCGATCATGACGGCGTGCTCGCCAAGGCCTTCGCGGGCACGAAGACGCGCTTCTGCGTCGCCTCCTTCACCTCGGACTGGTTGTTCCCGACCGCGGATTCGCGTGCCGTCGTTCATGCGCTCAATGCTGCCGGCGCTTCGGTCTCCTTCGTCGAGCTTGAAAGCGACAAGGGCCACGACGCCTTCCTGCTGGAGGAACCGAACCTGTTTGCGACCACGCGCGGCTTCATCAATGCGGCAGCTCGGGCAAGAGGGTTGTGAGGCCATGGCGCTGAGCGAGACCTATACCAATCGCATCGACCTCAAGCTCGTCGCCGAGATGGTGACGCCGGGCACGCGCGTGCTCGATGTCGGCTGCGGCGACGGCGCATTGCTGGCCCTGCTGGCCGAGACGCGCCAGGTCGACGCACGCGGCATCGAACTGTCTCGCGAGGGTGTCGCGGGCTGCGTCGCGCGGGGGCTGTCGGTGATCCAGGGCGACGCCGATACCGACCTCGCCGACTATCCCGATGATTCCTTCGACTACGTCATCCTCTCCCAGACGATCCAGGCGACGCGCAATCCGCGCCTGGTTCTGGAGCACATGCTGCGCATCGGCCGTCGCGCCATCATCTCCTTCCCGAATTTCGGGCATTGGCGCATGCGCAGCCAGATCTTCTTCCGCGGCCAGATGCCGGTGACCGATGCCCTGCCCTATTCCTGGTGGGACACCCCGAACATCCATTTCTGCACGATCCGCGACTTCGTCACCCTGTGCGATGTCGTCGGCGCACAGAAGGAGCGCGCCGTCGCGCTCGATGCGGCGGGCGGCAAGGTTGGCGTCAGCGCACCCTGGTGGTTCTGGAACCTGTTCGGCGCGCAGGCGGTGTTCCTGCTGAAGCGAGGCTGAGCCCTCCCGCTCCCGAGACCGAGTGCCGGACGAAGCGTCGGCGGATCGGCGCAGCGCAGCCCTAAAACGAGAAAAGGGCCGCTTGCGCGGCCCTTCCCTCATCCATCTCGCGGCGGTCGCTGCCTCCTTCCCAGTTGGGAAGAACGAGGTCGTACCGTCCCTATTAGTTCAGCGGCACGCCCTCAGGCCGCCTTTCGCGGGTGACGCTGACATCGCCCAGCATCAACCCGGTCGGCCCAACGGTGACCTTCACCGTCTCGCCATCCGTGACCTTGCCGGCGAGCAGCAGTTCCGCCAGCGGGTCCTGCACCGTTTTCTGGATTACCCGCTTCAGCGGACGTGCGCCATAGGCGGGATCGTAGCCCTTGTCGGCCAGCCAGGCGCGGGCGTCTTCGGAGAGATCGAGCACGATCTTGCGGTCGGTCAGCAGCCTGGCGAGGCGTGCCAGCTGGATATCGACGATCGCCCCCATATCCGCCCGCTTAAGGCGATGGAACAGGATGATGTCGTCGATACGGTTCAGGAACTCGGGCCGGAAAACCTGCCTGACCACGCCCATGACATCGTCACGCACGGCGTCGCTGTCCTGCCCTTCGGGCTGGTTCACCAGGAACTCCGAACCGAGATTCGAGGTCATGATGATCAGCACGTTGCGGAAATCGACCGTGCGGCCCTGACCGTCCGTCAGACGACCATCGTCGAGCACCTGCAGGAGCACGTTGAAGACGTCCGGATGCGCCTTCTCGACCTCGTCGAAAAGGACGACCTGATAGGGTCGGCGCCGTACGGCTTCGGTCAGTGCTCCACCTTCTTCGTAACCGACATAGCCGGGAGGCGCGCCGATGAGACGCGAGACCGAGTGCTTCTCCATGTATTCCGACATGTCGAGGCGCACCATCGCCGTATCGTCGTCGAACAGGAACGACGCCAGCGCCTTGGTAAGCTCGGTCTTGCCGACACCCGTGGGTCCGAGGAACATGAAGGAGCCGATCGGCCGGTTCGGGTCCTGCAGGCCGGCACGGGCACGCCGCACGGCTGTCGAGACCGCCTCCACCGCCTCACGCTGGCCGACGACTCGCGCTGCCAGCACCTCCTCCATCCGGAGCAGCTTGTCCTTCTCGCCTTCAAGCATGCGGTCGACCGGCACACCGGTCCAGCGGCTGACGACCTGCGCAACATGGTCAGGCGTCACCGCCTCTTCCACCATGCCGGAGGTATCGCCAATCGCCTCGACCTCGGCGAGCTGCTTCTCCAATTGCGGGATCTCGCCATAGGCGAGCTCGCCTGCACGCTGATACTCGCCCTTGCGCTGCGCCTGGGCCAGTTCGTTGCGGGCATTGTCGAGCTTGGTCTTGATCTCGGCCGCCTGGCCGAGCTTGTCCTTCTCCGCCTTCCAGCGGGCCGTGATTGTGGCCGAACGCGTTTCAAGATCGGCGAGTTCGGATTCCAGCCGCTTCAACCGCTCCTTCGAGCCGCTGTCGCTCTCCTTCTTGAGAGCCTCCTGCTCGATGCGCAGGCGCACGATCTCGCGGTCGATCGAATCCAGCTCCTCGGGCTTCGAATCGACCTGCATGCGTAGGCGCGCCGAAGCCTCGTCGACAAGGTCGATCGCCTTGTCGGGCAGGAAGCGGTCGGTGATGTAGCGGTTCGACAGGGTCGCGGCCGAGACAAGCGCCGAGTCCGTGATGCGAACGCGGTGATGCTGCTCGTATTTCTCCTTGAGGCCGCGCAGGATCGAGACCGTATCCTCGACCGTCGGCTCGTCGACAAAGACGGGCTGGAAGCGGCGTGCAAGCGCGGCGTCCTTCTCGACATATTTGCGGTACTCGTCGAGCGTGGTCGCGCCGACGCAGTGCAGTTCGCCGCGCGCGAGCGCCGGCTTCAGCAGGTTCGAGGCATCCATGGCGCCGTCCGTCTTGCCCGCACCAACCAGGGTGTGCATCTCGTCGATGAACAGGATGACGCCACCATCGGAGCTGGAGACCTCGTTGAGCACCGCCTTCAGGCGCTCCTCGAACTCGCCACGATATTTCGCACCCGCGATGAGCGAGCCCATGTCGAGCGCAAGCAGTTCCTTGTCCTTCAGGCTCTCCGGCACGTCACCATTGACGATGCGCAACGCAAGGCCCTCGGCGATGGCGGTCTTGCCGACGCCGGGCTCGCCGATCAGGACGGGATTGTTCTTGGTGCGGCGGCTCAGCACCTGGATGGTGCGACGGATCTCCTCGTCGCGGCCAATGACCGGGTCGAGCTTGCCCTCGCGGGCAGCAGCGGTGAGATCCCGCGCATATTTCTTCAGCGCGTCATAGGCCTGCTCGGCAGAGGCTGAGTCCGCGGTGCGACCCTTGCGGATCGCCTCGATCGCGGCATTCAGCGCCTGCGGCGTCACGCCGGCCTTGGCCAGCGCCTTGCCGGCCTCGGTTTCCTTCTCGACCGCGAGGGCCAGAAGAAGGCGCTCGACCGTGACGAAGGAATCGCCGGCCTTGTCCGCAGCCTTTTCCGCCGTATCGAAGACACGGGCGAGGCCTGGCGTCAGATGCAGGCCGCTGGCGCCACCGCCGCTGACCTTGGGCAGCTTTGCGAGCGCCGCATCGGTCAGTTGCAAGGCAAGTTTCGACTGGCCACCCGACCGATCGATCAGGCCGGCTGCCATGCCCTCGCTGTCATCAAGCAGCGCTTTCAAAAGATGTTCGGGCGTAAACTGCTGGTGTCCGTCGCGCAGCGCAATCGTCTGCGCCGCCTGCAGGAAACCCTTTGCCCTGTCGGTGTATTTCTCAATGTTCATATTGTCGCTCCGCCCGCCGGCACGCCCCGTGGCGACGCATCCGGCTGCCTTTCATCAGGATAGGGCTCCCGAGGGACACCCTTCGCAACCAAAGATAGTGTGACATCCGCGCAACGGAAGGGGGCCCCTTGCGAATGATTGACGGCGCCCTTCCGACAGGCTCAGCCTTGGCCATGGCGGGAACAAGGCGACAGCAGGCGATTCGCAAAGCGTTGAGGGCGCTCGCCCCCGGCATTCCGCTTGCCGATGCCGAAGCGGTCCTGGCGCTCGCCGAGCGCCGCCACATGAAGGATCTGCCGCCCTCGACGGCGCTCTGGCTCGCTCTCGGCAGCCATGTCCGCCACGTCCATACCGATTACGAGCGGCTTCTGGCGGAAGGGTACGACCGCGACGCGGCGCGCTTTTTCGTCGTCGAGGACACCGATGCAGTGCTCTCCGCCTGGGGCTGCCAGCGCTCCGTGGAGAACGAAGAGGCCGAGGCCGAGGAGGCTTGAAGTCAACCTGATCGAACCGATGCAAGGATTTGATCGGTCCCGCCTCGTAGAACCCGCTATATCACCCCTGCCCGATCAGCCTGCGGACTGAAAGACTCCATGCGTGTCGCCTCGCTCTATCGCTACCCCGTCAAGGGTCTCTCGCCCGAACCCGTGCAATCGGCTTCGCTGAGCACGGGGGGCTTTTTCCCTGGAGACCGGCTTTTCGCCATCGAGAACGGCCCTTCCGGCTTCGACCCGGCCGCGCCCGTCCATCAGCCGAAGATCAAGTATCTGATGCTGATGCGCAATGAATCGCTGGCACGGCTGCAGACGCGCTATGACGACGAAAGCCGCGCGCTTGTCATCAGGCAGGATGGACGCGAGACCTTGCGGGCCGACATGACGACGCAGGACGGCCACGCGGCCCTGACGGCCTTCTTTGAAGGTTTCATGCCGGACGAGCTGCGCGGCAAGCCGCAATTGCTCACCGCCCCGCAAAGCTATCGCTTCATGGATTCACGCTCGGGGTTCATGTCGATCATCAACCTCGCCAGCGTCGCGGATCTCGGCAACCACCTTGGCACCCGGCTCGATCCGCTGCGCTTCCGCGGCAATGTCATGGTCGAGGGGCTGGCCGCCTGGGCGGAGAACGACCTGGTCGGGCAGGAGCTGTCCACGCCGTCGGGCCTGCGCCTGCGTGTGATCAAGCGAATCGAACGCTGCGCGGCAACCAATGTCGACCCGCAGACCGGAGCCCGCGATCTCCAGATCCCGAAGGCGTTGATGAAGACCTATGGCCATGTCGACTGCGGAATCTACTGCGAGATTCTGAGTAGCGGCACGCTGACCGCTGGCATGCATCTCGAAAGCCAGGCCCCGCAAGCGACGCTCGACCTCGGCGTCGCCTGAGCCAAAAAAAAACAGGGGCCCGTCGGGCCCCTGTCATATCTGGTCAAACCGGAGCGCCTTACTCGGCAGCGCTATCGGTTTCCGAACCCAGCGCGTCCATGACTTCGCGTGGCGAGCGGCGGCGGCGCGTGCGCTTCGGTGCGGCAGCCTCTTCGGCGGCCGGCGCTTCGGCAGGAGCAGCAGCAGCCTCGACCGGTGCCGCAACGGGCTCCTCGGCGACGGCGATCGGAACCCGGACCGGATTGGTCAGGAAGGACGGAAGCGAAGCAGCGACATCGTTCGCCTCGCCTTCAGGCTCGACCTCCCGGCGCGGACGACGCTCGGCGCGCTCGGGACGCGGCCCCCGCTCCGGCCGGTCGCCGCGCTCGAAGCGACGCTCGCCCTGGCTCTGCGCCGGGGCGTTCTCGCCCTGCTCGGCAGAAGCCGGCTGCTCGGAACGCGGCGCGAAGCCCCCGGGCTGGCCGTTCTGCCCGCCTTCGGGACGGTCGAACCGGCGTTCACCACGATCGGGGCCACGGTCCTGGCGATCATTGCGATCGAATCGGCGGTTGTTGCGATCGTTGTTGCGGTCGTTGAAGCGATCGGTGCGGGGCGGGCGGTCGAAGCGTTGGCCGTTGTTCTGCTGGCCATCCTGGCCCTCGCCATCCCCACGGGGGGCAGCATTCTGGCCATACCCGTTGCCGTTCACGCCTCCCTGAGCCTGATGCCGCAGCTCAGGCTGAGGCGAGCCCTGCGGGAAGGCAGCATTCTCATCGCCCTCACCCTCATCGTCCCCCTCGTCGCCCTCCTCACCAAAGGCGCGATTCGGCGGGAAGCTATGGCCGTATTGCTGGGCCATCTGCTCCTGCGCCGCGAGAAGGATGCGGTAATAGTGCTCAGCGTGCTGGAAATAGTTCTCAGCTGCGACCGGATCGCCCGACGACTGGGCATCGCGCGCCAGCTGCAAGTACTTCTCCGCGACATGCTGAGCGGTACCACGAACTTTGACGTCCGGGCCGTTCGACTCGTAGCTGCGCTGCAACGGGTTGGGCGACTTTCGATTGCCGTTGTTGTTATTGTTATTGTTGTTGTTGTTACGGCCGCGCATACGCCGGTTCTGACCTGGTCTCATTCGCGTCTATCTCGCGCTCTGTCTGTTCAAAGCAACCGGGTCACTGTCATACGCGTACCGGCACGCGGCGGGTTGCGGCGCCGTGCCGGAGGGAGTCGACCTGAAGGGGCAATGCGCCGTTCTTGGTCTTCACGCGCTCGTTTCCAAAAGAGGCGGTAACTCGCCCCATGAGCCGAACGGCACATCCATGCCTTCGGAATTCCGATCTTGCTTTGTCAGTTCCGTCAAACTTCGGACGTGTCCGGAGGCAAATCCTCGTCAATCAGGAGGAGGCTGCCCTAGGCTCGGCGCTGACGACACCAGCTTCGGCTGGTATCTGCATAGCGGCTTTTGCGTCCGGTTCCAAGCAAATTCGCACAATCTCTGTGCGTATCCGGTTCAGCGGGAGAAGATCAGCGCGCGCTCGTGTCCACCAAGGTCCTTGCGCGCTCCGTGATACCGGAAGCCTTCGGCCCGCATCAAGGCAGAGACATCCGGCTCCTGCCCGGCACCGATCTCGAAAATAACGATGCCACCCGGTGCCAGAAACGGCGTCAGCTCGCGCGCGAAGAGCCGATACGGAACGAGCCCGTCGATCCCGCCATCCAGCGCCAGGAGCGGATCATAGGCGCGCACAGCCACATCCAACCCGGGAATCTCATCGCCTGGAATATAGGGCGGATTGGAGACGATCAGGTCGAAGCGGCCCTCAAGGTCCTTCACCCAGTCGCCTTCCCGAAACGCCACGCGGTCACCGACGCCATTTGCAAGGGCATTTGCGGCTGCGACCTTGCAGGCCTCTCCCGACAGGTCGATACCCAGGCCCCTGGCCTGCCTGAACTCACTCAGGATCGCGATGAGCAGGCAGCCCGTGCCAGTCCCGAGGTCCAGCACCGACAACGCGTCCCCGCGCCGCTCACGAAGGGAATGGACCGCGGCCTCGACGAGCGTCTCGGTATCGGGGCGCGGCTCGAGCGTCGCTGGCGAGAGCTTGAAGGTCAGTCCCCAGAACTCACGCTCGCCGAGGATGCGCCAGACAGGTTCGCCTGCCAGCCGCCGCGCGACGTAGCCATCCAGATCCGCGGCGGCCTGCTCACCGAGCAGAGCGTCGTCCTCCGCGCCGGCCCCAGCCACGGCTTCAACAAGAAGGCGCGCATCAAGTATCGGCGTATCGCCCCCCGCAGCGCGCAGACGCGCCACAAGCTGCCGGCGTGCCTCCCGAATGGTCAGCACACCGACAGCTTGTGGCGAAGGCGTTAGAGCGTCGCCACCGCTCTGCAGTGGCGACGTCACTGGGTTGGTGCTCGCATCGACATCAATTGCCCTGCATCTTGTGGTCCATGCAAATCTTCATCTTCTGATTGATTGAAGATTTACTCTCGCGCGCTCCGTGCATTTCCTGCGAACACGCCTTGCGCGCCTGCGACTGCGTCATCGCATTCTGCAGCGGCACGGCCTGCCCCTGGACGACGCGGCCAAAAGTCTGAGTCTGCGCCTCAGCGGTCCCTGCCGTAGCCAGCGCCATCAGACCGGTCATCGCAATCACTGATGCAAGTTTCATGGTTTCCTCCAGCCTGCTTTCAGGTCGATATGGAAACAACGCCAGTCCGGTAAAAAGGTTTCACGCGCCGCTTTGCGCTGCAAGCAACGTCGCCTGGTGCTCCGCCGTAAGGGCATCGATGATCTCGTCGAGCGCCAGCCCCTGCATCATCTCGTCGAGCTTGTAGAGCGTCAGGTTGATGCGATGGTCGGTCACGCGGCCCTGCGGGAAATTGTAGGTGCGGATCCGCTCGGACCGGTCACCGGAGCCGATCTGCGAGCGTCGGTCCGCCGCGCGTTCGGCGTCGGCCTTCATGCGCTCCATGTCGTAGAGCCGGGCGCGCATCAACTCGAAGGCACGCGCCTTGTTCTTGTGCTGCGAGCGCTCATCCTGGACCACGACCACGATCCCGCTCGGGATATGGGTCAGGCGGACGGC
This sequence comes from Allobosea sp. 05T433, assembly GCF_056396065.1. Classification (NCBI taxonomy): domain Bacteria; kingdom Pseudomonadati; phylum Pseudomonadota; class Alphaproteobacteria; order Hyphomicrobiales; family Alloboseaceae; genus Allobosea; species Allobosea sp. 05T433. The sequence continues at coordinate 80,018 of NZ_JBFTKS010000001.1, read as the reverse complement.
CGATTCGGTCTTGTTGACGTGCTGGCCGCCGGCGCCCCCGGCACGCATCGTGTCGATGCGCAGATCGTTGTCATTGAGCGCGACGTCGACCTCGGTCGCCAACGGCAGCATCGCCACCGTCGCGGCCGAGGTGTGAATGCGGCCGCTCGCCTCGGTATCCGGCACGCGCTGGACGCGGTGAACCCCGGATTCAAACTTGAGCTTGGCATAGACGCCCCGGCCCGAGATCTCCGCGATGACTTCCTTGTAGCCCCCAACCGTGCCTTCGCTCTCCGAGATGATGTCGACGCTCCAGCCCTTCTGCGAGGCGTAGCGCTGATACATCCGCAGCAGGTCTCCGGCGAAGAGCGAGGCCTCGTCGCCGCCGGTGCCGGCCCGGATTTCCAGAATGACGCCGCGTTCGTCGGCAGCGTCCTTGGGCAGGAGAGCGATCAGGATCTGGTGGGCACGCGTGTCGATCTCGGCTCGAGCGGTGTCCCGCTCCTCATAGGCGAGATCGCGGAATTCGCTGTCGGTCGCCGGATCGTCGATCAGCCCCTGCGCCTCGTCGAGAGAGGCCTGCGCATTGCGCCAGGAGGCAATCGCTGCAACGACGGGTTCGAGCTCCGCCAGCTCCTTGGCAAGCTCTACCGTACGCACGGCATCGGTCGAGCGATTGATCTCGTCGGTGGCAACGGCGTGGCGAGCGACGATGCTGTCGAGACGGTCTTGAGGAAGCTGAAGGGACATCAGGAACTCGGAAACACTGTTTGGGGACCGGCGAAGCGCGCTTCAGCGTCGCTAGACCGGCACTTTCAATTCGGTCGCCAATGCCGAAAGCTGCGAACGCAGGCTCGATGCACCATCGGAAGAGGCGAGCATCCAATCCATACGCTCGCGCAGCTTCCTGACGTCAAGCGCACGCAGCATCGCCTTGACCGGCCCGAACGACGCCGCCGACATCGAGAAGGAGCGATAGCCTAGGCCGATCAGCGCCATCGTCTCCAGCGGCTTGCCACCCATTTCACCGCAGACCGAGACCGGGCAACCTGCCTCGCCCGCAGCCTCAACGATCGTGCGCAGCGCGCGGAGCGCTGCAACGCAAAGCGGATCGAAACGCTCGGACACCCGGCGGTTCTCACGATCGGCTGCGAACAGGAACTGCATCAGATCATTCGTGCCGATCGACAGGAAGTCGGCCTCGCGCGAGATTTCTGCCAGTTCGAACAGCAGCGATGGCACTTCGACCATGACGCCGAGCTCGAGATTGGTGGGCGCCGGACGCTCCTGCTTCTCCATCATGGCGAGCTCGCGGCGCACGATGAAGCGCGCGCGCAGGAACTCGTCCACGGTCGCGACCATGGGCAGCATGATGCGCATGTCCTGGCCGGCTCCGGCCCGCAGCATCGCCCTGATCTGGCCGCGCAGCAGGCGCGGCTTGTCGAGGCCGATCCGGATCGCGCGCCAACCGAGCGCCGGATTCTCCTCCTCGACGCGTTCCATATAGGGCAGCACCTTGTCGCCGCCGATATCGAGCGTCCGGAAGACAACCGGCCGGCCCTGCGCCGCCTTGAGCACGGCCCCGTAGAGAGATTGCTGTTCGGTCGTCGTCGGCATGTGCTGAGCGACCATGAATTGCAGTTCGGTGCGGAACAGCCCGATCCCTGCGGCGGCGGTCTCATCGAGACTGTGCATGTCGACCAGAAGGCCGGCATTGATCTGGAGGTTGATCTCGACCCCGTCCTTGGTGACGGCCGGCAGATCCTTGAGCTTGCGGTACTGTTCCTGCTTGCGGGCGCGCAGGCGGGCCTTGTCCTTGTAGGCGTTCTCGACGTCCGGCTGCGGACGGATCTGCACCTCGCCAGCCTGGCCATCGACGATGACGGCGTCGCCGGACTGGATCAGCGCGGTTGCGTTGACGATCTCGCCGACGGCCGGAATGCCAAGCGCCCGCGCCACGATGGCGATGTGGCTGGTCGGTCCGCCTTCCTCGAGGATAAGCCCACGCAAACGGACGCGGTCATAATCGAGCAGCGCCGCCGGCCCCATCGAGCGGGCGATCAGGATGGCGTTCTCGGGCAGCTTCTCGTGAGCAACGCCATTCGCCTTGCCCATCAGGGTCCGCAGCAGCCGATTGGCGAGATCGTCGAGATCGTGCAGGCGCTCCCTGAGATAAGGGTCGGTCTGGCGCAGCATTTTGGCGCGGGTGTCGGATTGCACACGCTCAACCGCCGCCTCGGCGGTGAGGCCGGTCATCACCACCTCGCGCATCCGCCTGAGCCAGCCCTGGTCATGGGCGAACATGCGGAATGTTTCGAGAACGTCACGATGCTCGCCGGTATGAGCCACGTCGCCACGCTCGATCAGTTCGTCGATCGCGGTGCGCATCTCGGCGATAGCGGCCTCGAGCCGCTTGACCTCGCGGGCAGGATTCTCGGCAATCAGATTGGTGATCGCGACCCGGGGTTCGTGGAGAACGGCGTAGCCGAGCCCGACACCGTCCGCCAGCTTGACGCCGACACCGTGAATCGGCCGGTCGAGGCCAATCATGCTGCCGGGCGGCGCCAGCGATTTCAGCCCGCCGGCCGCGATCATCTCCGCCATGATCATGGCGGTGGTCTGCAGCGTCTCGATCTCTTCCTCGTTGTAGAGCCGCGACGCGCGATTCTGGATGACGAGGACGCCCATCACGGCGCCGCCGCGCAGGATCGGGACGCCAAGGAAGGAATGATAAATCTCTTCGCCCGTCTCCGGACGATAGGAGAAGGCCGGGTGCGACTGCGCGTCGGACAGGGCTACAGGCTCGGCTTCGCTCGCGATCAGGCCAACGAGACCTTCGTCGGCGCGCATCCGGGTCAGGTGCACCGCCTCGCGATTCAGGCCCTCGGTCGCATAGAGTTCAAGCGAACCGTCCTCGAGCAGGACATAGACCGAACACACCTCCGCGACCAGATTGCCGGCGATCAGGACGACAAGCCGATCCAGCCGCTCCTGCGGGCTGACGGGCGCTGCCATGACCTCGCGGAGACGGCGCAGCAGAACGCCCGGACCTCCGAGAGCGCCTCGCATCAAATCGGCCCTCCGCCCGCCTCCTCAGACATCGTTGCCGATGCCGCTCGCAGACCTGATACCTGGCTCCGGATGAGTCGGCAGCATGCCCCGGTTCTTGTCGCCTTCTAGCGAGCGAAAGGAGTGTTCGGCAAGGGCCGCCGTTACAACCCCGAGGTGAAATCGGCGGCAGCGCTTCTCATTAATGTGGCAAGCGCCCGTTTCCAGCCGCGATTTGTGACAGATCCGACAATGTCGGAACGGTCGTTGCGGCGCCGCTTGCGGATTTGGCCGGAGCGCGCGAAGTCGCCGGTCGCTGCTTGGCTCCGGTCGCCGGCTTGGCGCGAACCGCTCTCTTGGTCGCTGGGAGCGTCACCGGAAACCCGGCTTCGCCCTCTGAGAGCGCGGCAAGATAGGTCTCGGTCCACCAGCCGATATCGGTTGCTGCAATGGTGGCGTAGAGCTTCTCGAAACGCCGGATTCGTTCCGGCTTCGGCATGACCAGCGCCTGCTGGATCGCCTCCGACATTTCCGAGAGATCGTAGGGATTGACGATCAGCGCGTCCTTCATCTGGCGCGCCGCCCCGGCAAAGCGCGAAAGGACCAGCACGCCGGGATCGGCGGGATCCTGCGCCGCAATGTATTCCTTGGCGACCAGGTTCATGCCGTCGCGCATCGGCGTCACCAGCCCGACTTGGGCACGGCGATAGAAGCCGGCCAGGACATTGCGGGAATAGGCCTTCTTGACCACGCGGATCGGCGTCCAGTCGAATTCGCCCAGCGCTGCGTTGATCCGCCCGGCCGTCTCGTCCGACTGGCGATCGAGTTCCGCATATTCAGGAACATCTGAGCGGGAGGGTGGCGCGATTTGCAGCATGCCGACACGGCCGCGCTGCTCGGGATTTTCCAGCAGGAAGCGCTCGAAGGCCTCCAGGCGTTGGACGATTCCCTTGGAGTAATCGAGGCGATCGACGCCGATGACCAGCTTGCGGTCTCCAAAGGCCTCGGTCGCGCGCCGGATCGACACCGCGGTCGTGCGCGCAGAACTCGTCGCAAGCTTGCGAAAGCCTTCGACATCGATGCCGATCGGGAAAGATTTGACCTGGATCGAACGCCGACCGAGGCGGACCCCGTCGCCATCGACCTTTGCGCCGCAGAGATTGACCAGTCCGCTCACCACATTGCGCGCATCGATCTCGGTCTGCAGTCCAACGAGGTCATAGGCGCCGACCGTCTTCATCAGGGTGATGCTCGAGGGCAGAGCGCCAAAGACCTCGGAGGGCGGCCAGGGGATGTGGTGGAAATAGCCGATCCGGTTCTTCACCCCGAGCCGCCGAAGTTCCGCAGCCAAGGGGATCAGGTGGTAATCGTGAACCCAGATCAGGTCGTCCGGCCGCAACATCGCGACGAGCGCCCTGGCAAAGCGGCGATTGACGGCGAGATAGCCCGCATAGTCGGCCCGCGAGAACTCGGTCAGACCGAGCCGGTAATGCATGTTCGGCCAAAGGGCCCGGTTCGAGAAGCCGAGATAATAGGTCTGCCGCTCCTCCTCGCTCAGATCGGTCACCGCATAGGTCACCTTGCCGCGCTGGAGCGTCCGCACCGCACGGGTCTTCTCTTCGCTGACATGCCCGCTCCAGCCGAACCAGAGCCCGCCATGTTTCTCCAACGCCTCCCGTAACGCGACGGCAAGACCGCCGGCGGCGACCTTCTCGCTGCGGTCGGGAATGGTGACGCGATTGGAAACGATGACGAGACGCATGTCCGGGAAAACTCCGATCAGCCGGCTGCCCGAATTTCGACACCGGAAGCGGGAACAGAACGCGCCGGCGCACGTAATGTTTCCGAGGGGCTTCGGATGTCAGATGGCGAAGCCGCGTCAGGCTCGCGCTGAAATCATGATGACTGTGGCAAACTGAAAGCAGAATGTGGCAAGTTCACTAACATCCGCCCATAGCGCGGATGATGCAAGAACCCTCGCTCAGGCATTGGACAGCTCACCTGTCGTTCTTTCGCCCGTTTCGTCACGCAAACAGAACGAGATGATGGAACTGATCGAATCGGAATCTACCAACGAATCCCGCGACTTCACCAAGGTGGCGAAGCAGGTCGCTCTGTTTCTCGACTTTGACGGAACGCTGGTCGAAATTGCGCCGATGCCCGACGAGGTCAAACTCGACAGGCAGCTCGCGCCGGCGCTCGATACGCTGCGCTCTACGCTGGGCGGAGCGCTGGCGCTTGTCTCCGGGCGCCCTATCCCCGACCTCGACGGGTTTCTCGCCCCCTATCACTTCGACATCGCCGGCCTTCATGGCGCACAGATCCGCCTCGGCGGAACCATCCGCAGCCAGGCGGACGCTCCCGAAGCCCTGCGCGAGGCGCTGCGGGAGCTCATCCGTTTCGCCAACAGCCATGTCGGCATCCTCGTCGAGGACAAACGGATCTCGGCCGCTCTGCACTGGCGCCTGGCGCCGCAACTCCAGGATGAATCCCTCGCGCTGGTCAGGAAGCTTGCAGCCGGGATGGGCCCCTCCGTGCGTTTGCAGGAAGGCAAATCGGTCGCCGAGCTGGTCCCAGCCGGGGCCAGCAAAGGCAACGCCATTTCCTGGCTGATGCGGGAAGCACCCTATAGCGGCCGGACACCGGTCTTCATCGGCGACGACATTACCGACGAGGCGGGCTTTGCCACGGTGAACGCGCTGGGCGGCCTGTCGATCCGCATCGGTGCGGGCGAAACCTGTGCCGGCCGGCGCCTTGCTTCCCCTACAGCGCTCCGCACCATCCTGCTCGCCGCCGCAGAAAGCGGCAGCCTGACGACTGACGCTTTCTGCCAAGGCTGATCATGACCGTAGAAACCTCCACCACGGCGCGGCATTCCGCCTCGCTCGATCTCGGCGTGATCGGCAATTGCTCGATCGCCGCACTGATCGACCGGCGCGCCCATATCGTCTGGGGCTGCTTTCCCCGCTTCGACCGCGACCCGGTTTTCTGTTCGCTGATCGACAACAAGCCCGATGACGGCGACGCCATGCCCGAGAAGGGCGTGTTCGCGATCGAACTCGTCGGCATGACGCGATGCGAACAAAGCTATCTCGACAACACCGCGATCCTTTCCTCAGTCCTGTCCGACGACCAGGGCAACGCCATCGAGATTCTCGATTTCGCGCCTCGTTTCGTGCGCTACGAGCGTTCTTTCCGGCCGCCGCTGCTGGTGCGGCGCGTGCGCCGGCTTTCTGGCCGGCCGCGTATCCGGGTCGTGCTGAAGCCATGCCTCGGCCTCGGCGAATTGCCGGACGAGATTACGCGCGGCTCCAACCATGTCCGCTATGTCGGCGCCGACCAGACTATCCGGCTGACGACGGATGCGCCGATCTCCTATGTGATGGACAGCGTCCCTTTCGCGGTCGACCGGACCTTCTCCTTCTTCATCGGCTCGGACGAGGCATTGCGCGCCGAGATCGAGACGACCGCGCGCGAGTTCCTGGACAAGACGACGGATTACTGGCGCGACTGGGTGCGCTCCCTCTCCATCCCCTTCGAGTGGCAGCAGGAGGTCATTCGCGCCTCGATCACGCTGAAGCTTTGCAGTTTCGAGGAGAGCGGCGCCATCGTCGCCGCGCTGACCACCTCGATTCCGGAAGCTCCCGGCACCCAGCGCAACTGGGACTACCGCTTCTGCTGGCTGCGCGACGCCTATTTCGTGGTGCATGCGCTCAATCGGTTGGGCACGACGCGGACGATGGAGGATTATCTCGGCTTCATCACCAATATCGTCGACACCTTCTCCGAGAGCGGAGCGGAGCATCTGCCGCCACTCTACCCGATCACGCGCGGCGGCGTGCTGACCGAATTCGAGGTGCCAAACCTGTCAGGCTATCGCGGGCACCAGCCCGTGCGTGTCGGCAACGGCGCAGCGACGCAAATCCAGAATGACGGCTACGGCGCCGTGGTGCTCGCGGCGACGCATTCCTTCTTCGACCGCCGCCTGATCCAGCCCGGCAAGGACGCGCTCTTCGGGCAGCTCGAGCGAATGGGCGAGCTCGCGATCGCAGTCTTCGACAAGCCCGACGCCGGCCCGTGGGAGCTGCGCGAGAAGCAGGTCGTGCATTCCTTCTCCAGCGTGATGTGCTGGGCGGCCTGCGACCGGCTCGCACGCATCGCCGGGACGCTCGGTCGCACCGACCGCAAGGACTATTGGCGTGGAGAGGCCAAACGTCTGAAGGGCGTCATTACCGACCAGATCTGGAACCAGGAGAAGGGCACCTTCGTCTCGACCTTTGGCGGCAGCGATCTCGACGCGACCCTGTTGCTGATTGCGGAGCTCGGCTTCGTCACGGCGGAGGATCCGCGCTATATTGCGACCGTCGAAACCATCGGCCGCGAGCTCGGCCGCGGCGACCTCCTGCTGCGTTACGGCACGCAGGATGATTTCGGCTTCATGCATACCGGCTTCTTGATCTGCGCCTTCTGGTATGTCGACGCGCTGCATGCGATCGGCCGGCGCGACGAAGCCAAGGACCTGTTCTGCCGCATCCTGAAACGGCGCAACAGCTTTGGCCTGCTTTCGGAGGATGCCGATCTCGAAACCGGCGAGCTCTGGGGCAATTTTCCGCAGACCTATTCCATGGTCGGGCTCATCAATTCGGCGATGCGGCTCAGCCGAAATTGGGAAGAGGCGTTCTGAGGGCCCACTGAAACAGGGGGCCATTCCCGCCATCGACGCTCGCCCCGGAAACGAGCATCGATGCAGTTTGCGTCGCCGCCCTGTCAGCAGCGATTCGGCCGACGGATGGTCGGCGCGCGACGGCGCATCCGCGTCGGGGCAATGCGCCCGGACCTCACTCCATGCGCGCAGCCGTGCGCATCACGGCAAGCGCCAGCACCTGCGCCGCCGGCACGATGCTCTCGACTTCGAGGAATTCGTCGGGAGTGTGCGCCATTCCGCCGATCGGGCCGACAGAGCACAGCGTCGGGCAACCCTGCGCCGCAGTGAAGCCGGAATCCGCACAACCACCGGTGAACTCGGCGCTGACGCTGATCCCGAAGCTCGCGGCGGCATCACGATAGGTATCGTAGAGGGCAGCGGCCTCGGGGGTTTTCTCCAGCGGCACGAACTCGCCCTTGATGGTCAGTTTCGCACTCGAGCCTTCGACGATGGGGGTCTCGATGATGCCGCGGATCGCGCTGACCAGTTCATCGCGCTGCGCGGCCGTGACATAGCGCAGATCGATTTCGCACCAGGCATGGGGAGCGACCGTATTGACGGTCTGGCCGCCGCCGATCAGCCCGACATTGACGGTGACGCCTCGCTCGAGATCGGTCAGCCCCTGAAGCTTCGGGATCTTGTGGCCGAGGTCGACAATGGCCGAGACGCCCTTCTCGTAATTTGCGCCGGAATGGGCGGCCTTGCCGACGAATTCGGCACGCATGAAGACGCCACCCTTGCGGCCGCTGGTGATCGACTGCTTGTGATCGCGCAGGAACTCGGTGCCAGGCGGCAGCCGGCTCGGCTCGGCATTGAAGACACAGCGCGATTCACGCGCCGCCGCCTCGATGATCGGGCGCGAAGAGGGGGAAGCGATCTCCTCGTCGCTCGTCGTCAGCATGGTGAGCGGAGCGGAAAGCCCACCGCATTCGGCAAAGGCGGCGGCGACGAAGGCCTCGATGACGAGACCAGCCTTCATGTCGGCGACACCGGGACCATAAGCCCGGCCGGCCTTGATGGTGAAGGGCCGGCGCGTCGGCTCGCCTTCCGGGAAGACGGTATCGCGATGTCCCAGCAACAGCACCGGGCGCTGGTCGTTGGCGGCCGGATTCGGCAGTCGCGCCTTGACGGCATCGCCATAACGAGCATCCGGGATGATCTCGACGCTGAGCCCGTTCGCTTCGTGGAACCGGGCGAGCACCTGCCCTGCCCTGTCGACGCCCGGCTTGTCATAGGAGCCGGAGTCGGTGTCGACCATCTCCCGCAGGAGCGCGACCATCGCGTCCTTGCGGCTGGCAAGCCACGCCGTCACCTTGGCTTCGTCCGGGGTCAACTCACTCATGGCCTGCGCTCTCTTGGTTCCGAATGGGACCGCGAAGCTAGAGCATGACTGCGAAGTCTGGGAACGGGCATTTGCGCCGGACAGCCCTGCTTTTGCCGAGCAGACCTCTTCACGAGAATGCGCCCGCCGCATTGCGGCGAGCCTCAGCCGTCAGATCAGCGGATCGTATCGGGTCCGATGATCTGACCTTCTGTGCTTGCATCGGCTTCCCCGAAAGCTGCAATCCACCCTTGGGGCCGATTCCCAAACCGCCCGGTTACGCGCCTTGGGCGAGATGCGTGATGGCTGCAGCAACGCCACCGGCACCATGCGGGATATTCTGCGCCTGCAAGGCCATTTCGACGGCGCTCAGGCTGCCAAGCACCATCGGCGCATTGACATGGCCCATATGGGCAATGCGAAAGGCCTTGCCGGCGAGATCGCCGATCGCGAGCCCGAGCGTCACGCCGCAGACCGTCCGCGCATAATCGGTGATCGAACTCGGATCGCCCTGAACGAGGATTGTCGTGACCGAGCGCGCCCGCTGCGATGGTTCCTCGATATTGCAGGTCAGGACCTGGCCCTCGGCCCATCGCGACATGGCAGCATGGGTTGCCCCGGCAAGCAGGGCATGACGGCGCCAGACAGGCTCCAGTCCCTCCTCGAGGATCATGTCGAGCGCGGCGCGCAGGCCGAACATCAGATGCTCGGGCGGAGTGCCGAAATGCTTCATGTAGAGGAGCGGGCTCAGCCGTGAGGTCCAGTCCCAGTAGGCCGTCCGCATCGTCGCGTGCGGATGCGCGTGCAGCGCCTTCCCGCTCGCCGCGACGAAGGCCAGCCCGGGCGGCGTCATCAGCCCCTTCTGCGACGCAGACATGGCAATGTCGACGCCCCAATCGTCCATCTCGAACCGCATGCAGCCGAGCGAGGCGACGCCATCGATCATGTACAAGGCCGGGTGGCCGGCGGCATCGATCGCCTTGCGCACGGCCTGCACGTCGTTGACGACGCCGGATGCCGTATCGATCTGCACCATGAGCACGGCCTTGATCTCATGGTTCGTGTCGCGCCGCAGGCGTTCCTCGACGGCCACCGGATCGACCGCTGCGCGCCATGACCCGGCGAGGACCTCGACATCTGCCCCCAGGAAACGGGCCATCTCGCCCCAGCCTACGGCAAAGCGCCCGCTCGCCAGCACGAGAACCTTGTCGCCGCGGGAGAGCACATTGGTCAGGGCCGCTTCCCAGCCGCCATGCCCGTTGGCGGCATAGATGAAGGTCTCGCCCTTGGTGCGGAAGATCTTCCGGAAATCGGTCAGGAGCGTCTCGGTCAGATCGAGGATCGGCTTGGAGCTGAGTTCCTCGGCCGGCCGCATCATCGCCTGCAGCACGCGATCGGGGATATTGGTCGGGCCGGGGATTGCGAGCAAAGCCCGGCCGTTGGCGACACTCATGAAAAACTCCTGCTGGCCTTGCTGCGCCGCATGTCCATGCCCGTTGCGGCCGGGGCTACGACGCATGATGTCCGGCACGATATCCGGAAAGGGGATGTGAGCTAGCGCTGCGCTTCCGTCGCCATCTTCACCGCGAGGCCGGCAAGCACCGTGCCCATCAGCCAGCGCTGCACCACCGCCCAGAACGGCCGTGTGCGAAGGAAGAGGGCAATGCTGCCGGCGGTAAAGATGATCAGCGCATTGACGCTGCCGCTGATCACGATCTGGATCGCGCCGAGCACCAGCGACTGCGTCAGGACATTACCCGCCGCGGGATCGATGAACTGCGGCAGCAGCGCGAGATAGAACATCGCGATCTTGGGATTGAGCAGGCTGGTCAGGAAGCCCATGGCAAAGAGCTTGCGCGGCCCGTCAGGCACCAGCTCGCGAACCTGGAAGGGCGAGCGCCCGCCCGGCCGCAGCGCCTGCCAGGCGAGGTACAGGAGATAGGCCGCGCCACCGAAGCGCAGCGCGTCATAGGCATAAGGCACGGCGAAGAGCAGCGCCGTGATGCCGAAAGTGGCGCAAAGCATGTAGATGACGAAGCCAAGCACGACGCCGATGAGCGAGATCAGCCCGGCAGCATGTCCCTGCGAGATCGAGCGCGAGATCAGGTAGATCATGTTCGGACCGGGCGTCAGCACCATGCCGAACGCGATCAGGGCGAAGGCAAGCAGGCTCGAGAGCTCGGGCATGGCGGGTCTCCGAAACAGCGCCGGCAACCTGCATCGAACCGGAACAATCGACAAGCCGCATGGAACAGTGGGCCGCCATGCCCGTTTCTCACGCCAACCGCCCGAATTTCTGCGGACAGACAGCGCCTCTCATGTTGCTCTTCAGTCGCATCCTCTACACCGCCATTGCGGGTTCCCTGCTCGCCGCCTCGGTGATGCTGATGGTGGTTGCGGTCTGGCGGACGTTCACCGGGTTCCGAACCGGCGACGGCGCACTTGAGACCATGCTCGACGGCATCGGCCTCGTGATCATTGCGGTCGCGGTCGCGGATGTCGGCAAATTCCTGTTCGAGGAAGAGGTGATCAGCGATCGCGAATTGCGGCGCCCGGCAGAAGCGCGCGGCTCGCTGACCAAATTCATGACGATCATCATCATTGCGCTCAGCCTGGAATCGCTGGTGCTGATCACCAAGGCGTCGCGGACCACGATGAGCGACGTCGTCTATCCCGGCCTGCTGGTCCTGCTCGCTGTGCTGGCGATGGTCGGGCTCGGCCTGTTCCAGAAGCTGAGCCAGAACACGACGGCAACCGTGCCTGAAGCGAAAGAAGACAGCGACAAGCCTGCCCCCGTGAAGACTCTGGCCCGGGCGAAACGGACCAAGCAGGCCTGAACCGGAGGGCCGTTCAGCGCAGTTCGTCGACGAGGAGGAGATCGGTATCCTCGGGTCTGGTGCCGGCCGCCGTCAGCATGGCGTGAACCTGCCCGCGATGATGCGTCTGGTGGTTGAACATGTGCATGAGCGCAAAGGCGCGCGGCTTGCCGAGTTCGCGGCCGGCGGCCCCCGAATACCAGATCAGGGTCCCGCGCAGCCAGTTGGCGTCGACGGTAGCAGCCCAGGCCAGGATCGCCTCGTCGCGCTCGGCACGCCGACGGCGGAACTCGGCCCAGTCATCGACATAGATCGGTGCATCGCGGCCGCTGATCGGCGGCTTGGGCGTCCCGATCAGCCGGTGGAGCCAGATTTCGTCGGCCCACAGGATATGGTTCAGCGTACCGTGGATCGACTTGAAGAAGGCGCCGCGATCCCGACGGCGACCTTCCTCGTCAAGCGTATCGGCCGCATCGCACAGGCTCCGGTTCTGCCAGGCGTTGTAGCGCGCCATGGTCTGAACATAAGCCGGATCGACCATGCGTGCCTCCTCAGATGATATTGGCCTCCGTCAGCGGCCGCCCCGCAACGATGCGCTCGTGACCGAGATCGGCAAGATCGAGCGTGCGATAGCCGCCATGCACAATCTGCTCGGCAATCCCCCTTCCCACAGCCGGGGACTGCTGCAGGCCGTGCCCCGAGAAACCATTGGCAAGATAGAGATTCGGCAGGCCGACGGCCGGGCCGAGGATGGCATTGCCGTCGAGTTCATTCATGTCATAGGGGCCGGCCCAGGCGCGACCGGGCTTGATCGCCTCGAAGGCGGGCACACGATGGGCGAGCGGCGCCCAGACATGCTCCTCAAAAAAGGACCAGTCGACATCCTCCACATCGGCATCGGTCTCGATCCATTCGCGATCGAGTTCGGCCGGCGGGGAGGCGCCGCAAATGAACATCTGCCCCTCGCTGCCGCGCTTGCCCTCGGGCCGGCAATAGGCACCGGAGGTATCGATCAGAAGCGGGCAGTTATCGACCTCGCCCTTGCAGGTGAAGCTGAAGACGTAGCGCTTCATCGACCTGACGGGAATCGCGATGCCGGCCGTTGCCGCCAGCCGCGCACCATGCGTGCCCGAGGCGTTGACGACCGCGCCACAGCCGATGCGGCTGCCATCGCCAAGCTCGACGCCGACGACGCGACCGCCTTCCACGATAAAGCGCGCCGCTTCGCCCTGGCGGTACTCGACACCGAGCGCGCGCGCCTTCTTGCGAAAGGCCTGGAGCAGCGCCCAACCGTCGAACCAGCCCTCCCCGCTGACCCCATAGGTGCCGCAGGCGAGATCCTCGACATTGAGCCAGCTAAATTTGCTGCGCAACATATCCGCAGCATAGAGCGCAATATCGGCGCCCTCGTCCTGCTGCAGTTTCTGGTTCGAGGCGAGGACCGGGGCTCCCTCGCCGCTCGCGACATAGAGGTAGCCGCCTTCATGCAGATCGATGGCCGGAACCTCGCCATCGACGGCGAGATGCGTCCCGATATTGCGCAAAAATTCGATGCCGTGGAGCGAGATACGGATGTTCACCGAACTCGAGAATTGCTGGCGGATCGAAGCCGCCGAGAGCGCCGAGGCGGAGTAGCGGTAGGTCGGATCCTTCTCCAGGACCACCACCTTGCCCTTGAAGCCTGGGTCGGCGGCGAGATGATAGGCGACGGAGGAACCGATGGCGGCCCCTCCACAGATCACGACATCGGCGGTCTCGGAAAAGGACGGCATGTCAGTCCTGCGCAGTTCGGGCCACGACGCTCTGTGGCCGGGGTTGGTGAATTTCACGCATGAATGACGCGACTGCGCCGGCTTGTCGAGTGCTCAGGCCGTGAGCCCGCATTCGCCGAGCAGCCAGTCGCGAAAGGCGATCACCGCCGGCAGCGCCGCCCGGGTCTCGGGATAGACCAGGTAATAGCCCTCCGTGCCGCTGACCGGCCGGTCGACCGGAACGACGAGCGCGCCCGAGCGCAATTCCTCCTCGATCAGGAAGCGCGGCACGATCGCAAGACCCAACCCAGCCACGGCCGCCTGCGAGACCATGGCAAATTGCTCGAAGCGCGGCCCCATCAGCGCCCGCTCCGGCGGCAGCCCCTGTTTTTCCAGCCAGTTCGCCCAGGCCCGGGGTCGCGTCGCCTGCTGCAGCAACGGCGCGCGCAGCATATCCGCCGGCTCCTTCAAGCCCAGGCGCTCGACCAGCGAGGGCGCCGCCACGGGAACGACCTCCTCCCCCATCAAGCGATGAAGCACAGCGCCAGGCCAGACCGGATCGCCGAAATGCACGGCGGCATCGATCGGCTCGCGCGCGAAATCAAAGGGCACCAGCTTGGTCGTGAAGTTGATGGTGACGCCGGGATGGGCCTCGATGAAGCGCGGCAGACGCGGAATTAGCCAGCGTGTGCCGAAGGTCGGCAGGATACCGAGATGCAGCACGCCGGCCGCGCCGCGAAAGGCCATGGCCGAGACGGTCGCAGCCGCAAGGCGCGAGAGCCCATCGCGGATCTCGGTCGCATAGGCGCTCCCGGCCGGCGTCAGGCTGACGCGTTTCTTGACGCGCTGGAACAGACTGACGCCGAGCACCTGCTCGAGATGCGCGACCTGGCGGCTGATCGCCCCTTGCGTCAGGTTCAGTTCCTCGGCGGCGCGCGTGAAACTGCCATGGCGCGCAGCCGCCTCGAAGGCCGCGAGCGCCGACAGGGAGGGCACCGAAAGGCGTCCGGGAACGAGATCAAAGGTCATGAGCTATTCTCATCAACTCGTGAGAACATATCGGTTGCCGAGCGCAACCGGAAGAGGGCATTCTGCGCCCTTCCGGCGCGGCGGCTCTTTCCCGCGCCATTTGACATACTAGCAATCGACAGGTCGGAACCAGGACATGGCTTCATCTTTGCCGAAGGATGCGCTCGCGCTGCTCAAGCGTCTCGGCGTGCCGGACACCGTCTTCGCGTCCGCGGGCCTTGCAGCACGCTCCCCCATCACCGGCGAGACGGTGGCGACGCTGCGCGAGACGAGCGTTGCGGAGACCGAGGCGGCGATCGGCCGCGCGCAGTCTGCCTTCCTGGCCTGGCGCAAGGTCCCGGCCCCGCGCCGTGGTGAATTCGTCCGCCTGCTCGGCGAGGAGCTGCGCAACGCCAAGACCGATCTCGGCCTGCTGGTGACGCTGGAAGCCGGCAAGGTCACCTCCGAGGGGCTCGGCGAAGTCCAGGAGATGATCGACATCTGCGATTTCGCGGTCGGTCTTTCGCGCCAGCTCTACGGCCTGACCATCGCCACCGAGCGCCCGAGCCACCGCATGATGGAGACCTGGCATCCGCTCGGCGTCTGCGGCGTGATCTCGGCCTTCAACTTCCCGGTCGCCGTCTGGTCCTGGAATGCGGCGCTTGCATTCGTCTGCGGCGACAGCGTCGTCTGGAAGCCCTCCGAGAAGACCCCGCTGACGGCGCTCGCCGTCCAGGCCATCGTCGAGCGCACCATGAAGCGCTTCGGCCCCGAGGCTCCGGTCGGCCTGTCGGAAGTCCTGATCGGCGGTCGCGAGATCGGCGACGCACTGGTGCAGGATCACCGCGTGCCGGTTCTCTCCGCCACCGGCTCGACCCGGATGGGCAAGGAAGTCGGCCAGAAGCTCGCCGCCCGCTTCGCCCGCGCCATTCTCGAACTCGGCGGCAACAATGCCGCGATCGTGGCGCCTTCCGCCGATCTCGATATCGCGCTCCGCGGCATCGCCTTTGCTGCGATGGGCACGGCCGGCCAGCGCTGCACCACGCTGCGCCGCCTGATCGTCCATGAGAGCGTCTATGACGCGCTGATCCCGCGCCTGATCAAGGTCTATGGCTCGGTCAAGATCGGCGATCCCCGCGAGGCCGGCGTGCTGGTCGGGCCGCTGATCGACGAGGCTGCCTATGAGGGCATGCAGAAGGCGCTCGGCGAAGCCAAGGCTGCCGGCGGCAAGGTCCAGGGCGGCGAGAAGGTCGATGTCGGCAGCGGTGGCTTCTATGTCCGTCCGGCGCTGGTCGAGATGCCCGAGCAGACCGGCCCGGTCGAGCGCGAGACCTTTGCGCCGATCCTCTATGTCATGAAGTACAAGACGCTGGACCAGGCGATCGCGCTGCAGAACGCGGTCGGTGCCGGTCTCTCCTCGTCCATCTTCACCCTCGACATGCGCGAGGCCGAGACCTTCGTTTCCGGCGAAGGCTCGGATTGCGGCATCGCCAACGTCAATATCGGCCCTTCGGGTGCCGAGATCGGCGGAGCCTTCGGCGGCGAGAAGGAGACCGGCGGCGGCCGCGAGGCCGGTTCGGACGCGTGGAAGGCCTATATGCGCCGCGCTACCAATACGCTGAACTACGGCACGACATTGCCGCTGGCGCAGGGCGTCAGCTTCGACGTCGACGCCTGAGCGAACGGGAGAGAAACCATGGCCGAAGCCGCACGCAGCCACTCCGCAAGCCACAAGCTCGCGGAATTCCAGTGGGACGATGCCTTCCTGCTCGACGACCAGCTCAACGAGGACGAGCGCCTGATCCGCGACACGGCCCGCCAATACGCGCAGGAGAAGCTGCTCCCGCGCGTCTCGGAGGCCTATCTCGAGGAGAAGACCGACCGCTCCATCTTCAATGAGATGGGCGAACTCGGCCTGCTCGGCGTGACGGTGCCGGAGGAATATGGCTGCGCCGGCGCCAACTACGTCTCCTATGGGCTGGTGGCCCGCGAGGTCGAGCGCGTCGATTCCGGCTATCGCTCGATGATGAGCGTGCAGTCCTCGCTCGTGATGTATCCGATCTACGCCTATGGCGACGAGAACCAGCGCAAGAAGTACCTGCCCAAGCTCGGCTCCGGCGAGTGGATCGGCTGCTTCGGCCTGACCGAGCCCGACGCCGGCTCCGACCCGGCCGGCATGAAGACCCGCGCCGAGAAGGTGGCCGACGGCTACAAGCTGACCGGCTCGAAGATGTGGATCTCGAATTCGCCGATCGCGGATGTGTTCGTGATCTGGGCGAAGTCGGCCGCGCATGACAACCAGATCCGCGGCTTCATCCTCGAGAAGGGCATGAAGGGCCTGAGCGCGCCGAAGATCGGCGGCAAGCTCAGCCTGCGCGCCTCGATCACGGGCGAGGTCGTCATGGACGGCGTCATCGTGCCGGAAGAGAACCTGCTGCCGAACGTCTCTGGATTGAAGGGGCCGTTTGGCTGCCTCAACCGCGCCCGCTACGGCATCTCCTGGGGCGTGATGGGCGCCGCCGAGGACTGCTTCCACCGCGCCCGCCAGTACGGGCTCGACCGCAAGCAGTTCAACAAGCCTCTGGCCCAGACCCAGCTCTACCAGAAGAAGCTCGCCGACATGCTGACCGAGATCACGCTCGGCCTGCAGGGCTCGCTTCGCGTCGGCCGCCTGCTCGACGACGGCAGGATGGCGCCCGAGATGATCTCGCTGGTAAAGCGCAACAATTGCGGCAAGGCGCTCGACATCGCCCGCCAGGCCCGCGACATGCATGGCGGCAACGGCATCTCGATCGAGTTCCACGTCATGCGCCATGCCGCGAACCTGGAGACGGTCAACACCTATGAGGGCACGCATGACGTTCATGCGCTGATCCTCGGGCGCGCCGTCACCGGGCTGCAGGCGTTCTTCTGAGCCGCGACCTCATGCCTGGGGCTTGCCCCAGGCATGTCTTTTTGCCGCGCACCCTTCAAGGGATGGCTGGGCCAAACCCGGCCATGACGGCAGCCTCGAAGCCGGAATGACCTGATGACGACTCCTCCCCTTGCCGGCCTGCGCGTCCTCGAACTCGCGCGCATCCTTGCCGGCCCCTGGATCGGCCAGTTGCTGGCCGATCTCGGCGCCGATGTCGTCAAGGTCGAAAGCCCAGAAGGCGACGACACCCGCAACTGGGGTCCTCCCTTCGTCGAAGGGACCGACGGCGGCACGCTCTCGGCGGCCTATTTCCACAGCGCCAACCGCGGCAAACGCTCGATCACGGCCGATTTCCGCACGGAGGAGGGCCGCGCCCTGGTGCGCAAGCTCGCCGGCCATGCCGATGTGGTGATCGAGAACTTCAAGGTCGGCGGGCTCGCCAAATACGGGCTCGACGCCGCCTCGCTGCGCAAGCTTCATCCGAACCTGATCTATTGCTCGATCACCGGCTTCGGACAGGACGGTCCCTATGCCGAGCGCGCCGGGTACGACTTCCTGATCCAGGGCATGGCCGGCTCGATGTCGATCACCGGCCAGCCCGACGGCCAGCCGACCAAGGCCGGCTATGCCAAGACGGACATCTTCACCGGGCTCTACGCGACCGTCGGCATCCTGGCGGCGCTGCGGCGACGCGATGCCACCGGCGAGGGCGCAACGCTCGACCTTGCCTTGATGGACACGCAGGTCGCCGTGCTCGGCAACCAGGCGCTGAACTACCTGGTCTCAGGAAAAGCCCCGGCCCGGCTCGGCAACGCCCATCCCAATATCGTGCCCTACGAAGTCTTCCCCGTCGCAGACGGGCACATCATCATCGCGACCGGCAATGACGGGCAATACCGCAGGCTTTGCGACGTGCTTGGCCGCTCCGATCTCGGCAGTCATGCCGATTATGCCGACAACAAGGGCCGGGTCGCCAACCGCGCAATCCTGATCCCGATGCTGGCTTCGCTGACCGCCCGCCGCCACAAGGCCGAACTTCTGGCTGCGCTGGAAGAAGCCGGCGTTCCGGCCGGCCCGATCAACACGATCGACGAGGTCTTTGCCGATCCGCAGGTGGTGGCCCGCGGCATCAAGGTCGACCTGCCTGCCGAGGCTGCGGCCAAGGGCGCGATCCCGACCGTCGCCTCGCCCATCGTCATCGACGGCGAACGGCAGGTCGCATCGCGGCCTAGCCCTCGGCTCGGCGAACATCAAGACGACATCCTGAACGACCCCGCCTGGGGAGGGCATACACATGGCTGAACGGACTGGCGGGCAGATCCTCGTCGACCAATTGCTGATTCATGGCGCGACCGACGCCTTCTGCGTGCCCGGCGAGAGCTATCTCGCCGTGCTCGACGCGCTGCATGACGCGAAGCTGAAGGTCACCATCTGCCGCGCCGAAGGCGGCGCCGCGATGATGGCCGAGGCTGCCGGCAAGCTCACAGGCAAGCCCGGCATCTGCTTCGTCACCCGCGGCCCCGGCGCGACCAATGCCTCGCCGGGCATTCATATCGCCGACCAGGACTCGACCCCGATGATCCTGTTCGTCGGCCAGATCGAGCGCGGCATGCGCGAGCGCGAAGCCTTCCAGGAACTCGATTACCGCGCCGTCTTCGGCACCATGACGAAATGGGCGACGGAGATCGACGACGCTGCCCGCATTCCCGAGATCATCAGCCGTGCGTTCCATGTCGCGACCTCCGGCCGCCCCGGCCCGGTGGTGATCGCGCTGCCCGAGGACGTGCTGACCGACCTCGCCGACGTCGCGGACGCAGAACCCTATCAGGTCACCGAGACGCATCCCTCGCTGCTGCAGACGATCGACCTGCAGAAGCGGCTCTGGGCCGCGAAATCGCCGATTGCCATCCTCGGCGGCTCGCGCTGGAACCCGCAGGCGATCGAGCGTTTCCAGCGTTTTGCCGAGCGCTTCGACCTGCCGGTCGCGGTCTCCTTCCGCCGGCAGATGCTGTTCCCGGCCAACCATCCGAATTTTGCCGGCGATCTCGGCATCGGCCCCAATCCGAAGCTCCTGAAGCGCATCCAGGACAGCGATCTCGTGCTGCTGGTCGGCGGCCGCCTCTCCGAGATGCCGAGCCAGTCCTACACGCTGTTCGGCATCCCCAATCCGGGCCGCCCGCTGGTGCATGTCCATCCCGATCCGGAAGAACTCGGCCGCGTCTACCGGCCAAGCCTCGCGATCAATGCCTCGCCGACCGCCTTCTGCGCCGCCTTGGAGACCGTTCATCCGCCCCAGACGATCAACTGGGCGAGTGCGGCGGCCGAAGCGCATGATGCCTATCTCGCCTGGAGCGAGCAGCCCGCCCCGGTACCTGGCGCCTTCCATCCCGGCGAGGCCGTCACCTGGTTGCGTCGCTACCTCCCCGATGACGCGATCCTCTGCAACGGTGCCGGCAACTACGCCACCTGGGTGCATCGCTTCCATCGCTTCACCAAGTTTGCGACGCAGCTCGCGCCGACCTCCGGGTCTATGGGTTATGGCGTGCCGGCGGCAATCGGCGCCAAGCGGCTGTTTCCCGAGAGAACGGTGGTCGCCTTCGCCGGCGACGGCTGTTTCCTGATGAATGGCCAGGATTTCGCGACGGCCGTGCAGTACGAACTGCCGGTGATCGTCGTCGTCGTCGACAACGGCATGTACGGCACGATCCGCATGCATCAGGAGAAGCACTATCCTGGCCGCGTCTCGGCAACGACGCTGAAGAACCCGGATTTCGCGGCCTATGCCAAGGCTTTCGGCGGCCATGGCGAGCGCGTCGAGACCACGGCCGAGTTCGCTCCGGCCTTCGAGCGCGCGGTCGCCAGCGGCAAGCCGGCGATCATCCACTGCCTGCTCGATCCCGAAGCGATCACGCCGGCAAAGTCGCTCTCCACGATCCGCGAGGAAGCCTTCGCCGCTCAGCGCTGATCGCCGCGGAGCGCGACCCATCTGCGGCCGAACCACATGCGGCGCAGCAGACCGTCACGCCAGATCAGTACGTGAACCAGCGCCGCCGCGACATGAATCGCGGCGAGCGCGAGGAGAAGGTTGCCCGCCCAGGCATGCAGAGCCTGCATCAGCTCATAGGTCGCCTTGTCGGGCCCGATGAGATGCGGGACGGCAAGCCAGCCGAAATAGAGCGTCGGGATCTGCAGCGGCGCGGCCGACACCATGAGCAATCCCGTGACAGGCAGCGCGATCAGGCAGACATACAGGCCTGCATGGACCACGTCGCTGGCCCGCTGCAGCCATCGCCCAGCATTCGCCGGCGGCGGCACAGGGGCGACCATGCGCAGGACAAGCCGCAGCACGATCATGCCTGCGACCGTCAATCCCACCGACTTGTGCAGTTGGTAGAGTTCGAAACGCTCGACGAGGTTGCGGCTTTCATCGCGCATCGGCGACGCGATCAGGAACTGGGCAATGACCAGCAGCAATGTCAGCCAATGCAGCGCGACGAGGGCCGGGTGCCAGCGCATCGGCCGCCCCACCACCTCGCTCATCGCGCAAGCTGCCCCTTGATCACAAGCTCGACCGCGTCATCGACGACATTGACCTCCCGGCCGAGTTCGAATGCAGGGCGCAAAAAGGTGCCATTGGCCTGGAAGGGCAGCTTTTCGCCGCGCCTGGCCCTGTCGATGTCGCCATCGACGACAGCCATCACCGTAATGGGGCGGGTGATCGAACGGATGGTGAGCTGCCCGCGTATCTCGAGGCTGCGGTCGCCGGTGCGGATCACCGCAGCAGAGGTGAAGCTCGCGGTCGGATAGCGCCCCGTATCGAGCATGCTCTCGCCCTTGATGAAGCCATCCATGAGGGCAGAGCCGGCCTGGAGCGAACCCGTCTCGATCGTGACCCTGATGCGGCTGCGTTCAGGCCGATCGAAATCGAGCGCCAATGTCCCGTCATAATGCGTGAAATGGCCGGTCGCGACGACTGCCCCGAAGCGGCGGGTCACGAAGCTGATATCGGTGGCCCCGCGCTCGATACGCCAGGTCGTTTGCGCCGCTGCAGGCTCGGCGACGACCAGGCCGGCAATCACGAGTGCGACATAACGGAGCATCCCGCCATTGTCGCGCCCATGATGGCCGGGCCGTGGCACCCGGCCCCGCACACGCAAAGGTGATGCCGCCCTAATGCATCGGCCTGAAAGGTGGATTGCGGCTTTCGGGAAAGCCGATGCAAACACAAAGGGTTCGATCACCGGACCGGATACGATGTCCGGTCCGGTGATCTAGCCTGCCTGCGGCGTCGCTCGCCTGGCGGCGGCGCCATTGAAGGTCGAACGGATCGCCATGGCCAATGCGATACAAGCCCAGCCCTGGAAGATCAGCTCGATCGCGAGGAAGGTGCCGAGGACCCAGAAGCTCGAGGCCGGCCATTGCGCCAGGATCATCCCGCCGAGCGCGAGTGAAAGCAGCCCGGAGACCAGAACCCAGATCCAGACCGGCGTCGGCCGCGTCTGGAAGGCGACGATGATGCGGAAGATGCCGGCTGCGACCAGGGCAAAGCCCGCCAGAAGCGTCAGCGACGCCGTCGCCACGACCGGGTTGATGAAGGTMATGATGCCGACGCCGAGATAGAGCAGGCCGATCAGCACATGCATCAGCAGGCTTTTCCAGCCGCTGTGCCGGAAGGCGTCGATCAGCATGACCACGCCGCCGGCGAACATCATCGCGCCGAACCAGATGGCGCTGGCAACGCTGAGCAAGGCGGAAGCGCCAAGCCCGAGCACGCCAAGGATGACCAGGGCAATACCGGCTGCAAGCAGCCAGCCCCAGTTACGTCGCAAAGGCAGGAGATGCGTACCGAGAGAAGGTGGTTGATGCGCGGGTGCGTCCGACATGACCAGGCCCCCAGTGGAACTTCACGAAGGCTCCCACCACCGGGGCTCGCCGTCAACTCCGGGCGCACCCTAGGGGCGAACCGCTAATGTTCTCAATAGGTTGCCAGACCGCCCAAAAGATCGAAAACGGCGCCGGCGGAGAAACTGCAGCGCTCACTCGCCAGCCAGGCGACGAGCTCGGCCAGCTCATCGGCCGTTCCCAGCCGTCCGAGCGCGCTCTTGGCGACCGCGCCGGGCCGCCATTCAGGCGAACGCGACCTGAGCCAGCGGCGTGACACGGATCGTCGCGGAACCGGCATCGAAACCATCCAGCAGGGCATTGTGATGCGCCACGATCTGCTCGACCTGCAACGTATCGCTGTCGGCGGTCGTATGCGCATCGGCGACGAGCGTGACATCGAAGCCCAGGCCGACGGCACGCCGGCAGGTGGTGTCGACACAGTACTGCGTCATCAATCCGGCGATCACGAGATGGCCGATCCTCCGTTCCGCGAGCACAACCTGCAGGGCCGTGTCGTGAAAGGAATCGCAGGCCGTCTTGTGAACGACGATGTCGCCGGGTTGTCGCGGCAGGTCGGGATGAAGGTCCCAACCTAGGGTCCCGGTTTCCAGACGGTGTCCGGCCGGGCCGTCATGCTGGATGAAGATCACCGGGCGCTGGGCGGCATGCGCGCGGCCGATCAACTCGGCCAGGCGCTCGCGCACTTTCGCAAAGCGCTCCCCGACGACTGCGCGCGCAGCTACCGGCACGGCCAGGATGTCGCGCTGGACGTCGATGATGACAAGTGCCGACATCAGGCAGCCTTGGCGCCCTCGAGACGGGCATCGACCAGCTTGCGCAGGTTGCGCAGATCCTTGACGAAGCCGCGAATGCCTTCGGCGAGCTTCTCTGTCGCCATTGCATCCTCGTTCAGCGCGAAGCGGAACGCCTTCTCATCGAGCAGCAGCTTCGCGGGTGCCTTCCCGGAATTGTCCGGCGCGAGCCTGCGCGGCAGATCGCCCTGCGCCGCGGCGAGCTCGTCGAGCAGGCCGGGGCCGATGGTCAGCCGGTCGCAGCCCGCCAGCGCCTCGATCTCGCCCGTATTGCGGAAAGAGGCGCCCATCACCACCGTGTCGATGCCGTAAGCCTTGTAATAGGCATAGATGGTGCGGACCGAGACCACGCCGGGATCGGTTTCCGCCGTGTAGGGGCCGCCGCCGGCCTTGACGTGCCAGTCGAGGATTCGACCGACAAAGGGGGAAATCAGGAAGGCCTTCGCATCCGCACAGGCGATCGCCTGCGGCAGCGAGAAGAGCAGGGTCAGGTTGCAGTCGATGCCCTCGGCCTGCAGCACCCTGGCCGCCTGGATGCCCTCCCAGGTCGAGGCGATCTTGATCAGGATGCGCTCCCGCCCGATGCTGCGCTCCTTGTAGGCAGCGATGATGGCACGGGCCTTGTCGATGCTCGCCTGCGTGTCGAACGAGAGATCGGCATCGACCTCGGTCGAGACCCGTCCGGGGACGATTCCGGCAAGTTCGGCGCCGAAGGTCACGGCCAGCCGGTCGCAAACCGCATGCACGCGGGCCTCGCTGGAACCGGCAGCCTTCCGGCCCCAGACAATCGCCTCATCCACGAGATGGGCATAGGCCGGGGTTTCGACGGCCTTGAGCAGCAAGGTCGGGTTCGTGGTGCAATCGACAGGCTTCAGACGGCGCACCGCTTCGATATCGCCGGTATCGGCGACGACGGTGGTCATCTTGCGGAGCTGGTCGAGCTTGGAAGCGGTCATGGCGATCCTGCCGAAATCGGTGTCTTGAACAATGGTCAAACCTGCGGCGCTCTTCCGGTCCGGTCAAGCGAGTAGGCCGGAAGGACGGCTGCGCGCACGGCGCAGATGGGTCAGCTCTTGACTGCCCCCGATGTCAGGCCCCCGACCATGTTCTTGCGGAAGCCATAATAGATCACAGCCGGCGGGATGGCGTAGAGCAGGCCCGCGGCCATCAGCAGATTCCAGGGTGCGTCATCCGCCGAGAGGAAGAGTCCAAGCCCCACTGCCAGAGGCACCGCCTTTTCGCTCGAGAGCAGCAGGAAGGCGTAGAGATACTCATTCCAGGCGAGCAGCAGCGCGTAGATGCCGATGACCACCATCGACGGCTTCATCAGCGGCAGATAGACCATGCGGAAGAGCTGCAGCGAGGTCGCGCCATCCATGATCGCCGCCTCGTCGAGTTCCTTCGGCAGCTTGTCGGAGGCCTGCTTCAGAACCCAGATCGCATAGGGCGAAGCCAGCGCGACCATGGCGAGGATCAGCGCAGTCTGCGTGTTGAGCAGCCCGTAGGAGCCCATCGCCTTGTACATCGGGATGGCGAGGAAGGCGGCCGGGATGAGGTAGGTCGCCAATGCCAGGTTCATGATCGTGCGCCCGCCCCTGACCCGCAGCCGGGCGATGGCGAAGGCGGCGCAGGTGGCAACGAAGAGCGTCAGCAGCCCCGTGGCCACGGCGATGAAGAAGCTGTTGAACATCTGCAGCCAGAAATTGGTCAGGTAATAATGCTGCTGCTTGAAGACGATCTGGAAGTTCTGGAGCGTCGGCTGATCGGGCCAGAGCTTGCCGGCCAGCATCGACTCCTGGTTGGAGATCGAGAGCACGAAGAGATGGTAGATCGGCAGAAGGGTCCAGAGCAGGACCGGGATCGCGATCAGGATCAGCTTGCCTTCGTCGAGAACCTTTTTCATCACTCGGCTCCCTTGGACAGGCGCTTCACCATCACGAAGACCATCGGCAGGATCAGCGGCATCGCGACGATGATGGAGGCGATACCGAGATCCAGGTTGTTGTTGCGCATGTAGCGGATGCCGAGTGTCGCCAGCACATGGTTCAAGTCGCCCGGCCCACCCCCGGTGAGCAGGTAGACGCTGTTGAAATCACCCAGCGTCCAGATCATCGAGAGCATGGTCGAGGTGACATAGAGCGTCGCCAGCGACGGCCAGGTGATGAAGCGGAACTGCTGCCACCCGTTGGCTCCGTCGACGCTCGCGGCCTCATAGAGATCCTGCGAGATCGCCAGGCGGCCGGTGACCAGGATCAGCGTCCAGAACGGCAGCGACTTCCAGATATGGACCATGATCGAGCTCGCGAAGGCGAGTGTCGGGTCGGTGAGCCAGCCCGGCCCCTCGACGATGCCGAACCAGTGGAAGAGCTGCTGGTTGAGCATGCCGTTCTCCGGGTTCAGCATCACCCGGAAGGACAGGATGGTCGGAATCGAGGGCACGGCCCAGGGCAGGATGAACAGCACCAGCACGATGCGCACCCAGGCGCGCTGCTGCACGAAGAAGCCCGAGAGCCAGAGCGCGAGCAGGAACTTGAGGTTCACCGCCACGAACAGGAAGATGATGGTATTGACTACCGTGCGAACGAAGATCGGGTCCGCGAAGAGTGCGCGATAGGACTGCCAGTTGAGCCCCAGCCAGAGGCCGTAACCGACCGGGTAGACCACCATCACGGCGAAGACGAGAATATAGGGCATCAGCATCAGCGCGCCCCAGAGCGCCCTGTCTCGCGTGTGGCCCGAGGTCATTTCGGCCGATACCGTTGCCGGCGCTGACATGGTGGTGGCGGTCATCAGTTGTCCTCCGAGGCCCCGCATTCTTTCGACGGGTCGGCATCCCACGGCGTGTTCGGCCGCAGGATGCCGTTTTCGCGGTCGTTCAGGTCGTCGGGATCAGCCGGCGATCTGCTTGATGCGAGCGATCATCTCGTCCACGGCCTGTTCGGGCGAGATCTTGTCCTGGACAACGCGGTTCACCGCCTTGGCCCAGACGTTCTCGGCATTCACGGTCGTGAAATTGTAGTTGTAGACGAACTGGAACGGAACAGTGCCGTCCTTGTACTGCTTGTAGACGACCGCGCGGTGCGGGTCCTTGCCATCGGACCAGAACGGAGCCTCGATGCCCTTGAGCGTCGTCGGCACCCAGCGCCCGGCCGAGCCCTCGACGAAGGGACGCAGGTTCTCGTCCTTCATCAGGAAGGCCATGAACTCCTTGCCGCGCTTCTTGTTCTTCGCATCGGCGAAGATCACGGCCGTCTTGACCGCCGCCAGGTTCGTCATGGGGCTGCCATCCGGCTTCCTCGGGAACTCGGCCGTGCGGATGTTCTCCTCGTAGTTCTTCTTCGCGGTCGCCCGCTGCTCGGCGGTCAGCGCCGGATTGTTCATGTCGTCCATGTGCTTGCCGGCGATCGAGATCGTGGCGTTATGCGTGGCAACGGTCGTGCGGTTGTGGAATGCGACGTTGTTGTCTGGGTCGAGCCAGTTCACCGACGAGGGCGGGGTGCAGCCGCGTTGGAAGATGTTCGCATAGGCCTTGACCGCCTCGATCATCCCGGCCCGGTTCTTGGGCTGGTCGAGGACGATCTTGCCGTTCTCGTCGACGACCTGCGCGTTGAAGGCGTTGGCGAAGGTCAGGAAGCTGTAGAAAGTGTCGGAGGCGGCGACGCCCATGGGATGGCCGATGCCGTAGATGCGCTTGCCCTTGGCCCGCAATGCGCCCTGAACCTTGTCACACCAGAAATCCCAATAACCGTCCCAGCCCTTGGGGATGTCCGCTTCCTTGAAGCCCGCCTCCTCCAGCATGTCCTTCCAGTAGGTGATGTGCATCATCTGCTGTTCGACGGGGAAGGCGTAGTAGGATTTCTTGCCGGCCTTGTTGTTCATCAGGAAGGTCGTCGCCAGCGCCTGCGGCTGGAACTCTGCCTTCATCGGCTCGATCACGTCGGTGACGTCCTCGAGCTTGCCGTCGAAGGCCCATTTCCCGGTCGTGCGGAAATCATAGGTGGTGCAGAAGCCGACATCGGGAGGCGTTCCGGCCTCGACGGCGCCGACCGATTTGGTCACGCAATCCTCAGTCGCATAGAGCGAGAGATCGACCTTGACGCCCGTCGCCTTCTGGAACTTGTCGACCACCGCGAGCAGGGCATCGTCCTCGCCCTTGTAGAAACCCTTGGTGAACCAGACCGTCACCGTCTCCTGCGCAACGGCGGCGCCGGACCAGCCGGCGGCGATCGCCGCGAAGGCTGCACCGGTCACGAGATAACGCATGGATTTCATTGAGAACCTCCCATTTCAAACGTTTAAATCTGACGTTTTGGTACGCCTTCACCGAGGAGACTAGTCGAAAACCCGTTCGACAAACAAGCCGGGCAGATGCGGGAAATTCGGGCAGGCCGGGCCGTTGGCCCGGTGGCGCATCAGCACCTTGTGGAGCAGTTGCACTGCCGCAAGCGGCCCCGGTGATGACAGGTCACGGATGTGTCATATACGCGGTCTACCGCGAGTGCCGGAGGCCGGCCGGCCGACGGACAGGAGAGAAAGACAATGCATTCGAAGGCGATGATCGCTCTGGCTGCGACGGGCCTTGCCCTTTGCCTGGCCCCTCTCGCTGTCCAGGCGGCCGAGGGCAAGCTGGTTCTTTACACCAGCCAGCCCAATACCGACGCCCAGCAGACCATCGATGCCTTCAAGGCGAAATACCCCAAGGTCGAGATCAGCTTCGTGCGCGACGGCACACCGCGCATCATGGCCAAGCTCAGGGCCGAGATCGAGGCCGGCGCGCCTCAGGCCGATGTTCTTCTGATCGCCGATTCGGTGACGATGGAAGGGCTGAAGCAGGAGAACCGGCTGCTCGCGCATGAAGCCGCCGCGACATCGGCCTATCCCGCCGGCATTCACGACCCGCAGAAGATGTGGTTCGCGACCAAGCTGATCACCACCGGCATCGTCTACAACACCAAGGCGGGACTGAAGCCGACCAGCTGGCTCGACCTCGGCAAGCCGGAGGTCAAGAACCTGCTGGCCATGCCGAGCCCCCTGAACTCCGGCGCAGCTTTGATCCACACCATGACGCTCGCGGGCAACCTGCCCGGTGGCTGGGGCTACTATGAGACCCTCAGGAACAACGGTGCGCTGGCAGCAGGTGGCAATGGCGACATCCTGAGGCAAGTCGCGACCGGCGAGAAGCTCTACGGCATGATCGTCGACTTCATGCCGATCCGCGAGAAGGCCAAGGGCGCGCCGGTCGAGTTCGTGTTCCCGAGCGAGGGCGTCTCCGCCGTCAGCGAACCGGTCGCGATCCTCAAGAGCACCAGGAATCCGGAGGCCGCCAAGGCGTTCGTCGATTTCCTGATCTCCAGGGATGGCCAGGAACTTGCCCTGAAGCAGGGCTATGTCGCGGCACACCCCGACGTTGCGCTGCCCGCGGGCTATCCCGAGCGCGCCGCCATCAAGCTGATGCCGTTCGATGCGGCCAAGGCGCTGGCCGACGAGACCGCAGCGCGCAAGCGCTTCAGCGCGATCTTCGAGTAAGCCCAAGCCAGGCCGGACGCAGCATGACCCTCGTCGCCCGCTCCGACCGGCCGCATATCGGGCAACCTCGGCTCCTGCCGGGGTTGCACCTGCCTTCAGGGCTCGGGCTGCCCGTGCTGGTGGCGCTTTGCGTCCTGGTCTTCGGTGGCCTTCCCTTCCTGCGCCTCCTGCTCGCCGCTTTCGCGCCCGGCGGCCGGTTCATGCCGGATGCAGCCCTCGCCGAAATCGGCAGCCGGGCCGCCCTCACCGCGACCTTGCACAGCATCGAGACCGCCGGTCTCTCTGCGCTCGGCGCCTTCGCGATTGGCGGCGCCGTCGCGATCCTGCTCGCAGTGACCGATCTACGCGGCAAGCGTCCGCTGGCCTTCGCCTTCGTCTTCTCGATGATGATCGCGCCGCAGGTGGCGGCGCTCGCCTTCCTCAGCCTGACCGCCCCCCACTCTCCCATTCTTGGCGCGCTCGGCCTGACACCGGCGCCGGGAACCCCCAATCCCCTGCTGGGCCGCGGCGGGATCATCCTGGTCATGGCGCTGCATCATGCGCCGCTGGTCGCGATCACGCTCTGGAGCGGGCTGCGCAGCATCCCGCATTCCCTGGTCGAGGCGGCGCAGCTCGAAGGTGCGGCGCCACCGACGATCATCACCCGCATCCTGCTGCCGGTGCTGCGCCCGCAGATCGTCGCAGCCGGGTTGATCGCCTTCGTCGCCGGCATCGGCAATTTCGGCATTCCTGCACTGCTCGGACTGCCGATGAACTATCTCACCCTGCCAACCCTGATCTACCGGCGGCTTTCGAGCTTTGGACCGGCGGGGCTGCCGGATGCCGCGGCGCTGTCGTTGCTCGTCGCGCTGGTCGCCGGCCTCGGCATTCTCGCAAGCATCCTTGCGACGCGCCGCGGCGGCAAGGTCGAAATCGAGCGCCCCTTGCAGCCCTTCTGGCCCCTCGGCAGCGCCCGCCCCTTCGTCACGGCCGGCCTCTGGCTCCTGATCGCCCTCAAGCTCGGCCTGCCCTTCCTTGCCTTGCTCAGCGAGGCACTGACGCCAGCGCTCGGCGTCGCGCTCTCCTGGCAGAGCCTGACCTTCGACAAGTTCACCGAGGTGCTGCTGCGCCAGGACGTGACAGCGCGCGCCTTCCGCAATTCCTTCCTGTTCGCCGGCACCGCAGCGGTGATCCTTGCGCTGGCCTCGATCGCCTTCGCCTATGCGCTGGAGCGGCGAATGGGCAAGGCGAGGCGTGTCGTCGAACTCGTCATCGAGCTGCCCTACGCCTTGCCCGGCGTGGTGCTCGCCATCGCCTGCATCCTGATGTTCCTGAAGCCGCTGCCGCTGATCGGCGTCAGCATCTATGCGACACCATTCATCATCCTCTTCGCCTATCTGGCGCGCTTCCTGCCGCTGGCGCTGAAGGCCCCGATCGCGGCAATGGCGCAGATCGAGGCGCATCACGAAGAGGCGGCGAAACTCGATGGTGTCACGCTCTGGCAGATGCTGCGTTTCATCGTGGCGCCGATCCTCGCCCCGGCTGCGACGGTCAGTGCGCTGATGGTGTTCCTCGTGGCCTTCAACGAGCTCACCGTCTCGGCCCTGCTCTGGTCCTCGGGAACCGAGACGCTGGGCGTCGTTCTGTTCAGCCTGAAGGAAGCCGGGCTCGCCGGCGAGGCGGCAGCGGTCGCGATCAGCGCCTCGGCGGTGATCCTTTGCGTGATGCTGCTGCTCGACCTTTGCGCCAAGCGCCTGCCGGAGAATGTCCTGCCCTGGCGGATCTGAGCATCACTCCGCCGCCTGCGTCTCGATCCTGGGCTCGCCCATCATCAGCGAGCGCGCCGCCTTCGCCTCGCGAACAATGAAATCGACGATGGCGCGCACGCGGGCGACATCCTTGAGATCGGCATGGACCAGCAACCAGAACGAGCGCGTGATCGACACCTTATGCGGCAGGACGGGCACCAGGCGCGGCTCTGTCGCCGCCATGAAATGATGGATGACGCCGATACCGGCGCCGGCAACCACCGCATTCATCTGGGCCAGCACATTCGAGCTCTGCACCTGCGCCCGTAGGCCTTTGGCGACCTCGTCGAGATAGTCGAGCTCCGGCGTGAAGATCAGGTCGTCGATATAGCCGACGATCCGATGTTCGAAGAGGTCGTCGGGCTTCGCGACCACCGGCATGCTGTCGAGATACTCGCGCGTCGCATAGAGGCCGAGCCGGTAATCGCAGAGCTTGCGCGCGACGACCTTGCCCTCCTTGGGCGGCGCCAGCGTGATCGCGACATCGGCCTCCCGCTTGGACAGCGACAGCAGCCTCGGCATGGCGATGAGCTGCAGCTCGAGCCCGGGATAGGCCTTGGCGAGGCCGGCCAGGCGCGGCGCCAGGAAACAGGTCCCGAAACCGTCCGGCGCGCCGATCCGCACAGTGCCGGCCAGCGCCATGTCGGCGCCGCCGATATCGCTCTGGATCGCGAGCGCCTCGGTTTCCATGCTCTCGGCCTTGGCCAGCAATCGCTCGCCATGGGCTGTGAGGGTGTAGCCCTGCGGCCGGCGCTCGAAGAGCTTGGCCTTGAGCGATTCCTCCAGAGAGGTGACACGACGTGAGACCGTGGCATGATCGGCGCCCAAACGCCGGGCCGCAGCCGTCAGCCGGCCGGAGCGGGCAACAGCGAGAAAGAAGCGCAGATCATCCCAGTCGAACCTCTCCAAGACGCTCTCCCTGATATTTGCTTTTGCGCACGGCGACCGCTTGATAGTTGCTATAGCCGTGCACAAACGAGAATGGTAGGGGTGAGGCCAATCAAGACACCACACCATTCGTAGGGAGGGCGCGATGCGTCAGGTCGGTCATTTCATTGGTGGCAAGCACGTCGCCGGAACCTCGGGCCGCACGGCCGACATCTACCAGCCGATGGACGGAACCGTGATCGGCAAGGTCGCGCTCGCCTCTCCCGCCGAGATGCGCGCCGCTGTCGAAAACGCACTGGCGGCGCAGCCGAAATGGGCGGCGGTCAACCCGCAGCGCCGCGCCCGAGTGCTGATGAAGTTCCTCGACCTCATCGCGCAGAACAATGACGAGCTGGCCGAGCTGCTCGCCCGCGAGCACGGCAAGACCATCGCCGACGCCAAAGGCGACATTCAGCGCGGCGTCGAGGTCGTCGAGTTCTCGCTCGGCATCCCGAACCTGATGAAGGGTGAATTCACCGACGGCGCCGGCCCGGGCATCGACATCTATTCGATGCGCCAGCCGCTCGGCGTCTGCGCCGGCATCACGCCCTTCAATTTCCCCGCAATGATCCCGCTCTGGAAGCTCGGCCCCGCCATCGCCTGCGGCAATGCCTTCATCCTGAAGCCGTCCGAGCGCGATCCCGGCGTGCCGATGCGTCTGGCCGAGCTGTTCATCGAAGCCGGCGGTCCTCCCGGCATCCTCAATGTCGTCAATGGCGACAAGGAAGCGGTCGACGCCATCCTCGACGATCACGACATCAAGGCCGTCGGCTTCGTCGGCTCGACCCCGATCGCTGAGTACATCTATGCCCGTGGCTGCGCCAACGGGAAGCGCGTGCAGTGCTTCGGCGGCGCCAAGAACCACATGATCATCATGCCGGATGCCGACATGGACCAGGCCGTCGACGCGCTGATCGGCGCCGGCTACGGCTCGGCCGGCGAGCGCTGCATGGCGATCTCGGTGGCGGTTCCGGTCGGCAAGGCCACCGCCGATGAACTGGTGAAGCGCCTCATCCCTCGCGTCGAGAGCCTGAAGATCGGCCCCTCCACCGACTCTTCCGCCGATTACGGCCCGGTCGTCACCAGGCAGGCGCTCGACAAGATCAAGGGCTATGTCGAGACCGGCATCAACGAGGGCGCCAAGCTCGTCGTCGATGGACGCGGCTTCAAGATGCAGGGCTACGAGAACGGCTTCTACATGGGTGGCTGCCTGTTCGACCATGTGACGCCCGACATGCGCATCTACAAGGAAGAGATCTTCGGCCCCGTGCTCTCGGTCGTGCGCGCCAAGGACTATGAGGAAGGCCTCAAGCTCGCCAACGACCACGAATACGGCAACGGCGTCGCTATCTACACCCGCGACGGCGATGCGGCGCGCGACTTCGCTTCCCGCGTCCAGGTCGGCATGGTCGGCGTCAACGTGCCGATCCCGGTGCCGCTGGCCTATTACACCTTCGGTGGCTGGAAGCGTTCGTCCTTCGGCGATCTCAACCAGCACGGCCCGGACTCGATCCGCTTCTACACCAAGACCAAGACGGTGACCTCGCGTTGGCCGTCCGGCGTCAAGGATGGAGCAAGCTTCGTCATCCCGACGATGGGCTGAGACCCCGGACGACAAGGATCGCGACATGTTCTCCCTCACCGAAGACCAGATCGCGATCCGCGACATGGCGCAGGGTTTCGCTTCAGAGACCCTCGCCCCTCATGCCCTGCGCTGGGATGAGGAGAAGCACTTCCCGGTCGAGGAGATGCGCCAGGCCGCCGCGCTCGGCATGGGCGGCATCTATATTGGCGAGGATGTCGGCGGCTCCGGACTGTCACGGCTCGACGCGACGCTGATCTTCGAAGCGCTGGCGACCGGCTGCCCGACGATCGCAGCCTATATCTCGATCCACAACATGTGCGCCTGGATGATCGACCGCTACGGCTCGGAGGATCAACGCCATGCCTGGCTGCCAAAGCTCTGTTCGATGGAGCATCTGGCGAGTTACTGCCTGACGGAGCCCGGTGCAGGATCGGACGCCGCCGCGCTGAAGACCAGGGCGGTCCGCGACGGCGATGATTACGTGCTCGACGGCCAGAAGCAGTTCATCTCCGGCGCCGGCGTCTCCGACATCTATGTCGTGATGGTGCGCACCGGCGAGGCCGGCCCCTCAGGCATCTCGACGCTCGTCGTCGAGAACGGCACGCCCGGCCTGTCCTTCGGGGCCAACGAGAAGAAGATGGGCTGGAATGCGCAGCCGACGCGCGCCGTGATCTTCGAGAATTGCCGCGTCCCCGTGGCGAACCGCCTCGGGTCCGAGGGTATCGGCTTCAAGATCGCGATGGCAGGGCTCGATGGCGGCCGGCTCAATATCGGAGCCTGCTCGCTCGGTGGAGCACAAGACGCGCTCGACAAGGCGCTGGCCTACGCCCAGGAGCGCAAGGCCTTTGGCGCACGCATCGCCGATTTCCAGGCACTGCGGTTCAAGCTTGCCGACATGGCGACCGAACTCGAGGCGGCGCGGACGTTCCTGTGGCGGGCAGCCTCGGCACTCGACCAGAAGGCACCCGACGCGACCAAGCTCTGCGCCATGGCCAAGCGGGTTGCCACCGATACCGGCTTCGCGGTCGCGAACGAGGCGCTGCAGATTCATGGCGGCTACGGCTATCTCGCCGATTACGGCATCGAGAAGA
Source organism: Allobosea sp. 05T433 (assembly GCF_056396065.1). Lineage (NCBI taxonomy): Bacteria > Pseudomonadati > Pseudomonadota > Alphaproteobacteria > Hyphomicrobiales > Alloboseaceae > Allobosea > Allobosea sp. 05T433. Next base: position 45,864 of record NZ_JBFTKS010000001.1, on the reverse strand, counting down.
TCGTGCGGGACCTGCGCGTGCATCAGATCCTGGAAGGCACGAACGAGGTCATGCGCATGATCGTGGCGCGCTCGCTGGTAGGGCGGGCAAAGGGGAACTAGCCTCAGAGCCGGGATATCCCTGCCCCATGGAAAAGTTTCTCAAACGACGAGGTTAGACCATGACCAGCATCGCCTTCATCGGGCTCGGCAATATGGGCGGCCCGATGGCCGCCAATCTCGTCAAGGCCGGACATCAGGTCAGCGCCTTCGACCTGGTGCAGGCCTCGCAGGACGCTGCGGCCGAACTCGGCGTGCATATCGCGGGCTCGGCCAGGGAGGCGGTCGCCAATGCCGAGGTCGTCGTCACCATGCTGCCGGCGGGCAAGCATGTGCTCGCGGTCTGGGCCGACATCCTGCCCGTGGTGAAGGCTGGCACGCTGATCATCGATTCCTCGACGATCGATGTCGAAAGTGCCCGCAAGGCGCATGCGCTGGCCACCGAACGCGGCTGCCTCTCGCTCGATGCGCCGGTTTCCGGCGGTGTCGGCGGCGCAAGGGGCGCGACGCTGACCTTCATGGTCGGCGGTTCGAAGGAGGCTTTCGAGAAGGGAGACCCGATCCTCTCCGCCATGGGCCGGCGCGTCGTCCATTGCGGACCCTCCGGCAACGGCCAGGCGGCGAAGATCTGCAACAACATGATCCTGGGCATCTCGATGATCGGCGTCTCCGAGGCCTTCGTTCTGGCCGAGAAGCTCGGCTTGTCGCATCAGGCCCTGTTCGACGTCGCATCGACCTCATCCGGCCAGTGCTGGTCGCTGACCACCTACTGCCCCGTTCCCGGCCCGGTGCCGACATCGCCGGCCAATAACGACTACAAGCCGGGCTTCGCTTCCGCGCTGATGCTGAAGGACCTGAAGCTCGCGCAGGAGGCCGCCCAGGCAGCCGGTGCTGCGACGCCTCTCGGCGCAGCCGCAGCCCAGCTTTTCGGCCTGCACAATGCCTGGGGTGAAGGCGGCTCCGATTTCTCTGCGATCATCCATCTGCTGCGCGGACGCGGCGAGCGCTAGATCGCCGATCTTGCATCGGCTTTCCCGAAAACCGCAATCCACTTTTCGGGCCGATGCTTTAAGGCACGACCAACCCGCCGGGAGCAGACCCGCCTCGCGCCTTCCACCTCTGGCGCAGGCGGCACTTTGCCGCTAGCACATCCGCCTATACGGCGGCTGTTCTTAAGCCGCCTGCCAGACGGGTGTGCGCATGAACGATGTCTCCTTTCGACGCGAACGCTCGGCCCTGACCGGCTTTGCCACGAACCCGCTCGACCGCCGCGGCGACCTGCGTGACCGTCCCGACGCGGTCGAGGGCTTTCGGGCTTCGCCCGGTACGCGCCACGCGATCGTCTCCGGCGAGACGCCGATCCTGAAGCGGATCGACGCCGAGACGTTGACGATCTGGTTCGCCGAGAGCGAGGCCGACGCTATCGGCAAGGCGCATGAGGAAGTCTTCCTCGGACTCGACCCGCAAGGGACCGCCTGCTTTGGCCGACTGGTCGACCGGGAGCTCGCCGAGACGCTGCGCGAGCGTGACGACCTCCTGGTCAGCGACCTGCGCTCGATCGCCCTGAAGCGGCTCGTCCCAGCCGAAGAGGTCGGGCCGCTGGGCGAGGCCAAGGCCCTGCTCGACTGGCATGCGCGGCATCGCTTCTGCGCCCGCTGCGGCGGGCTCTCGCCGACGGTGAGCGGCGGCTGGCGGCGCGAATGCTCGCAATGCGGCACGCTGCACTTCCCGCGCACCGATCCGGTCGTGATCATGCTCGCGGTGCGCGGCGATCAGTGCTTCCTGGCCCGTCAGGCCCGGTTCGCGCCGGGCATGTATTCCTGCATTGCCGGCTTTCTCGAGCCCGGCGAGACCTTTGAGGATGCGGTACGCCGCGAAACCCTCGAGGAAGCAGGGCTGCGCACCGGCGCCGTGCGCTATGTCGCCTCGCAGCCCTGGCCCTTCCCGTCTTCCCTGATGATCGGCTGCATCAGCGAAGCGCTGAACGACGACATCACGCTGGACGGGAACGAACTCGAAGCAGGGCGCTGGTTCTCGCGGGAGGAGGCGCTGCAGATGCTGGAGGGGAGGCATCCGGACGGGCTGTCCTGCCCGCCCCATATGGCGATCGCGAACACGATCCTGAAGGCGTGGGCCGAGGACGGCGTCACGCCCTAGCACGTGAGGGCGTCTGCAGCCGACGCGGTTTCCGGTCGGCTGCGATCGGCCTATTCTCCCGGCTCGGCGAGGCTCGCGCGGAACGCGTGCGCCGGGTAGACGCCGAGAATCTTCATCTCCTTGGAGAAATACTCGAGCTCCGTCAGGGCCCGCTTCAGGTCCGCGTCATCAGGATGCCCTTCGACATCGCAGTAGAACATCGTCGCTGAGAAATGGCCGTCGACCATGTAGCTCTCGAGCTTGGTCATATTGATGCCGTTGGTGGCAAAACCGCCCAGCGCCTTGTACAGCGCCGCCGGGATGTTGCGCACGCGGAACATCAGCGTCGTCACGGTCTTCTTCGTGCCCTGGCGGGCGAATTCCGGGTATTTCGAAAGCACGACGAAGCGCGTGGTGTTGTGCTTCTCGTCCTCGATGTCCTCCATCAGGATGTTCAGCCCGTAGACTTCGGCGGCGATATGCGGCGCGATCGCTGCGCGGGTGACGTCGCCGGCTTCCGCGACCTGCCGGGCCGAGCCGGCGGTGTCGGCAGCGACCTCGGCCTTGAGGCCAAGCTTCTTGATGATCTTGCGGCACTGGCCGAGCGCATGGATATGGCTCTGCACGGTCTTCAGGGTGGCGAGCGTCGCTCCCTGCACCGCCATCAGGTGAAAGCGGATCGGCAGGAAATGCTCGCCGATGATGTGCAGGCCGGAACGCGGCAGAAGATGGTGGATATCGGCAACGCGACCGGCGATCGAATTGTCGATCGGGATCATGCCATAGCGGGCCGTTCCGTCGCTGACCGCGGACAGGGCATCCTCGAAGGTTGCGCAAGGCAGCAATTCGCAATCCGGAAAGACCTGCAGGGCGGCCTGAGAGGAGAAGGCTCCGGGCTCGCCCTGGTAGGACACGACGACAGACATGATTCAGGCTCCGAGGCGGGATTTCAGGAGCGCGCGGGCGCGATCCAGGTCAGGAGGCGTGTCGACGCCGCGCGGGACGTGATCGATGACCATCACGTCGATGCGCATGCCGTCTTCCAGTGCACGCAGTTGCTCGAGCTTCTCGCGGAGTTCGAGCGGCGATTGCGGCAGGCTGACGAAGCGATCGAGCGCACGGCGGCGATACGCATAGAGGCCGACATGGTGATAGAGCGGCCCCTCGCCGCTCGGCGCGGTGGCACGGGTAAAGTAGAGTGCGCGCATCCGGCCAGGACTGATCTCGCTGCCGATCAGCTTGACGACGCTCGGTGCGGTCTTCTCGTCCTCGTCGGTAATGACCCCGGCCAGGGTCGCGATGTCGACGGCCGCGTCCGCAAGCGGCTTCACCGCGGCAGCGATCGCGCTCGGCTCAAGCGTGGGAAAATCTCCCTGGACGTTGACGATGATGTCGTGGCGCCCCTGCGGGTCGACGATATCCGCCGCTTCCTTGATTCGATCCGAGCCGGTCTGGTGGTGGATGCTGGTCATCACCGCTCTCCCCCCGGCCTTCTCGATGGCCGCGACGATGCGCGGCTCGTCAGTGGCGACGACCACGGCACCGACGCCCGATTCCATCGCTCGGCGCCAGACATGCACGATCATCGGTTCGCCCAGGATGTCTGCCAGAGGCTTGTCGGGCAGGCGGGTCGCCTGCATGCGGGCGGGAATCAGGATCAGCGGGTCCGACATCGGCAACAGCTCTGGGGGGAAGGTCGCGAGGCTGCGACGGGAGGCGTCAAAAGGTCTCAAAGAGGTGCGTGCTTATACGAGTTGCAATGAAGCGCGCAAAGCGGTTAAGCAACGGCCGTGTGTCGGCGCTCCCAGGCTCCGGCCGGAGCGCTGCTATGCCTTGCCTGTCCTGTGGCGAGGCCCAAGGGTTTCGATGCGATGAATATCGAGCTGAACAAGATTGCCGGCGCGGGACTGTCCACGCTGCTCGTGGTGATGGCCCTGAACATGGCCGCCGGCATTGTCTTCGCGCCGCACAAGCCGGCCGTGCCCGGCTTCGATCTGCCGAGTCCGGAGCCAGCTGCCGCCGGCGGTGCAACCGCTGCGGCTCCAGTTGCGGACGCGCCGATCGTGGAACGTCTCGCCAAGGCCGATCCGGCCCGTGGCGAAAAGGCTGTCGGCGCCTGCAAGGCCTGCCACACCTTCGAGAAGGGCGGCGCCAACAAGGTCGGCCCGCATCTCTTTGACGTCTATGGTCGCAGCAAGGGGTCGATCGACGGCTTCGGCTATTCGGCCGCGATGAAAGGCCATTCCTCCGAGAAGTGGGAAGCCGAGCAGCTCGACGGCTTCCTGAAGGGTCCGAAGGCCTATATGCCAGGAACGACGATGGCTTTCGCCGGCCTGACCAAGCCCGATACCCGTGCCGACGTGATCGCCTATCTCAACACGCTCGCGGATGCGCCGAAGCCGCTTCCGAAATGAGTCTTGCGTCGATTCGGCGCGCCTGAATGATTGCAAGCCGGGCCCTTGAGCCCGGCTTTTGCTTGCTCCCGCCATGCTCTTGCCCTCACCATGGCGAGGAATCTCCTCTCCGCGCTGGTATCGACCTCACGGGTCGACATAATCGGCCAGCGAATCAGTTGCAGGAGGACGAGGCACCATGGCGATGCGCATCACACGCCGCAGGCTGCTCGAAGCCGGTGGAGCAGCGCTGGCAAGTGCGGGCCTGCCCGGCCGGGCCCTGGCCGAGACCGGGGAGGTTCATGGCCTCTCGACTTTCGGCGAACTGGCGCTCCCCGCGGATTTTCCGCATTTCGCCTATGTGAACCCGAAGGCCCCGAAGGGCGGCACGATCACGCTGCAGATCAAGCGGGCCGGCGGCAACCAGAACTTCGACACCTTCAACACGCTGAACACCTTCGTGCTGCAGGGCGATGGCGCCGCTGGCATGGATGCGTGCTTCGACAGCCTGATGTCCGGCTCCGGCGACGAGCCAGGCGCGCTCTACGGCTTGCTGGCGAAGAGCGTCGCAATCTCCGGGGACAGGCTGACCTACCGTTTTCGGCTCAGGCCCGAGGCGCGTTTCCATGACGGAAGCCGGGTGACCGCTTCCGATGTCGCCTTCTCCATGAATATCCTGAAGAGCAAGGGACACCCATCCTACCGCCTGATCCTGAACGAGCTGGTCTCGTCGGTGGCGGAAGGCGACGACATCGTCATCGTCACGCTTTCGCCGAAGCGCGGTCGCGACCTGCACCTCGTCGTCGCAGGCCTGCCGGTCTTCTCCGCGAAATTCTGGTCGACGCGGAACTTCGACGCCTCGACGCTGGAACCACCGCTTGGGTCCGGCCCCTACAAGGTGGGGCGGTTCGAACAAGGCCGCTTCATCGAATTCGAGCGGGTTCCCGACTACTGGGGCAAGGACCTGCCGGTGAATGTCGGCGTCAATAATTTCGACCGCACGCGCTGGGAGTATTTCCGCGACCGGCAGGTCGCCTTCGAGGCCTTCAAGAGCGGCATCGTTACCTTCCAGGAGGAATTCACCTCCCGGATCTGGGCGACCGGCTATGACTTCCCGGCGATCAAGGACGGCAAGGTCAAGAAGGAATCCCTGCCCAATACCGAGCCGACCGGCTCGCAGGGCTGGTATTTCAACCTGCGCCGCGATGCCTTCAAGGACCCGCGCATCCGCGAGGCGATCGGGCTCTGCTTCGATTTCGAGTGGACCAACAAGAACATCATGTTCGGCTCCTTTGCCCGCATGACCTCGTTCTTCGAGAACTCGGATTCCAAGGCTGTGGGCACACCCTCGCCCGAAGAGCTCGCTCTGCTCGAACCCTTCCGTGGCAAGGTGCCGGACGAAGTCTTCGGCGAGGTCTATCTCCCGCCGGTCAGCGACGGCTCTGGAAGCGACCGCGCCCTGCTGCGCAAGGCGGACGATATGTTCCGCGCAGCCGGCTGCAAGCGGGACGGCAATGTGCTGAAGCTGCCCGATGGCAAGCCCTTCGAGATCGAGTTCCTCGATTTCCAGGCCTCGCTCCAGCCACATACCCAGCCGTTCCAGGCCAATCTCAAGCGCCTGGGCATCAACGCGACCTCGCGCATCGTCGATGCCGCGCAGTACCAGCGAAGACTCGATGAATTCGATTTCGACGTGGTCAGTCGTGCGTTGACGGGCAGCGCGATTCCCAGCGATTCCCTGCGCATCGTCTATGGTTCCGAAGCCGCGAAGACGCGCGGCTCGCGCAACGTCGCCGGCATCAGCGATTCAGCCATCGACGCGATGATCGATCGGATCGGCCAGGCCGATAGCTACAAGGACGTCGTAGTGGCGGCCAAGGCGCTGGACCGGCTGCTGCGCGCCGGCCGCTATTGGGTGCCGATGTGGTGGAACCCGAATGAATGGCTGGCTTACTGGGACATGTTCGACCGGCCGGCATCCAAGCCGAAATACACGTCCGGCGCCCCCGCCATCTGGTGGTTCGACGCCGAGAAAGCCAAGCGGATCGGGAAGGCGTGAGGATGGCAGCGGAAGCCCGAGGCCAGGTCAGCGGAACTCCCAGGGTTCTCCTGCGCCTCGAAGGACTTGTGCTCGGCGTGCTGTGCATCTGGCTCTTTGCCGGCACCGGCGCATCGTGGTGGCTCTTTGCTGCACTGATCCTGGCCCCGGATCTCGGCATGCTCGGCTATCTCGCCAATCCGAGGCTGGGCGCCACGATCTATAACGCCGCTCACTCGCTGATCGGTCCGGCCTTGCTGGCAATCGCGGGCCTTTCGCTGGCCCTGCCGACGGCCCTTGTGATCGCGCTGATCTGGGCCGGGCATATCGAGTTCGACCGGGCGCTGGGCTATGGCCTGAAATACCCCTCGCTCTTTGCCGACACCCATCTCGGTGTGCTTGGTCCTTCCCGAAAGGCMGGGTGAACGGATGCTCTCCTATATCGCCCGCCGCCTCGCGCTGATGGTGCCGACATTGTTCGGCATCCTGCTGATCTCCTTCGTCCTCGTGCAGTTCGCGCCGGGCGGGCCGGTGGAGCGCGTGATCGCACAATTGCAGGGCCAGGGAGGCAACGCCTCCGACCGTGTCGGCGGCAGTGCCGGCGGCGATGCCGGAGCACAGCACGGCGATGCAAGCTCATCCTATCGTGGCGCGCAGGGGCTCGATCCGGCCTTCATCAAGGAGCTGGAGAAGCAATTCGGCTTCGACAAGCCGGCACATGAGCGCTTCGGCAAGATGCTCTGGGACTATATCCGCTTCGATTTCGGCCGGTCCTATTTCCGCGACGCACCGGTAATGCAGCTGATCAAGGAGAAACTGCCGGTCTCGATCTCGCTCGGGCTGTGGATGACGCTGCTCTCCTATGCGATCTCGATCCCGCTTGGCATCCGCAAGGCGGTGAAGGACGGTTCGCGCTTCGACACCTGGACCAGCGCCGTGGTCATTGTCGGCTACGCCATTCCGGGCTTCCTGTTCGCGATCCTCCTGATCGTGCTCTTCGCCGGCGGCTCGTTCTGGCAGATCTTTCCGCTGCGCGGGCTCCATTCCGAGAATTGGCAAGAACTCAGCTTGATAGGCAAGGCCACCGACTATCTCTGGCACATTGCCCTGCCGGTCACGGCGATGGCGCTGGGCGCCTTCGCGACCTCGACGCTGCTGACCAAGAATTCCTTCCTCGACGAGATCCGCAAGCAATATGTCCTGACGGCGCGGATGAAGGGGCTCAGCGAACGCGGCGTGCTCTACGGCCACGTCTTCCGCAACGCCATGCTGATCGTGATCGCCGGCTTTCCCGGCGCATTCGTGCATGCGCTCTTCGCCGGATCGCTGCTGATCGAGACGATTTTCTCGCTCGACGGCCTCGGGCTCCTCTCCTTCGAGGCCATCGTCAACCGCGACTATCCGGTCGTCTTCGCCAATCTCTACATCTTCTCGCTGATCGGCCTTGTCGTGCATCTCATCACCGACCTGACCTACACATGGGTCGACCCCCGGATCGATTTCGAAACGCGGGAGGCCTGAGGTGAGCGAGACGCTGATCGACCTGCCGCCGAGCACTCGCAGTGCGGCGCTTGCACCGCCCGAGGCGGGCCAGGGCTGGCTCAAACTCTCGCCGATCAACCGGCGCCGGCTCAACAATTTCAAGGCGAACCGGCGGGGCTGGTGGTCGCTCTGGATCTTCCTGGCACTGTTCGTGCTCTCGCTCTTCGCGGAGTTCATCGCCAATGATCGACCGCTCGTCGTGCGCTACAAGGGCGAGTTCCTGTTCCCGATCGTGGTGAACTATCCCGAGGAGAAATTCGGCGGCTTCCTCGCCACCACCGACTATCGCGATCCGGTCATCGCCAAGGAGATCGATGCCAATGGCTATGCCATCTGGCCGCCGATCCGCTACTCCTACCGCACGCATAATCTCGACCTGCCGGTTCCCGCTCCTGCGCCACCGACCTGGATGCTGAAGGACGAGCAGTGCCGGCCGATCGCCGAGCGAACCGGCGGCATGACCTGCCGCGAGCTCGAATGGAACTGGCTCGGCACGGACGACCAGGGCCGCGACGTCGTGGCGCGCCTGATCTACGGGTTCCGCATCTCGATCCTGTTCGGCCTGATCCTTTCCACGATCTCTTCGGTGATCGGCATCGCGGCTGGCGCCGTGCAGGGCTATTTCGGCGGTTGGACCGACCTGATCTTCCAGCGCTTCATCGAGATCTGGACCTCGATCCCCGCGCTCTATCTCCTGATCATCGTAGCGGCCGTGATCACGCCCGGCTTCTTCGTGCTGCTCGGCATCTTGCTGCTGTTCTCCTGGGTCGCGCTGGTCGGCGTGGTCCGGGCCGAATTCCTGCGGGCCCGCAATTTCGAATATGTCCGGGCGGCGCGTGCGCTCGGCCTGTCCAACGCCAAGATCATGGTCAAGCATCTGCTGCCGAACGCCATGGTCGCGACGCTGACCTTCCTGCCCTTCATCATGAACGGCTCGATCACGACGCTCACCTCGCTCGACTTCCTCGGTTTCGGCCTGCCGCCCGGCTCGCCCTCGCTCGGTGAGCTGCTGGCGCAAGGCAAGGCCAATCTGCAGGCGCCCTGGCTCGGGCTGTCCGGCTTTTTCGTGATCGCCCTGATGCTGTCGCTGCTGATCTTCATCGGCGAAGCGGTGCGCGACGCCTTCGATCCAAGGAAGACCTTCGCGTGAGCGCTCCCCTTCTTTCCGTCGAGGATCTTTCCGTCGCCTTCCGCCAGGGCGGCAGGGAGACGCTCGCCGTCGACCGCATTTCCTTTCATGTCTCCAAGGGCGAGACTCTGGCGATCGTCGGTGAATCCGGCTCGGGCAAATCCGTCTCCGCGCTCTCGATTCTGAAGCTGCTGAACTATCCGGCCGCGCATCACCCGTCCGGCAAGGTGCTGTTCAACGGACAGGACCTGATCGCGGCCGATGAGAACGCGATGCGCAAGGTGCGCGGCAACGACATCACCATGGTGTTCCAGGAGCCGATGACCTCGCTGAACCCGCTGCACACCATTGCGCGGCAGATCGGCGAGATCCTCGAGCTGCACAAGGGCTTGCGCGGCGCGGCGGCTCGCGCCCGCACGTTGGAGCTGCTGGCCCTGGTCGGCATCCGCGATGCCGAGAGCCGGCTCGACGCCTATCCTCATCAGCTTTCCGGCGGTCAGCGCCAGCGCGTGATGATCGCCATGGCGCTCGCCAACGAGCCGGACCTGCTGATTGCCGATGAGCCGACCACTGCGCTCGACGTCACCGTGCAGGCGCAGATCCTGTCCTTGCTGAAGGATCTGCAGAACCGCCTCGGCATGGCGATCCTGTTCATCACCCATGATCTGGGCATCGTGCGGCGCATCGCCGACCGGGTCTGCGTGATGCTCAAGGGCCGGATCGTCGAGCAGGGGCCCGTCGCCGAGATTTTCGACAAGCCGCAGCACAGCTATACCCAGCGCCTGCTCGCAGCCGAGCCCAAGGGTCGCCCCGCCCCGGTCGCCGAAGGCGCCGCGACGCTGCTCGAGGCCGGGCCGATGAAGATCTGGTTTCCGATCAAATCCGGCTTCCTGCGCCGGACCACCGGCCATGTGAAGGCCGTCGATGGCATCTCGATCAAGGTGCGGGAAGGCGAGACGCTCGGCGTCGTCGGCGAGTCCGGCTCAGGCAAGACGACGCTGGGCCTCGCCATCCTGCGGCTGATCTCCTCGGAGGGGCCTGTCGTCTTCCTCGGCGATCGCATCGACGGGTTGACCAGCGCCGCCGTCCGCCCGAAGCGCAAGGATCTCCAGGTCGTTTTCCAGGATCCCTATGGCTCGCTGTCGCCGCGCCTCTCGGTCGCCGGCATCGTCGAAGAAGGGCTGACCGTCCAGGACAAGGGGCTGAGCTACGAAGCCCGCCGCGAGATCGTCGCCAGGGCGCTCAGCGATGTCGGCCTCGACCCGGCAGCGATGGATCGCTACCCGCATGAATTCTCAGGCGGACAACGCCAGCGTATCGCGATTGCGCGCGCCATGGCCCTCGACCCGAAATTCGTGGTGCTGGATGAGCCGACCTCTGCGCTCGACATGTCGGTGCAGGCGCAGATCGTCGAGCTCCTGCGCGAACTGCAGAGCCGCCGCAAGCTCGGCTATCTCTTCATCAGCCATGACCTCAAAGTGGTGCGGGCGTTGTCGCACCGGGTTGTGGTGATGCAGAACGGCAAGGTCGTCGAGGAAGGACCAGCCGAGGAGATTTTTGCGCATCCGCGCGAGGCCTATACCCAGGCCCTGCTCGCCGCCGCGCTCAACCTCGAGCCCGTCGGCAGCGCTGCGGTGAAGGATTGAGATGACCCGCGCCATCCTTATCGTGCTCGACTCCGTCGGCTGCGGCGGCGCGGAGGACGCGCATCTCTATGGCGATGCCGGCGCCGACACGCTGGGCCATATCGCGGAGAGCTGCGCGGCAGGCAAGGGCGACCGCGAAGGTCTGCGGCACGGCGCATTGCAGGTGCCGAACCTCGCCCGGCTGGGCCTGGCCCATGCCTGCGAGGCTTCCACCGGAAGCCCGCTCGCGGGCGTCAGCAAGCCGATCGCGCCACAGGGGCAGTACGGCTATGGCATCGAGACCAGCCAGGGCAAGGACACTCCCTCCGGTCATTGGGAGATCGCTGGCTGCCCCGTTCCGTTCAAATGGGGCTATTTCACAGAGCTGGAAAACTCCTTCCCGCAGGATCTGGTCGCGGCGATCATTCGCGACGGCAGGCTGCCGGGCATTCTCGGCAACAAGCACGCTTCGGGAACCGTCATCATCGACGAACTCGCCGAGGAGCATATCCGGACGGGCAAGCCGATCTGCTACACCTCGGTCGATTCCGTGCTGCAGATTGCGGCACATGAGGAGCATTTCGGGCTGGAGCGGCTCTACGAGCTCTGCCGCACGGTACGCGTCCTGATCGATCCGCTCAGGATCGGGCGCGTCATCGCGCGCCCCTTCGTCGGCACCGCGACAACCGGCTTCACCCGGACGGCGAACCGGAAGGACTTCGCCATTCCACCGCCCAACGACACGATCCTCGACCGGCTCGCGACGCTGGGCCGCAGCGTCATCACCATTGGCAAGATCGGCGACATCTTTGCCCATCGCGCCACCGGAGAAGAGATCAAGCCGTTCGGCAATGCGGCCATGTTCGAGGCCGCCCTCGCCGCGCTCGACCGGTTGCCGGATGGCGGCTTCTGCTTCGTGAACCTCGTCGATTTCGATACCGAGTACGGCCATCGCCGCGACGTGCCGGGCTATGCGGCCGCGTTGGAAGCCTTCGATGCGATGCTGCCGCGGCTGGAGGCGAAGCTCGGCCCGGGCGATCTTGCCATCATCACGGCCGACCATGGCAACGACCCGACCTGGAAGGGCACGGACCACACGCGCGAGCATGTGCCGATCCTCGCCTTCGGGCCAGGGGTGCCGGCACGGGCGATCGGGGGGCGCCGGAGCTTTTCGGATGTGGCCGCGACACTCGGTCAGTGGCTCGATATCGGCAAGATCGGACCCGGCCAGGCCTGGTAACCGAGCCTCGCCCGATCAGGCCGCCGCGACGCGGCCGCAGAACGCCGCGACCTCCTGACGGATGCTGTGCGCCTGCTTCGCCAGCGCATCGGCAGCGTCCTGCAACTGCGCAGCGGCATCATGGGTGCGAACGGTCATCGTCTCGAAATTGCCGACCGCGCCGGCACTGCGCCTTGCTCCCTCGAAGGAGAGCTGGACCTGCCGGGCGATTTCCATGGTCGCCCGGTCCTGCTCGTGGACGGAGACGGCGATCGCCTCCGCCACACGCTCGACCTCGGACATCGCCGTCACGATATCGCGGATCGCCTTCAACGAGCGCTGCGACGCGACCTGCATCGCGCTGATCTGACCGGAGACCTCGTCCGTTGCACGGGCGGTCTGGGCCGAGAGCGTCTTCACCTCGCTCGCGACGACGGCGAAGCCTCGTCCCATCTCACCGGCCCGGGCCGCCTCGATGGTGGCGTTGAGAGCCAGCATGCTGGTTTGCGCTGCGATGCCGCGGATGATCTCGACGACCGCACCGACATTCTCGCTGCTGCGGGCGAGATCCTCGATTTCCGCGCTGGCGCGCCGGGCAAGCTCGGCTGCGCTCTTGGAGCCGTCGGCCGAGTGCGACACATTCTGGCCGATCTCGCCGATCGAAGCTGCGAGTTGCCCGCTGGCAACCGCAAGCTGGTCGATGCTGCGCGTCGTCGCCTCGGCAGCCTCCGAGACATGCCCCATCTGGTGACGCGCCTGATCGGAGGTGCCGGTCAAGGCCCGCGACTCGCCCTGCATGGCCTCGGCCGCACGGTCTAGAACCGCCATGGCCTGCTCCATCTGCCGGCGGAAATTCAGAACGGTTTCGCGCAGAGTCTCGCTGCGGCGGCCGAGCTCGTCGGCGAGGTGCCTCTCCCGCTCTCCGGCCGCGCGTTCGCGCTCGGCGATCGCATTGGCATGACGCAGGCTGTCGCGGTTCATGGCGAACATCCGCCCAAGGATCATGGCAAGCGCCGCCAGGAACGCGGTCTCGATCACCACAATCACGGCATGCAGGAGCACGCGCCAGATATTGCCGCCCTGGTAGAACACGGCTGACGGAAGCAGGTACTGCAGCGCCAGATGGTGAAGTGCGGTCAGGCCAGCCCCCATCACGATCGGGCGCCAGTCGCAAAACCCCGCCAACAGCGCGAGGACCGCGAAATAATACATGTGCGTGTCAGGCTGCCAGGGATGGCCGGCGAAGCTGTAGACCAGCATCGAAACCTGGCCGATCAGCACTATCGCTATCACCAGCCGCGTGACGATCGCCACGCCGAAGCGGGCATAGAGCAGCAGGGCACCAGCGGCGAGAACGAAGGCGAAGGAGGCAGCAAGCAGCACCTCGCCACCGTGGAACCAGACGCTCAGCGCCAATAGCGGAACATGAAGGAAGGCGAGCCCGAGCAGGAAGCGGGCCACGACGACGCGAACTCCGGTCAGGGTCCAGATCATGACGAAGCATCCGCCGACGAACGGGCGTCAAGGCACCCGGCCAGCCCCGAAAGCGCCAGCATCAGCAAGGCCCCCTTCGGTTTCGCCTGTTTGACGCCCGGGTCCACGGAAGGCGCCGTAATGACGATGAAGTGAGCGATCCCGCTGCGCAGGACGCGATGCCCCGCCGCCATCGTCATCGCTAGCGCGTCCCGCTCAGAGGTCCATGGCGAAAAGACAATTGCGCGCGATGGCGCTGCTTCATCCGAGCCCCGGGGCAGGCTGAGCGCTGCCGCCAGGCTGACCGCCACGAGCGCAATGACAATGATGAGCGCATCCCGCAACAACACGCCCCGGCCCTGATCGGCCGGAATCTCGTTCAGGAATCCGGACGTCATGGGAACTCGGTTTCTCCGCGCTATCCGGCAGGCCATATCGGGCCGGACGAAGTCGCTCACCACTCGTAAAGTTTCACTTAAAAGTACGCGTGGCGCAGGTGGGGCCGTGCGTGTCCAGGCGTAACGTCAGGCCCGCAGGCGCTGCTTGATCCGCCGCATCAAGCCATCCCGTACGTCGCGATAGGCGTCGAGCACCTGCTCACGCGAGCCCTGGACGATGGTCGGATCCGGCGTCGGCCAGTACTCGACATCAGCGGCGAGCGTTCTGGTCAACTCAAGGGCCTTGTGATGCGCCTCCGGTGAGAGGGAGATGATGAGGTCGAAGTTCAACCCCTCCCACTCCTCGAGATCCTCAATCGATTTTGGCCTGTGGCGATGAGCGTCGATGCCGATCTCGTCGAGCACGGCCAGCGCGAACTTATCGACGTCGCCCTTCCTCGCTCCGGCCGACTGGACATAGATCGATTTGCCGAAGAAGTGCTTCGCCATGGCTTCCGCCATCGGGGAACGCACCGCGTTATACGCGCACATGAAGAGCACGCTGTGGATCTTGCGCGGCGGCGCTCCCTCCACCGAGCCTAGCCCTTCCAATGCAAGGCATAGATCAAGGTGAACAGGCGACGCGCCGTGTCGTGGTCGATCTCGACCTTGCTCGCCAGGCGCTCGACCAGCATGTGGGCCGCCTCGTCATGCAGCCCGCGCCGGCCCATGTCGATCGCCTCGATCTGCGCAGGCGTCGACGCCCGGATGGCGGCGTAATAGCTCTCGCAGACCAGCCCATAGTCCTTGATGATACGCCGCAGCGGCGTCAGCGAGAGATGATGCGTGACGACCGGCGCTCCGTCGGCCCCCTTGATCTCGAATACGAGGCGTCGCTCGACCAGCGCGAGATGGGCGAGATAGGGGCCGCCATCATGCCCAGGCAACGCGAAATGGTTGCGCTCAACGAGGTCATAGACCGCAACCGCGCGCTCGTGTTCCTGATCCGGACTGCCACGCCCCAGCGAGGCTTCGTCAAAAGTCACACCGACCAGGCATTGGCTTTCCGACATGCAGCCTCCGGACACAGGGCGCGCGGGACTCAGAGATTGAGCCTGATCGTCACGGATCGGCCATGCGCCTGCAAGCCCTCGGCCTCGGCCAGTTGCGTCGCGGCCGGCGCCAAGGCGCGAAGCCCATCGACGCCGCATTTCAGCAACGAGGTTCGCTTCATGAAATCGGCGACACCGAGCCCCGAGGAGAAACGGGCGGAGCGGGCGGTCGGCAGAACATGGTTGGGACCGCCGACATAGTCGCCGATCGCCTCCGGTGTATGTCCGCCCAGGAAGATCGCGCCGGCATTGCGAACCTTCCTTGCCAGGCCGTCGGGATCTGCGGTGACGATCTCGAGATGCTCGGGCGCCAGCCGGTCGACCAGCGGGAGTGCGCGCTCCAGGTCTTCGACCAGCAGGATGGCGCCGAAATCCTGCCAGCTCTTGCCGGCGATCGCAGCGCGCGGGAGCACTGCCAACTGGCTGATCACCGCCTTCTCGACCTCGGCTGCGAGCGCTGCATCATTGGTGAGCAGGATCGACTGGGCGGATTCGTCATGCTCCGCCTGCGCCAGCAGATCGGCCGCGACCCAATCCGGATTTGCACTTGAATCCGCAATCACCAGAACCTCGGAGGGGCCGGCGATCATGTCGATACCGACCTGTCCGAAGACGCGGCGCTTGGCGGCTGCCACATAGGCGTTGCCCGGTCCGACGATCTTGGCCACCGGCGCGATCGACTGCGTTCCATAGGCCAATGCCGCTACCGCCTGGGCACCGCCAATCCGGTAGACCTCGTGGACGCCGGCAAGCCGCGCCGCAGCCAGGACCAGCGGGTTCGTCTCCCCGCGCGGGGTCGGCGCCACCATGACGATGCGCTCGACGCCGGCAACCCTGGCCGGCACCGCGTTCATCAGCACGGACGAGGGATAGCTCGCGGTACCGCCGGGAACGTAGAGCCCGACCGTCTCGATCGCGCTCCAGCGCCACCCGCTCTCGACGCCGAGCGCATCGCGTGTCCAGGAATCCTGTGGCTTCAGGCGCAGGTGATAGGCCTCGATGCGGGCACGCGCGGTTTCCAGCGCGGCCAGCAGATCGGCGGAGCAGGCCGCGACGGCCGCATCGATCTCGGCTTCACTGACCCGAAGGGTCGAAGGGGTCAGATCGAGCTTATCGAAACGGGAGGTGCAGGCGATGACGGCCTCATCCCCCTTGGCGCGAACATCGGCAATGATGTCGGCGGCAACGCGGTCGACGTCCTCGGACACCTCGCGCTTGGTCGTCAGCAGCGCGGCAAAGGCCTGCTCGAAGCCTGCGTCTCGTTGATCGAGCCTGATCGGCATCGCAAATCCTGAAGCTGAAAGAAGAGGTCAGGCGCCATTCGGGTGATCGGGCTTGGCGACTGCCTCCCAGACCGGGCCCAGGTCCTTCATCTGGGCCTCGATGCACTCGACGCCCAGGCGGATAGCGGCACCATCCGAGAAATGCAGCGTGACCTCTCCCGCCGGCGCCTCGGACTCGGTGAAGGTGATGGCGAGGAGATTGAGAACGGCTCCTGTCGCCGTCGGGTCAACCTTCGTGCTCTTGGCGTGAACGACTCGTTCGAAATGCAGGGCGGCAAGGCGCCTGCGCTTCTGGCCATGCGGCACGCCTTCCCAGTCGAAGCGTCGCGCGGCCAGCGCGAAGCGCTTCTGCGCTGGCAGATAGGCGACATCGCCGACGCGCAGGACAGCATCCTGCAAATGTGCGGAGATGATCGCGAGATCCTCCGCGTCGAGCGCGATCAGCTTCAGTGGGTCTGCGGTATCGTCCGACATCGACCTGTTCTGGCGAGCGGACGGTTCGGCGTCAACCGCTGATCCGCTCGACCTCTGCGCCACAGCGCGTCAGCTTGGCTTCCAGCGCCTCGAAACCGCGATCGAGATGGTAGACCCGGTTGATCATCGTGTCGCCCTCGGCCGCGAGGCCACCAATGACGAGCGAGACCGATGCACGCAGATCGGTTGCCATGACCGGCGCACCGGTGAGCTTGCCGACACCCTCGACATAGGCGACGTCACCATCCAGCCGGATCTTCGCGCCGAGGCGGACGAGTTCCTGGACGTGCATGAAGCGGTTCTCGAAGATCGTCTCGCGAATGCGCGAGGTGCCCTTGGCCCGCGTCATCAGCGCCATGAACTGCGCCTGCAGATCGGTCGGGAAGCCCGGGAACGGGTCGGTGTCCACATCGACGGCCTCCAGTGCCCCGCCGTTGCGGCGCACGCGGATGCCTTCATTGGTCTCGCTGATATCGACGCCAGCCTTGACCAGGATATCGAGCGCCGATTGCAGCAGATCGGCCCGCGCGCCTTCGAGCAGCACGTCGCCTCCGGTCATCGCGACAGCCATCGCATAGGTGCCGGTCTCGATCCGGTCCGGCAGGACAGCATGGTGCGCGCCCCCGAGCCGCGAGACCCCCTTGACCACGATCTGCGAGGTGCCGGCGCCCTCGATCTTGGCGCCCATCTTGATAAGGCACGCGGCGAGGTCCGTGACCTCGGGCTCACGCGCCGCGTTCTCGATCACTGTCGTGCCGTCTGCGAGAACCGCAGCCATCAGGGCCGTATGGGTGCCCCCGACCGTCACCTTCGGGAAGACGATCTCGGCGCCCTTCAAGCCCTTCGGCGCGCGCGCCAGCGCATAGCCATTCTCGATGCTGATTTCCGCGCCGAGCCGTTCCAGCGCCATCAGCAGGAGGTCGACCGGCCGCGTACCGATCGCACAGCCGCCGGGCAGGGAGACCTTCGCTTCGCCCATCCGGGCCAGGATCGGAGCAATGACCCAGAAGCTCGCGCGCATGGTCGAGACCAGTTCATACGGCGCGCAGGTGTCGACGATCTGGCGTGCGGTCAGCGCGATGGTCTGGCCCGTCTCCGCCGACTGACCGATGCGCTTGCCAGCGATGGAACGGTCGACGCCGTGGTTCGAGAGGATGCGCGACAGCGCAGTCACGTCCGACAGTCGCGGGACATTGACCAGAGTCAGCGTCTCATCCGTGAGGAGGCTCGCGATCATCAGCGGCAACGCGGCATTCTTCGCGCCCGAGATCGGGATCGTGCCATTGAGGCGCTGGCCACCGGTAATGCGGATACGGTCCATCTGGATGTCCTGCTGGAGGTCGCGGCTATCGGCCGCGCGGCGCGATTGAGGGCGGGATCAGGACCGGGGAGTCTCGGCCTGGGCAGGCAAGGCTTCGTCTTCCCGCTCCGCTTCATCCGCCCGACGAGCGCGCGCCTGCGCCTTGCGGCGCTTCAGGTTCTCGCGCAGGGCTGCGGCAAGGCGCGCCCTCTTTTCGTCGTCTGCGGTTGGTTGGCGACTCAAGGGATCAAACTCGGCTTACGCGGTTCAACGCTGGGATCGCGGCGAAATCGCGGCGCATGGTTAGCTCTGCAACGCCCGTTGGACAAGTTTCCAAAGCGGCGGCACGTCAATCAGCGGTCCCTCGCTCGCCAAGCTGAGACGAAACTGTGCCGCAGCGAGGCGCCGACCCTTTGGGGTTCGCGTTTGCAGCTAGCCCTCAGGACCTCCAGCCGCCGCGGCCGCCGCTCGGCTGCACGCTGAAACCGCCTGCATTTTCCGTCTCTTGCGCTCGGCCGGCATTCGCCTGCGCCGCGCGTTTCGTGCGCTCTTCCCCAGCGGCACACGGCTTGCCTTGCCGGCTCGGCGCGCCGCCTCAAAGGCCAGCGACATCGCATTGAGACAGGCTCTCCAGCAGTACAACTTAGACGACAAAGTTTAATGAAATTAACCATTTCTGCCGGTTATCGTTTACAGTTCATTAACTTCTTCTACCCTGCGGAGGCGTTCCAAATTGTCTGACCTGACGGGATTTGCGGCATGTTCCAGGCCTTCGCTTCACAGACCCATTCGGTGCCCGCCGTCGCTCTGGAATGTTGCGAGGTCATCGACGCGTTGCGGCACAAGGCGGGTTTCCTGCCCGAGGTGCAGTTGGCCTACGAGGCCGAGATCAAGACGCTGTGGGTGACGATCAAGCCGGAGCTGAAGCCGGTCTTCACGCTCCAGCTGCTTGACAGCCTCGGCAAGATCCAGAAGGCGATCTATGCTCTCTGGGGAGCGCCGGATCAGTATCACGGCGCACCGGTGCGCTTCCTCGCCTTCCGCGGGACCGGCCCCTTCTTCACCCTCGGCGGCGATCTCGATTTCTATCTCGACTGCCTCGCCAAGAATGACCGCGCCGCCCTGGCGGAATATGCGCGCCTCTCGATCGAGGGCGCGGTCTGGAACGCCAGCGGTCTCAACGGCCTGGTGATCACGCTCTCGACCATTCACGCCAAGGCGATCGGTGGCGGCATCGATGCGCCGCGCTCCTGCAATGTCATGATCGCCGAGGAGCAGGCCTCGTTCGTCTACCCCGAGATCAAGTTCAACCACTTCCCGATCACGGCAGTGGCGGTGTTGTCACGCCGCATGGGCTCGCGTGCAGCGGAGCGCCTGCTGCTCTCCGGCGAGGAGATGAGCGCCGCCGAATTCATGGCGGCCGGTGCACTGGAAGCGGTCGTGCCGACCGGCACCGGCGAAGACTGGATCCGCAAATATGCCAGCGACTCCCTGCCGGTGCACGCGGCCAAGACCGCGCTGTTCTCCGCGTTCAATCGTCGGGCCGGCGACCTGCGCGAGGAACTGGAGCATCTTGGCGATATCTGGACGGATTGCATGCTGCGCCTCAACCCGAGCGCCATCTCGAAGCTGCAGCGCATCGCGCAGACGCAGGACCGTATGCTGACCCGCGTCTACCAGCGGCCGGCGAGCCCGGTCCTGTCCAGCGCAGCGGCCCTCTGATCCTGCAAAGGCGCCTTCGCGGAGACGCAAGGCGGTTGCAGCCCCCCTCACGAAACATTTACCTGTTCCGCTTAAAGGGTTTATCCGGCGCGAACTCGGGCTCGTGAAAAGCTCGTGTCGCGCGCCTGAAGCCTTGCAAGGCGGGACTGGATGGCGGGTGTTTTCAAAGGGCTTCTCAGCGACAGACCGGGCGACGTCCGCGAGGATTTCGACCTGCCGGACTATCGTTTGCTGGTCAGCTCGCTGTTCTCCTCGCCCGGCTCGATCATTCCGGGCGGCATCGCTGGTATCCTGACCCCCTATCTGTGCTGGCTCGCGACGGGCGCCAGCATTTTCATGACCCTGACGGCGCTGGTGACTCTGGTCGTCGCGCTCCGGATCATGACCGTCATCAGCTATCGCAGGCGCGATCATTCGGATGACAGCTTTGCCGAGACACGGCGCTGGGATCGCGAATACTTCCTCGGCGCAACGGTTTTCAGCGCAGTCCTTGGCTACAGCTGCTACATCGCACTGACGCAGACCGAGGACCCCGCCGCCCATATCACTTCGGTCGCCTCGACCATCGCGCTGGCCTCGGGCTATGTCTCGCGCAACGCCGGCCGGCCGAAATTCGTCGCCGTACAGCTCCTGACCTTCTGCGTGCCGATGGCCATCGGCCTCGTCCAGGCCTCCAACGATTACTATCACTATATCGGCTATTTCGCGTTCCTGTACGTGGCCGCCAACATCGCCATCACCAATTCCCTGCACCGGAATCTCCTCGCGCTCAGCGAAGCGACCAAGCAGTCAAGAGGGTTGGCATCTGCGCTGCATTCCCAGAACCTGACGCTCGACGCCGCGCTCAACACGATGATCCATGGCCTCGCCATGTACGATCGCAGCCTCAAGCTCGCGATCTGCAACGCACCGCATCGCACGCTCTTCGGCATCCCCGAGACGCTCGCCCTCCCCGGCACGCCCTTGACGGCGATCGCCCGTTTCCTGATCGAGCGCCAGGTCATCAGCACCGACCAGGTTCGCGACATCAGAAGCGCGCTCAGCGAGGTTCAGCAGTCGCAACAGGCGGTCACCCGCGAATTGCAGACCCGTGGCGGCCGGCTGCTGGTGGTCACCATCGCGCCTGCGGCCGAAGGCGGTGTGCTGATGCTGACCGAGGATGCGACCGAGAGGAAGGCGACGGAAGCACGGATCGAGCGGATGGCTCGCTTCGACGAGTTGACCGGTCTCGCAAACCGCTTCGAATTCAACAACCAGCTGTCCGAGTCCTTCCGCAAGCTGGAGCGGACCGGAGAAGCCTTCGCGCTGCTCTATGTCGATCTCGACGGTTTCAAGCAGGTCAATGACAGCCTTGGCCACGATATCGGCGATCGCGTCCTCTCCGAAACGGCTATGCGCCTGCGCGGTGTCATTCGCGGTGGCGACCTGCTGGCCCGCTTCGGCGGTGACGAGTTCGTTCTGATCTTGCCCTCGGCCAATCTCGCCATCGTCACCACGATCGCCCAACGCATGATCGATGCGATGGCCAAGGCCTTCCTGCTTGAGACCAAGACCGTCTACGTGACCGCCAGCGTCGGTATCGCGATGGCGCCGCTCGATGCCGCGACGCCGGCCGATCTGCTGCGCCACGCTGACACCGCGCTCTATAAGGCCAAGGCCGCCGGCCGCAACACCCTGACCTTCTTCAATCCGGCGATGGCCGAGGAGATGCTCGATCGGCACGAGATAGAGGTGGATCTGCGCCGGGCTTGCGAGAACAAGTCGCTCGAACTGTACTATCAGGCCATCATCGATCTGAAGACGCAGGATGTCGTGAACCGCGAGGCGCTGATGCGCTGGCGGCACCCCACCCGCGGAATGATCCCGCCTGGCATCTTCATCCCGATCGCGGAGAGTTCCGGCCTGATCGCCGCCATGGGCGACTGGGCCATCAGGCAGGCCTGCCATGACGCGGCCTCCTGGCCTAACGACGTCGGCGTCTCCGTCAACATCTCGCCGCTGCAGTTCCGTGAACCCCGCCGGATCGTCGAGACCGTCAAGGAAGCGCTCATCGCGTCCGGGCTCGGCTCCCATCGGCTGACGCTCGAGGTGACCGAATCCCTGCTGATCGAGGATAACAAGGGCACGCTCGCCGCCATTCACGAACTGCGCGCGCTCGGTGTGAAATTCGCACTCGACGATTTCGGCACCGGCTATTCCTCGCTTGCCTATCTCTCGACCTACCCCTTCGCCCAGGTGAAGATCGACCAGAGCTTCAGCCGCGACGTGCACGCCAATGAGGCGTCGAAAGCCATCATCGAGGCCGTCTGCCAGCTCGCTCGACGCCTTTCGATGAATGTCGTCGTCGAAGGCATCGAAACCGAACAGCAGCGTATCGCAGTGCAGTTGCTCGGCGCGCACCGGGCACAGGGCTATCTCTTCGGCCGGCCGGAGCCGGTATCCGCCTTCTCGCCCGACAGGGGACGTCACGTCGCCTGAGGAATGTCGCTGAGACGCCGCACGCGCGATACCGATCCCACCGCGACAATGCCTGTCCAACGGCGCGCTGCTCCAGTACTTCCGGCGCGCCGGCCTTGATTCCTGCACTCTGACAACGCATCAGCAGGTAGCGGAAGGCAGATCAGGGAGAGGCGATGTGACCGGCAGTCCGGCGACGGCATCCAATACGACGCCGCTGACCCCCGACATCTGCGTTATCGGAGGCGGCGCCGCCGGACTTTCCCTTGCGACAGCAGCGGCACTCTTTGGCGTATCGGTCGTGCTGGTGGAGCGCGACCGCCTGGGGGGGGGCAAGGACGCTGTCATCTCGAACGCGCTGATCGCCGCCAGCACACGGGCGAGACTGCTCCAGGACGCCGGCCATTTCGGCATCGCTGCCGGTGCGCTGGATATGGATTTCGTCAAGGTGCAGGCGCATATCGCCGGCGTCGTCGCGGCACTGGCCCCCAACGAAACGGCCGAGCGCCTGGCGGCATTGGGCGTCACCGTGATCAACGGCGAGGCCCGGTTTCGCGACCGCAACACCGTACAGGTCGGCGATCGGGAAATCAGGGCAAGGCGCTTCGTCATCGCAACGGGCTCGCGCCCGGCGGCTCCGTCAATTCCCGGCCTGGACAAGACCCCTGTCCTGACAGTGGCATCCGTTCTCACCCTGAACCGCCGCCCGGAACGTCTGATCGTGCTCGGATGCGGCTCGGAAGGGGTTGAACTCGCGCAGGCGATGCACCGCCTCTGCAGCAGCGTCACGATCGTTGGATCCGAAGACCTGCTTGCCGACGAGGACCCGGAGGCCGTGATGCTGATCCGCCGCGCTCTGCTGCGTGACGGGATCGCGCTGTACGAACGGGCCACGATCCTGCGTGTCGAAACCCCGCGCAATCGCGTGCGCCTCGTCCTGGCCGGGACGAAGAGTGAAGCGGAACTGCCCCTGGAGGGCACGCACCTGCTGGTCACGAGTAACCGGCAGCCGGCGATCGCCGCGCTCGATCTCGAACTTGCAGGCATTGCCAGCGATGCCGGCGGCATTGTCGTCAACAAGGGCCTGCGGACGGCCAACCGGCGTGTCTTCGCCATTGGCGGCTGCGCCAGTGGAAACCGACACGGCGCTCACCTTGCTCATGCAGCGAGCCACCAGGCGAGCCTGGTTCTCCGCAATATCCTGTTCCGCCTGCCGGTGAAGACGGACGCAGCGGCGCTACCAAGAGTGACCTCCTGCGAGCCTGAGCTTGCCAGCATCGGCCTGTCGGAGGAGCAGGCCCACAGGGCGGCGCGGGACATCCGGATCCTGCGCTGGCCCTACGCCGAAAGCGACAAGGCGCAGGCCGAACGGCAGACGGAGGGCTTCGTCAAGCTCATCACCGACGGCAAGGGCCGCGTTCTCGGCGCCACCATCATTGGTGCCAAGGCCGGCGAGCTGATCGCGCCCTGGTGCCTGGCGATCGAGAAGGGGCTGAACGTCAAGGATATGGCCGGGCTGGTCCTCCCTTCTTCGACCTTCTCGGAACTCTCGAAGCGGGCTGCCCTCTCGGTCTACTCTCCGCTTGCGTCCCGGCCGGGCATTCGACGGCTTATCGGCTTCCTGCGCCGCTTCGGATAAGCTCGCCGCATGGAGTCGCCACGCCTCGACAAGCAGTCGCTTTCCGTCAGCGTACCACGCAGCCTGACGCGGCTCGGCCTTTCCGCAAAGCTGCTGCTGCTGACCGTGCTTTTCGTGATGCTGGCGGAAGTGCTGATCTACTTGCCGTCCGTCGCGAATTTCCGGCGCAACTGGCTGAATGACCGCCTCGCAGCCGCACAGATCGCCGTGCTGGTTCTTGAAGGCGCTCCGCCGGAGGGCCTGCCTGAAGGCAGCGAGAGCCGCCTGTTGATGGGCGTCGGCGCACGCGCCATCGCCGCCCGTGTCGGGGGTGCGCGGCGCCTTCTCAGCCTCGATTCCATGCCACCCGAAGTGGCGCGAACCGTGGATCTGCGCCAGATGGGCTGGCTCACCTCCATCATCGAGACTCTCGACACTCTGATTACGCCTGCCCATGACACGCCGATCCGGGTCATCGGCGAGGCGGTCGGCGGCGCCGACTTCGTCGAACTGATCATCGACGAGGCGCCGCTGCGCCGCGCGATGCTGGTGTTCTCAGCCAATATTCTGCTGTTGTCGCTGCTGATCTCGGGGCTGACGGCGGGACTGGTCTATCTTGCCCTGAACTGGCTCATCGTCGGCCCGATCCGCCAGGTCGCCGCCAATGTCATGGAGTTCGAGGCCGACCCGGAGAACCCGCACCGGATCATCACGCCGAGCCAGCGCGCGGACGAGATCGGCGAGGCCGAACGGGCGCTCGCACGCATGCAGATGACGCTGGCGGACGAGCTGCGCACCAAGAAGCACCTCGCCGAACTCGGCCTGGCGGTCAGCAAGGTCAACCACGACCTGCGCAATATGCTGGCTGCGGCCCAGTTGATGTCGGACCGGCTGACCGAAACGCGGGACCCGAAGATCAGGCGCTTTGCGCCGCGCCTGATCGCCACGCTCGACCGCGCCATCGCCTTCTGCCAGGCGACGCTGGCCTATGGCCGCGCCGCCGAGGCGACGCCGACCCTGCGCGAGGTCGCGCTTCGGCAGCTTGTGGCCGATGCGGGCGAACTGCTCGGCCTCGCGGAAAGCCCGACCGTGAGCTTCGCCAACGAGGTTCCGGCGGAACTCATCCTGCCCTGCGACCCCGACCAGATGGCGCGCGTCCTGCTCAATCTCATGCGCAATGCCGTCGAGGCGCTGACCCGTGCGGGCGCCGAAGCCGGCCGCCAGCCGACCCTGACCATCAGTGCGGCGCGCGAGCTTCATGAGGTCGTTCTGCGCGTCTGCGACAATGGTCCCGGCGTTCCGGAACGGGCAAAGGCCAATCTGTTCCAGGCCTTTCGCGGCTCGGTCAATCCCGGCGGCACCGGGCTGGGCCTCGCTATCGCGGCGGAACTCGTCCGCCTGCATGGCGGCTCGATCGCGCTCGAACCCTCGAAGATCGGAGCCGTCTTCAAGGTGGCGCTGCCGATCAGAGGCGGGAACTGAGGGCCCTACTGGCTCGCCCAGATCACCCGCGCCATGAAGGCGATCTCGGATGATGCGAGCACCCGGTCGGGCTGCTCGGGATTGAGCGAGGCGAGTTCGACGGTCCTGGCAGTTTCGCGCTTGAGCTGCCTCGCCAGCACCTCGCCTTCAATGGTCATGACCACGACCCGGTCGCCTCGCCTCACGGCAGCCGCCGGAGAAACGATGATGATGTCGCCATCGCGGTAGATCGGCAGCATCGAATCGCCGGCGATCTCAAGCGCATAGGCTTTCTCGTCGGACAGGCCGGGAGACGCGACCTCCTCCCAGCCGGAGCCGGCGGGCAGGCCGCTGCCATCGAAGAATCCACCCAACCCCGCCTGTGCGAAACCGAGCAGGGGAATGGTGGGCGCGGGCGCCGCGGCGCGGTGCATCACCACGCTCATGAACTCGTCGAGCGAAGCGCCAGTAGCCCCCAGGATCTTGGCGATCGACTCGGTCGAGGGCCAGCGCTCGCGGCCATCCGGGCCGATGCGCTTGGAGCGGTTGAAGGTCGTGGCGTCGAGGCCGGCCCTGCGCGCCAGCCCCGACGGCGTGAAGCCGTAGCGCTGGGCCAGTGCATCGATCGCGCTCCAGATCTGGTTATGGGACAGCATCGGACAGGCCTCTGATCCTGATGTGCCGGGAGAGCAGGACAAGGATAGGAAATATCCCCTACTCGATGAGACCTCAATCTGATTTCCGATGAACGGGTCCGGGATGATTTGCCCGGAGCCGGTTGCACCCGCTATGGCGTGTACAACGCCGAACCAACGAGACGTCCCGTGCCCCTCATCTACAAGATCTGCCCCGAACAGCTCTGGCGTGACGCTGAGCTCGCCGGGTCATTCAACGGCGCTGCCATCGATCTCGCCGACGGCTACATCCATTTCTCCACAGGCGGACAGCTTCGCGAAACGGCAGAAAAGCACTTCGCCGGTCAGAGTGGCCTCCTGCTGATCGCCGTGGACGATACGGCACTCGGCTCGGCGCTGCGCTACGAACCCTCGCGCGGCGGCGCGCTCTTCCCGCATCTCTATTCGGCCCTCGCCCCCAAGATCGTGCGCTGGATTGCGCCGCTCGCCACGGGGACGAATGGCAGCCCCGTCATTCCGGAGGACATTTCGTGATCGGCAGCCTCTTCAACCTCGCCCGGCCCCTGATCCACAAGCTGGATGCCGAGATGGCGCATCGCCTGACGGTTGCCGCACTGGCGGCCGCACCGGCGTTGAAGCCGGCTGCCGACGATCCGATCCTGGCGACCGAGGCTTTCGGGCTCGCCTTCGCGAACCCGATCGGCCTGGCGGCCGGCTTCGACAAACATGCTGAGGCGGTCGATGGCGCCCTGGGGCTCGGCTTCGGCTTTGTCGAGGTCGGTGGCGTGACGCCGCTGCCGCAGCCCGGTAATCCGCGCCCGCGTGTCTTCCGGTTGCCCGAAGACGAAGCCGTCATCAACCGGTACGGATTGAACAGCGAGGGCATGGAAGCGGTCGCGGCCAGGCTCGCAGCCCGCCGCAAGCGCGGCGGCATCGTTGGCGTCAATCTCGGCGCCAACAAGGACTCCGCCGACCGCGCCGCCGACTACGCCATCCTGGCCAGGCGGCTCGCGCCGCTTGCCGATTTCCTCACGGTCAACGTCTCCTCGCCCAACACGCCCGGCCTGCGGGATCTGCAGGCGGAATCGGCGCTGGACGACCTGATCGCGCGAGCGCTCGCCGCCCGCGACGAGGCCGGACAGGCCACAAGCCGCCGCACGCCCGTTCTGCTCAAGATCGCCCCTGACCTGACGCTGCCTGAACTCGACGGCATCGTGGCCGTGGCTCGCAGGCGTGCGATCGACGGCATGATCGTCTCCAACACCACTGTCGCACGGCCGGACAGCCTGCGGGGAGCCTCTCGCGGCGAAACCGGCGGCCTCTCGGGCCGACCGCTCTTTGCGTCCTCGACCCGCATCCTCGCCGAGACCTATCGGCGCGTCGAGACGCAGTTCCCGCTGGTCGGTGTCGGCGGCGTCGACTCCGCTTCCGCCGCCTTCGCCAAGATCAGGGCCGGCGCCAGCCTGGTGCAGTTCTATTCGGCGATGGTCTTCAAGGGGCCCGCCCTCGTGAGCGAGGTCAAGACGGGGCTGGTGCGTGAGGCCCGCCGTGCCGGGGCGAGCCGGATTGCGGACCTAGTCGGCCGCGATGCCGAGGCGATCGCGCGGGGAGAGGGGCTGTAAGGCGCAGCCAGCGTCTCGGGCCGTGGCGCTCACGCCATGGCCGGCTTGCGCCGCATCCGATGTTCTAGCCTTCTGTGTTTGCATCGGCTTTCCCGAAAGCCGCAATCCACTTTTCGGGCCGATGCTTTAGCGCCGCGAGGCGAACAGGCGAGAGAGCAGCCAGATCGGGACCACGACCAGCGCTCCTGCGAGCACCCATTGGCCGACCTCGCGCACGGCGCCAAAACCGAGATCACCAAGCGACCGCAGGAAGCGCGCCACGGCGTCGAAAAGTCCGCGCGGCGTCAGCCCGAGAAAGGCCATGGCGGCGCCGACGAGCAGTGAAATGAAGATCAGCCGGACAAGAACGCTGAGAAACGAACCGCCCAGGAAGTGATCGAGATTGCCATTGGCCATTGCCGGAATTCCTATCGATAGACGAGACGGGCCATAGAACGGTTGAACCGCGCCTGAATGGCGAACAGCCGCCTCATCGGAACGCTCAGATCGTCGCCGACGCGCCCGCCGTCGCCCATGCCGTTCCCGCGATCTTCGAGGCGGCTATCACGGCCTGCGTACGGCTGTCGACATTGAGCTTGGTCAAGATGGCCGAAACATGGGCCTTCACCGTCGCCTCGGAGACCCCGAGCTCATAGGCGATCTGCTTGTTCAACAGCCCTTCCGAGAGCATCATCAGGACACGGACCTGTTGCGGCGTCAGCGTCGACAGCCGCCGCACCATGTCGGCGATCTCGGCATCGACCGGCGCTGAAAGATCGACCCCCGGCGGAGTCCAGACGTTGCCCTCGAGCACCGCTCGAATGGCCTCGCCCATCTGCTCGACCTCGGCCGTCTTCGGCAGGAAGCCAAGCGCCCCGAACTCGATGCAACGGCGGATCACAGCCGGGTCGTCATTGGCCGAGACGACGATGACCGGGATTTCCGGGTGATCGGCCCGCAGGAACAGCAGGCCGGAAAAACCCTGGACGCCGGGCATCGTCAGATCGAGCATGACGAGATCGGCGTCCCCGTCCTCGGCCAGCGCTTTCGTCAAAGCCTCGAGCGAACCAACCTCGCTCACTTCCGCCCCTTCCAACGCATGCGATACGGCCTGACGCAAGGCGCCGCGAAAGAGCGGGTGGTCATCTGCGATGACGATATGCGTCGGTGTTTGCCGGTTCATGCTGTCATCCCCTCCACAGCCCTGCCTATTCTGCCCCATAGGCGGGCGCAGGCTCAAGCATTTCAAGCCGATAAGACGGTATGAGCGCTGCAAACCGGCACGGAAGCCTGTGAACCAGAATGGCGCTTGCGGCAACGCAACAGAATATTCGCCTTTAGACTCCGGACCGACACTTCAGCCCTGCACCGGCAGGAGCGTCTCCAGCGCCTCGATACGGTCCGCCTCACGCGGCGGCTTATCCCAGCGAATGCGGCTGATCCGGGGAAAGCGCATGGCGAGTCCGGATTTATGCCGGGTCGAACGCTGCAGCCCCTCGAAGGCGACTTCCAGCACCAGTCCCTTGTCGGCTTCATGCGTGACCTCTCGCACCGGGCCGAAGCGGTTCAGCGTGTTGCGGCGCACGAAGCGGTCGAGCTCCAGCAACTCCTCGTCGGTGAAGCCGAAATAGGCCTTGCCGACCGGCACGAGTTCCTCGCCTTCCTCCGTCGTTCGCCAGACGCCGAAGGTGAAATCCGAATAGAAGGACGAACGTTTGCCGTGACCACGCTGGGCGTACATCAGCACGCAATCGACCAGCCGCGCATCCCGCTTCCACTTGTACCAATACCCTTTCGGCCGGCCGGGCAAATAGGGCGAATCAAGGCGCTTGATCATGCAGCCCTCGACGGCTTCGGCATCGACGCCGGCTCCAGAGGCCTCGGGGTCTGCGCGCGCGGCCGCCAGTTCCTCCCAATCGCTGAAGGCGATCGGCGGTGACAGATCCACCACTGCGGAGGACAGCCGCGCGACAAAGGCCACGAGCCGCTTGCCGCGTTCGGCGAGCGGCAAGTCGCGAATGTCCTCCTCGCCATCGACGAGCAGGTCATAGGCCCGGATATGAGCCGGATACTCCGCCAGCATCTTCGCGGTGACGCTCTTGCGGTTCAGCCGTTGCTGAAGCGTGTTGAAGCTCTGGACGGCATTCTCGCGGCGCACCAGCAATTCGCCGTCGAGTGCGCCGTCGAGAACGAGCGCCTCCGTGACATCCGGGAAGGAGGCGCCGATATCCTCGCCGGTCCGTGAATAGAGCCGGGTGATGCGGGCCCCATCGGCGCGCGTGCCGCTGACCGCCTGAACGCGGATTCCGTCCCATTTCCACTCGGCCTGGAACTCCGCCGGAACGAGCTTGTCGAAATCGCCCTCCTCGATCGGGTGCGAGAGCATGGCGGGGCGGAAGGGCGCCGGATCCGTCGCGGCCGGCCGCGGTCCCCTGCCTTCCAGCCAGGCGAAGAGCGGCTCATAGGGCGGCTCCAGCCCGTGCCAGACCTGCTCGATCTCGTCGGGCTCGACACCGCCGAGGCTCGCCGCTGCCGTCTTGGCGAGCCGGGAGGAGACCCCGATACGCAATGCGCCGGTGATGAGCTTGAGCAATGCCCAGCGTCCGGTCTCATCGAGCGCATCGAGCCAAGACGCGATCAGGCGGGGCAAGTCCGTCTTGCCGGAGTTTCGCAGGCCCGAGACGACATCGGGCAGGTGTGGCGCCGCATTCGCACCGTGCCGGGCCGGCCACATCAGGGCTATGGTCTCCGAGAGATCGCCGACATAGTCGTAGGATAGCGCAAACAGCACCGGGTCCGTACGCTCGGCGATCAGCGCCCGGATCAGGCCCGGCTTGGCGTTCTGGAACACCAGGCCGCCGGTCATCGCGGCCAGTGCCAGCCCCCGGTCCGGATCAGGCGTAGTGCGCAGGTAATCCGCGATCAGCGCGAGCTTCGCATTGCGGCGCGGTTCATAGGCAAGCCTGTCGAGCAACCAGGCGAAACGGTTCATCCTGCCCTCCCCCGCAGCAGTTTCAGGCAAACGTCAAGGCTGGCGCCGGGGCCCTGCCTGTCCCGAAATTCCCTCATCAGGCCATTCACCGGCGTTCAGTCTCCATTCATGAACGAAACCTTACCAGCCAAGGGAGCAGTCATGAGGATGTCGGGATGCGCGCCGCGATGCGGTTCTTTGCCGTGAATCTCATTGTGGCCTTGGCATTCGCAACGTTGCAGATCGGCAGCGCTGCAGCCGCGTCCTTTGAATGCCGGGAAACGCCGATGATGCAGGCGGCGATACCGCTCCCTGCCGTCGCAGCCAAGATCAGCCGCGAGCATAAGCTCGACATCCTGGCCATCGGCTCGTCTTCCACGGAAGGGATCGGCGCGTCCTCCAAGGACAAGAGCTACCCCGCCCGTCTGCAGAAGCTGCTTGGTCAGAGCTGGCCCAATGCCGCCATCAGCGTCACCAATGCCGGGATCGGGGGCGAAACCGCCCCGCAGACGATCGCGCGCCTGAAAAGGGCCCTGAGCGAGCGGCGCTATGATCTCGTCATCTGGCAGGTCGGCACCAATGATGCGGTGCAGGGTGGTGATCTCGCCGCCTTCGAGGCCATGGTCTCCGACGGCATCACGGCAGTCCGCCAGGCCGGCTCCGGTCTCGTGATCCTCGACCCGCAGTATTTTCCGACGGTGAAGGATCCCGAACGGTATCGCAGCTTTGTCGAGGCCATCGCAGACACGGCACGCAGCCGCTCGATCCCCGTTCTCTCGCGCTACAACACGATGCGCGACTGGCATCGGCGCGACGCCAATGCGTTCGCCGCGGTGCTCGCCAGTGACGGCTTCCATATGAGCGACACCGGTTACGATTGCCTGGCGCGGGACATGGCCGTCTCGCTGCTCGGCATGACGCTGCCCGGCCGCTCCCACACCGCGCAGGCCGCACAGTAGAGGCGGCTGCCGGCTGCTAGAGCTGCGCGGCATCGGCCGTCTCGCTCACGGTTTCGGCCTCGCCCTCGTCGCCATAGCCGACAAGATGCAGCGGCTTCGCGTTCAGTCCGACCGTCCCGCACCAATGGACCAATGCGTCGGCCTCACCATGGGTGACCCAGATCTCGCCGGCGCCGGTTTCTCTGATCGTTGCCTGAAGATCGCCCCAGTCGGCATGATCTGAAACGATCAGCGGCAATTCCACGCCCCTCTGCCGCGCTCTCGCCCGGATCCGCATCCAGCCAGACGCGAAGGCGGTCACGGGGTCCGGAAATTTCCGCGCCCAGAGATCCTGAATCGAGCTTGGCGGGCAGATGACGATCTCTCCGGCCAGCGCCTTCCGATCGCTCGCCGAAACCAGGCGCGTCTCCCCGACGGGAACTCCTTCCGAAGCGTAGAACTCCGTCAGGGTCTCGAGCGCACCATGGATATAGATGGGCCGCTCGTAGCCGGCCTCGCGGATCAGAGCCATGACACGCTGCGCCTTGCCGAGCGAATAGGCGCCGACGATATGCGTCCGCTCGGGAAAGAGCCTGACCGATTCCAGCAGCTTGGCGATTTCGGCACCGGCCGGCGGATGGCGAAACACCGGCAGGCCGAATGTCGCCTCGGTGATGAAGACATCACAGGAAACCGGTTCGAAACCGGCGCAGGTCGGGTCGCGTTCGCGCTTGTAATCGCCGGAGACGACGATCCGCAGCCCCTTGCTCTCGACCACGATCTGGGCGGAGCCAAGGACATGCCCTGCCGGGACGAAGCGGATATCGACCGGACCGATCGACGTCATCGCGCCCGGCACCGCCTCCTGCCGGCTCTGCGTAAAGCCCTCGCCATAGCGCAAGGCCATGATCGCCAGCGTCTCGCGCGTCGCCAGGACGGCGCCGTGTCCCGCCCGCGCATGGTCGGAATGGCCATGGGTGATCAGCGCCCGCGCCACCGGGCGAACCGGATCGATATGAATGTCAGCCAGCGGGCAATAGAGGCCGGCCGGCGTCGGGATCAACAGCTCCGAAGGGCGCATTGTCTGGTCTGGTGCATGGGCGTGAGATAAAGTCGATCGCTCATGGAAAAAATCCAGCCTCGTTTCTCGACGTCGTCCGGCGATCCCCGACTCGACCGCCGCTATGAATGGGCGGCCGCCGCGCTCTCCGAGGGAGACGCCGCAACAGCCGTCGATCTCCTCGATCAAACGCTCGGGGAGGCGCCGGGTTTCGTCGCGGCCTGGCATCTCTACGGCAAGGCCAAGGCGAAACTTGGCAGCAAGGAGGAGGCCGCGGAAGCATGGCGGCAATGCCTGGTTCTCGATGATGCGGATCATCTCGGCGCCAGGCTCGATCTCGCGCGCATCGGCGCGATTCCGGCGGAACTGGCCGCCTCCGATGCATTCTCCGGCCGTCTCTTCGACGAATACGCCGAACGTTTCGATAGTCACCTCGTAGAATCCCTGTCCTATCATGGTCCAGCCCTGCTGAAGGACGCACTTGCGCGGGCCTGTGCAGCGCAAAACCGCGCCCTGTCCTTCGCCATGACACTCGATCTCGGTTGCGGCACCGGGCTGATGGGCGAAGCGATCAGAGCCGAAACCGAGTTTCTCGCCGGCTGCGATCTCTCGGCCCGGATGATCGAGAAGGCGCGCGCCAAGTCACGCGATGACGGAGGCCCGCTCTATGACAAGCTCGCCGTGGCGGGCCTCGTCGAATTCCTCGCAAGCCGCCGCGATGCGTCGGCCGATCTGGTCATCGCGGCCGATGTCTTCGTCTATCTCGGCGAACTTGCGCCGGCCTTCGCTCAAACGGCGCGGGTTCTGACAGCCACGGGCCTGGTTGCCTTCACCGTGCAGGATCATGACGGCGAGGACGTGATCGTCGGTGAGGATCGTCGTTTCGCCCATGGCGAACGCTGGCTCCGGCGGCAGTTGTCCGAAGCTCGGTTGACGCCGCTCCTGCTGGAGGCCGCAAGCACGCGGAAGGACCGCGGGAAGCCGGTGCCGGGGCTGGTTGTGGTGGCGGCGCGCGCTTAGGCCAACGCAAGGTCTCAGGGTCCCATGGCCCAAAGGGGCGGGATTTCACTCTCGCCCCGCACCGCCTATCTCTATCCCGCATGGATGCCCCCGCCGCCTCCCTCCCGCCAGGATTCGCCGACTGGTTCGCTTATCGCGGCTGGACTGCACGCCCGCATCAGCTTGCATTGCTGGAAGAGGCGCGCGCCGGGCGCTCGACCCTGCTCGTCGCGCCGACCGGCGCCGGCAAGACGCTTGCGGGCTTCCTGCCCTCGCTGGTCGAGCTCAGCGAGGGCAATGGCCGCCGTGACGGCCTGCACACCCTCTACATCTCGCCGCTCAAGGCTCTCGCTGTCGACATCGCCCGCAATCTCGAGACGCCGATCCGGGAGATGGCGCTGCCGGTCACGGTCGAGACCCGCACGGGAGACACCTCCGCCGCCAAGCGCACCCGGCAGATCGCGCGACCGCCGGACATCCTGCTGACCACGCCGGAACAGCTCGCCCTCCTGGTCTCGCACCGGGATGCGAAGCCGTTCTTCGCCAGCCTCAGGCGCGTCGTGCTCGACGAGTTGCACGCGCTCGTCACCTCGAAGCGCGGCGACCTGCTTTCGCTCGACCTGGCGCGGCTGCGCAAACTCGCGCCAAAACTCTCGGCTGTGGGCCTCTCGGCGACGGTGCGCGAGCCGGCCGACCTGCAGCGCTATCTCGGCGGGGTCGGGACTTCGGCCGGGCTGGTCGCCGTCAAGGGCGGGGCAAGCGCGCGGATCGGCATCCTGCAATCCGCCAACCGCCTGCCGATGGCCGGGCACACCACCGGCCATGCCATTCGCGACGTCTACAAGGCGATCGGCGATCACCGCCTGACCTTGGTCTTCGTCAATACGCGCATGCAGGCCGAGTTCATGTTCCAGGGCCTGTGGAACATCAATGACGACAATCTGCCGATCGCGCTGCATCACGGCTCGCTCGACGCCCAGCAGCGCCGCAAGGTCGAGGCGGCGATGGCCGCGGGCAAGCTGAAGGCCGTCGTCTGCACCTCGACGCTGGATCTCGGCATCGACTGGGGCGATGTCGACCTGGTCATCAATATCGGCGCGCCGAAGGGCGCGAGCCGGCTGATGCAGCGCATCGGCCGCTCGAATCACCGCATGGACGAGCCGTCGCAGGCCCTGCTCGTTCCCTCCAATCGCTTCGAACTTCTGGAATGCCGCGCCGCCCTCGACGCTGTCGCTGAAGCCGCTCAGGACACGCCTGAGCCCCGTATCGGCGCGCTCGATGTGCTGGCCCAGCACGTGCTCGGCATCGCCTGTTCCGACGGTTTTGCTCCGGACGCGCTCTACGAGGAGGTGCGCACCGCGTCGCCCTATGCCGGCCTTGCGCGGGTCGATTTCGACGCCGTGGTCAATTTCGTCGCGACCGGCGGCTATGCCCTGCGCAGCTATGAACGCTTCGCCAAGCTCCGGCGGGGCAAGGACGGGCTCTTCCGCGCAAGCAACCCGCGCGTGATCCAGCAATATCGCATGAATGTCGGCACCATCGTCGAATCGACCATGCTCAAGGTCCGGCTTGGCCGGCTGCGCAGCGCAAGGCCCGGCCAGCCCGGCATGCTGAGCCGCGGCGGCCGTATCCTGGGTGAGATCGAGGAGTATTTCGCGGAGACGATGACGAGCGGCGACACCTTTGTCTTCGCAGGCGAGGTGCTCCGCTTCGAGGGTATCACCGAGAACGAGGTCGTCTGCTCGCGCACCAATCCGGGCACCGACCCAAAGATCCCGTCCTATGCCGGGGGCAAATTCCCCCTCTCGACCTTCCTCGCGGCCCGCGTGCGCGCCATGCTCGCCTCGCCGCAGGAATGGGCCAGGCTGCCGGACGAGGTGTCCTCCTGGCTGCATGCGCAAAGGCTGAAGTCGCGCCTGCCCAAACCCGGCGAGTTGCTGGTCGAGACCTTTCCGCGCGGTGGGCGGTTCTATCTTGTCGCGTACCCGTTCGAGGGCCGCCTCGCCCATCAGACGCTCGGCATGCTGCTGACGCGGCGGCTGGAGCGGGCCCGCATGAGACCGCTCGGCTTCGTCTGCAACGATTACGGTATCGCGGTCTGGACGTTGGGCGACATGTCGGCGGCGGTCGCCCGTGGAGCGCTCTCGCTCGACGAACTGTTCGCCCAGGACATGCTCGGCGACGATCTCGAGGCATGGCTCGCCGAATCGGCTCTGATGAAGCGCACCTTTCGCGCCTGCGCCATCATTGGCGGGCTGATCGAACGCCGCTTCCCCGGGCAGGAGAAGAGCGGCCGGCAGGTCACGATGTCGAGCGATCTCGTCTACGACGTGCTGCGCCAGCACGAGCCTGACCACGTGCTGCTGAAAGCCGCATGGGCCGACGCTGCAACAGGCTTGCTCGATATCCAGCGGCTCGCTCAAATGCTGACACGAATCAGCGGCCGGATCGTGCATCAGCCGCTGGACCATGTTTCGCCGCTCAGTGTTTCGGTAATGCTCGAAATCGGACGCGAGGCGGTTCATGGCGAGGCAGCCGACGAGATCCTGGCGGAGGCTGAAGCGATGATGCTCGAAGAGGCGATGGCGTGACGCTGCCCGCAACCAACGAATTTTCAGCCCGTGAGGCGGGAGCACTCATGCTCGGGCGGCTCGCAATCGTCCCCGATCTCTCGGGCGCGCTGTGGCTGCCCGAAGAGCGCACGCTCGTCGTAGCCGATCTGCATCTGGAAAAAGGCTCGGCCTATGCGGCGCGCGGCATCTTCCTGCCGCCCTATGATTCCGCGACGACGCTGGCGACGCTGACGGCCGCGATCCTGCGTCACGCTCCAGCGCGCGTCATCGCGCTTGGCGACAGCTTTCACGACCGCGGCGCGGAGGAGCGGATCAGCAGTGACGATCTGCGCTCCCTGCACCTGCTGCAAAAGGGCCGTGACTGGCTCTGGGTGACCGGCAACCACGACCCCGCGATCAGCCGGACGATGGGCGGCGAAACTGCGGCCTGCCTCGCGATTGCAGACGTCGTGCTGCGCCACGAACCCGATGCGGCTGAGGCCGGCTTCGAGATCGCCGGGCATCTCCACCCGGCGGCCAAGATCAGGATGCGCGGGCGGGCCCTGCGTCGCCGCAGTTTCGCGCTCTCCGGGCGGCGCTGCATCCTCCCGGCCATGGGCGCCTATGCCGGCGGGCTGAACCTTCGCGATGCCGCCTTCCGTCCGCTTTTTCGCGACGGTCTGACGGCGCATATGCTCGGCGACGGCAGGCTCTTCCGGATCGATCGGCAGTTGCTGCTGGCGGACTGATGCGGGGCCATCGTTCCCGGAGAGCGCCAGCGCACCCGGCTCTGAGCTGAAGCAATCTCTCCATTACCAATGGAGTGCTCGACAGCAGCAGGATCGCCGAGAAGGACCGGTTCCGACTTTTTCACATGCTGTTTGCCCGCTACGGGTTGCGTCCGGCGGGGGCTTGTGGCATCAGGACGCCGCTTCGGAACGACGCCGCGCCTGCCATCGCCGATTTCGCGATTGAACGGCGCTTCAAGGCTTACGGTCCTGCTGCGGTAGCTCAGTGGTAGAGCACTCCATTGGTAATGGAGAGGTCGAGAGTTCAATCCTCTCTCGCAGCACCAGCCCATCCTATTGAAAAGATAAGCATAATTCTGATCGCGCTCTCAGCCAGAGAGCGACCGGATTTTGGCTTGGCAACATACTGGTAACACCCGAGCTCGTTTGCAGCGCTGAGACGAAAGAAGCCGGCCCCAAAGGACCGGCCTCTTTGGTGGAATGCGATTGAGCTCACTCGCCCGATACCGGATCCTTCATCGGGTCCAGCCCCGCAAACTTCAGAAGCAGGCGGCGGGCCATGGACACCTCCCAATCAAGATCCTCGTCTTCGCCGAGCCAGCTTGCCGGCATGACATGGTCTAGCAGGATCCGGACCTGTGCGGCCCGCTCCGCCGGGGAATTAGCTGGCATCGAGAGCGCCTTTTCCACGAGGGCGGAATGATCATCGAGGATCGCCTCGCCTTCCTCGCCATCTACATCGCCGATGGCATAGTCCAGTTCCGTGAGCTGCCATTCCGCCAGGGAGAGGACGGATACGGTTGTGTCAGCGGCAGAGGCGGTAGAGATTGGGGCGAAAGCGTTCATGGCCGTATGTCCTTAGGGGTTGCGATCAACAGTTTCTGTTGATAATCTGCGCCTGCATCGCAGTCAACAGAAAATGTTGAAATGACCCCAAGCCAATCCCGAGCCGCCCGAGCGCTCATTGATATGACACAGCCGCAGCTCGCCACCGCCGCGGGCGTCGGGCTGTCCACCGTCGTGGATTTCGAGAAGAACCGCCGCACGCTTCCGCAAGAGACGATTGCGAAGCTACGTACGGCGCTTGAAGCGGCAGGCCTTGAGTTCATCCCCGCGAGCGACAAAGGCGTCGGCGTTCGGTTCATGAAGCCAGGCGAGCCCGTCACCCCCTAAAAGCGATCCCCCCCCTGGGGAGGGGGTGGGAGTATTTCTCGGCGAGCCCCGGATCCCGCTCGCTAAATTTTTGGTTTTTGCAAATCCTCGGGGGACGGCCTTGGCCGGCCCTTGACCTGCAGGAGCCTGCGCCGCGCCAGTTGTGCGCGGACGAATGCCATTGGACTTTGCTCAGGCAATCGACGCCTGCGATCGAGCCTGATAGGCCCGAGGAGTTCCTCGCGCGTCAACTTGGACGGGCTGATGCACGTCTGGATGTCAGGAAACTCGATCCAGCGGATCCTCCTCCACTTTCTGGCGTGCAGTGCAGCGGCCAAGAGGTAGTTGATCTCCCGCCGGATCGTGAGGTGTGCGCCCACGAGCCACTCGTCGGGCGGGTCGCCGCCAACGAGATCCGCGCGGCGCCTCTCAGCGTAGGCAATGCAATGGCGAGGCTCGATCTCCTGCAGCGCCATCTGTCCAAAATACTGGCCAATGCGCTTTGCTATTTCCAGTTCGTGTTTCTGAAAATGGCCCTTCGGCGTGAGCGGCGCGAGCACAAAATCCGCGATCACGCGAGCAACTGATATCCCCATAACGGGGCACGGCGCCGAAAGAGTGACGCCTTCGCCGAGTTCGGAAAGCCACCATCCGTAGAGCTGCTCGGCTTCTTTGCGGCGGTTGGTTCCGAGTCGGATGTAGACATCGTAGGGCGGCATGGGGTCGGAA
Organism: Allobosea sp. 05T433; assembly: GCF_056396065.1. Lineage (NCBI taxonomy): Bacteria > Pseudomonadati > Pseudomonadota > Alphaproteobacteria > Hyphomicrobiales > Alloboseaceae > Allobosea > Allobosea sp. 05T433. The sequence goes on along the minus strand of NZ_JBFTKS010000001.1, from coordinate 7,081 downwards.
AAGCTAATCGACCATTGATATCCAGTTTTCAAAAGTTCACTTTGCATTTCTTAGCCCTCTCATTGAAGCGAAAGCGCCAATATCAACGTATCACAATCGCGATTTAACCGATATGATAGGCTTTGTATCCAATTTAGCTTTTGTTGCTCGTCGTATTATTTTCAACTAGGCCGAATGAATACATCGGGCTGGCGCCACTCCCATTCAAAAATGGCGCCAAAACCCAAGGCGAAGCCATGATAAGACTTTGATCCTCACAACAGGCATGATATCTTAATTGCAGTAGGCGTTCTCATCCTGGTCTCGCCGCGCCAGATCCCAGCTTTCCGGGTGAGAACCTATGGCGCAGCCGCAACCCTACGATCGTCAGTTCAATTTCCAGGACTTCCAGTCCCAGAATCCGACGTCGCCATTGCCTGGAGATCAGGTCGATGCCGAATTCAATTCGGTCAAGGTCACGATCGACCAGACACTGGTGAACCTCAAGAAACTCCAACGCGACGACGGCGCGTTGAAGAATGGCATTGTCACCAACGACTCGCTGTCCCCCTCCTTGTCGATCGGCTTCACGCTGCAAGGACCGTGGGAACTCGGCGCCAACTACGTCGTCGGCGACGGCGTCACCTTTGGCGACAGCTTCTATCGCGCGCTCGTCGCGAACCTCTCGACGAACCTGAACCGGCCGGATGTGGATGCGGTTACGTGGGAAGAGGTCGCGGATTTCGCGGTCATCTCCGCGGATGCGGCGGCGAGCGCTGCGGCTGCCTTGGCTTCGCAGAATGCTGCGGCGGGCAGTGCAGCCGCGGCAGCAGGCTCCGCGACGGCAGCGGCCGACAGTGCCACCACAGCGGGCGGCTTCGCGACGGCAGCGGCCGGTAGCGCTGCTGCGGCGGATGCGTCGGCGGATGCCGCGGCCGCTTCGGCGCTGGATGCCGCGAACACCGTCGGTGACGCGACAGACGCGGTCCGATGGGATGTCGTTCAGTCGCTCACGGCTCCGCAGAAGCTTCAGGCCCGCAGCAATATCGGCTTGGTTGCGGTGGCCGCGTCGGGTTCCGCAGCCGACTTGACGACAGGCACGCTACTGGAAGGCCGGCACCGGACAGGTTCTGTAATCGGCAGCGTCTATGCCGAATACACGATCAATGCCGCCCTAACCGCCAACATCCCAATCGACGACACGATACCCCAAGTCGGTGAGGGAACGCAGATCCTATCCGTTGTGATCACCCCGAGCTCAACGACCAGCAAGCTCCGGGTCAGGTTCCGCGGGACGCTTTCTCCAGGGACGGCGGCGCAATGGCTGACCAGCGCGATGTTCGTGAACGGCGCCGCGAACGCGGTAACGGCTGACACCGTGTTCGGCGCTGCCGCGAACAGTGGCTATGCGGGGGCCCTTGAATACGAGTTCACGCCCGGGTCCACCGCCTCGCAGACCATCACGCTCCGAGTGGGAGCGAGCGCCGGAACTATCGCTCTCAACGGGCAGACGGCCCAGCGCTTTTTCGGCGGGGCTCAGCGCGCGACGCTTGTGGCCGAGGAGATCAAGGGATGAGCTACACGATCCTCTCCGCGACCTATGCGAACGTCGACAACACAGCAGCCCTCCTCATGACTGAAGAAGCCGGGGCGGTCATCTGCTCTGCGGCCGATCAGCCTGTCGAGTGGGCGGCGCTTATAGAAGGCCCTGTTCCCGTCGCACCGTATCCAAACGCGATGGACGATCTGACGGCGTACGCCCGAACCACGCGCAAGGCACTTGAGGTAGGCGGCATCACGCTTGGCGGCGTCGCGGTGGCTACGGACGGCGAGAGCCAGCGCAAGGTGCTTGGCGCCTATGTCGCGGCATCGCGCGATCCGAATTGGACGACGGTGTGGAGCGCGGCCGACGGCTCCGACCACCCCATCGACACGCCGACCATGTTGGCGATCGGTGACGCGGTTCAGGCCCACATCAACGCACTCTTCGTGAAGCAGTCCGCGGTGCTCGCCGCCATCTCCGCCGGCACGATCACCACACCCGAGCAGGTCGATGCGGCGTTCGCACGCGAGTGACATGGCACCCGCGAGCGGCCAGTTGCACGACAGGAGGATCCTTTGACGCACCCCCAACAGTCTCCGCTTGCGCCTAGCGGAGCCGTCTCACCTAGTTGTCGAAGCTATGAAGGTTGTTCATCCGGGCCGGTGCTGAGAGGCTGGGGTTGCGAAGCTCCAACGCCTGCGCCGGAGGTGCCCGGATGAACGTCCATCAGAATGCCCGTTTGACGCCTTGCGGTCGAGCCCTGCTGGCAGAGCGGGTCGAAGGGGGCTGGTCCGTCAAGGCGGCGGCACTGGCTGCGGGCGTCTCGGGCCGCACGGCGCATACCTGGCTTCGCCGGCATCGGCAGGGCGGCGAGCGCAGGTTTCACGACCGCAGCTCAGCCCCGCATCACTGTCCGCATGCAACGCCTGTGCAGCGTGTTGCCGAGATCGAGGCGCTGAGGCGTCGCCGGCTGAGCGGCCCGCAGATCGCCGTTGCACTCGGCATGCCGCGCTCAACCGTGGGAGCGATCCTGCGCCGTCTGGGATTGAACCGATTGTCGGCGCTGGAGCCGAAACCCGAGATCCTGCGCTACGAGCGCGCCGCGCCGGGCGAGTTGCTCCACCTCGACATCAAGAGCCTGGGCCGGATCGACGGCGTCGGCCACCGCATCACCGGCAACCGCACCGGCCCAGGCCGCAATCGCGGCATCGGCTGGGACCATCTCCATGTCGCGATCGACGATGCCTCGCGGCTGGCCTTCGTCGAAGTTCTGCCAAGCCTCGGCCGGGACGACGCGACGGCCTTCCTCGAACGCGCGCTCGCCTGGTTCGGTCGTCTCGGCGTCACCGTCGAACGGGTGATGACCGATAACGGCTCGGCCTATCGCTCGAAGCTCTTCGCAGCCGCGCTCGCAAAGGCCGGCGCCCGTCATGTCCGCACCCGGCCCTACACCCCGCGAACCAACGGCAAGGCCGAGCGCTTCATCCAGACCAGTTTGCGTGAATGGGCCTATGCAAGACCCTATCAGAGCTCGGCAGAGCGCCACGCCGCCATCGGACCATGGGCCGACAACTACAACCTCTCTCGCCCTCACTCAGCCCTCGGCGGAAAGTCGCCATGGACAAGACTGAACAACCTTCTTGGAAACGACACCTAGTGCTCGCTATCTGGTCACAGGGCCGGACGGCACGAAGTACCACTTCACGGCGCCCAATGAGGCCGCCTTGAATGAGGCGATAGACGAGTTCTTCAGCGAGCCCGAGCAAAGCAACGCACCTGAATCAGTCCCTGCGAAGCCGGCCGTGGCACTATCGTCCACTCCCGACTTTGCAAAGATCAAGCGCAACATTCAGCGCATGATGGACCAGGGCGCCCCGGAGTGGGAGATCGACCAGTACGTTGCGGAAGAGGGGACGACGGCCGAAGCGCTTCGCGCGGCCCCCAAGCCCGGCGGGGGACCAAATCAGGATCCAACGGTTGCCCCCTCTGCACCCCTCGCAGCTTTCCAGCCCCCAAACTTCGCACCCCGCCCGACGCCGGCACAAGCGGCGAGCGATCCGTTTTGGCAGAACTCCAGGGCCCGCGCGAACGAAGCGGCGACCGAAGACGCCAAGTACGTGGCCCTTGGCCATGGGCCTCGCCAAGCGTCCAGCGTTCCGCTCGATCAGCGTGGTTACGCGCCAGTAGAAGCCGCGGCCCAGGGCGGCGCACGCACCGCAGCGGATTTGGCGGGGCTCCCTGTCGATACGGCTACGGCGTTCAACAACGCAGCGCGAGCTACGATCAATCTGCCTTCCTTTGTGAAGAGCAAGATAACCGGCCAGCCCTTCAATCCGCCGTTGCCTCCTATCACCAATCCGATGGGCGGAAGCGACTGGTTCGCGGATCGCGCGTCCGAGGTCGCGACCGCAGCGGGCATCGAGCCGCTCGACTACGAGAGCATGAACGCTCGGGCCAAGACTGCCTACCAGGCGACGCGCTTTGGCCTTGGGGGGCTTCTGCAGGGGCTTGGCCTTCGTAATGTTGCCACGGCTCGCGTGCCTTCAGAAACGCCGCGCCTGGCCGACGAGCTCCTAGCCCCATACGCTGGGAAGAGCGCGTCCAAAACCTTGGCTCGAGACACGATCGCGGGCGCCGGAACCGGTACGGGCCTTGCGGCTGTCGACACCGTGCTGCCTGAGGATTACCGCGGCCCGATCACGTCCCTGCTGGCCGGCCTCGCTGGCGGTGTCGGCGCTGCAACTCTGGCCGATGCTGTTACGGTTGGCCCTAAGGCCGCCTACGCTTGGGCGACTGCTGGCCGCCCCGATCGCAACATCAGCTTCAACCCCGACGGCTCTTATGTGAGCAAGGGCGCGGCTAATGATGCTGCCAGGTTCCTGCAGGCCGAGGCCGGTGGCCAGATCGCGGCCCGTGAAGCAGCCGACACCATCGGCAGGAACGCAGCAGAGTTCGAGGCGATGGGGGCTCCGGTCCCAACGACTGGCCAGATTTCGGAGAATGTCGGTCTCGCCCGCGTCGAACGTGGTGTTCGCAACACGAGTTCGCCGGCCACCAACCCGTTGTTCGAGCGCGATCGCGAAATCAATACGTATGCCGGCCAGCAGGTGCGCGGCATGGCGCCGCCTGATGCGGATCCAAACCTCTATCCGAAGGCGGCGGGAGAGGTTGCGGCCGGGATGCGGGCGCCGATCGAGGCAGACTTATCGCGAGCGGCAGCTGGTCAGGAAGGCATCGTCACGCAGCGAGTTGCGGAAGCCACTGATGTGGCCGACGGCGCCGCCACGCGTCAGGTCAAGGCCAGCCAGCAGCTCGACGCCGTCGTGACCGGCGATATGGCAAAACTCCGCTCCGAGCGCGCCGACGCTCTGAACAGCTCCACCATCGATCCGCAAAACGAAATCCGGCTCGACGCAACGCCGATCTATGATGCGGCCGATCGCGCGCTCGAGGCCGGCGTCAATCTGCCCGACGCATTCCGGAAGCACACACCCGTCGCTTCGGAGCTCGCAGGCAAGCGCCCTCACGACGTGACAGTCGAGAGCCCGATCTTGGACGCCAGCGGTCAGCCGATCGTCCGCCAGGAGACGCGCGGCATTTCCGAGATGAGCCTGACGGAACTGAACGAGATGCGCCCGATTCTGGCGCAGCTTTCGAACACTTACGAGAAGGCGATTGGATCGGGGAACACCGCGGCGATCCAGCAGCGCGAGGCCGTCGATGGCCTGCGCGCCGCGATCAACAAGCAGCTTCACGACTACGCTGCGAACGGCGGCACACCGCAGGCGGAGAGGCTTGCGAAGGGGCTAGAACTCGGTGACGAGTTCAACACCCGATATCGCGAGCCCGGCCCCGGCGATCCGGTCGTCAAACTCTACGACGATATGCGCAAGGAGCGCGGCGATCTGACGGGCCGCACGCTGACGCCGCCCGAGCAAACCGCTGGGCGATTCATCAAGGAACCCGAGCAAGGCGGCATCCAGGGCATGCAGTCGCTCAACCGCGTTATGGAAGCGTCGAGCGATCCCATTGCCATCGCCAACGCGCGGCGCGATTTCATGATCGGGCTGGCGGCGTCAAAAATCGTCGAGAATGGCAAGGTCAATCCGAGACGCCTTGGCCGCTTCATGGATGAGTGGGGGCCGGTCATCGATCAGGCGCCCGAGACCAAGGCGGAGTTTGCGAACCTGCTCAACAAGGCACGGCGCGGCGAGTCGATCGAGGACGGCTTCACGCAAGCGATCGAGGCCGCCCAAGGCCGGCTGAAGCTGACGGAAGCGGAGATCGCCGACAGCGCGCTGGCCACAGTCATCGGCGCGACTGGCCGCAAGGGTATTCAGGCGATCGTCGGTAGCCGCAATCCGCCGGCGCAGATGGCCGATCTGATCAGCCGCCTGGAGAAGGTGCCCGGTGGAACGGATAGCGTGCGCCGCGCGCTGGCCGACTATCTCGCCGATCGCGTGACGAACACGAACCGCCAGGCGACGACCGACGGCGGCCTTCCACCTTCCTATGCCAAGCTCGTCGGTCTGGAGAAGGACCCCGATCTGGACCGCCTAATTGCTGCGGCCTGGAAGGATGATCACGAGGCGATGCAGGCGCTGCAGCGCGCCCGACGTGTCCTCGAGCCTCGGGAGTTCCTCGCCACCGTGCAGGGAACCGCCGGTTCGCCGACCGCCAGCAACATGGCTGCAGCGATGCGTATGCTGGAACTCGGGCTTCGAACCGTCCAGGGCGGCTTTCGCGGCGGCAACACCGCACGCAACATCAAGGTCGGGCTCGGGAGCCTGCTGAGGGGCCGAGACAACGAGGTGATCAACCTCGTCGCGCGGAGCCAGGTGGACCCCGGGGTCGCGCGTCATCTCCTGTCCAAGGAACTGGCGGAAGACCCCGCTCAGTGGGCATCCAAGATGCGCAAGATCCTGAACTGGGAGGAAGCGGCGCGTCAGATGAACGAAGACGGATGAGCGGTGGCCCTGGCCATCCCTCGCCAGCCACTCATTGCGGTGAGAATCGCTGTGTTTTTGGCAATGCCTCCGGAGCGGAGTTTTAGCGAACCGGTGAAACGCCCCCGTTACTCGGTAAAAAAGAAACGCCGATCCGAGGTTTTGTAACAGGAATCCCAAATCGGCCGCCGATCTGGATTTTCGTTGCAGAGCCCTGGAAACGCGTGTCTTGGACACGCGGACGATGTCTCCGCCCTTAGGAGGCCCGTCGCTCCGAAAGGGGTGGCGGCCCTTTTTGCGTTAAGCGCCTTGGGGCGGATAGCTTCCCCAAGAGTCCGCGATCCTCCCGTCTCCTACTGGTTGTGTGTGGTCCTTCGAATTTTGCGCTCTGTAGGCCTAGCAGTTCAAAAAGGACGAAAGCGAAAGATATTCCCTGATTTTGTAAGTGTTTTGCCTTGCTCTGCATGTATTATTCGATGCCGTAAACCGAACATTGACATTGGCTGTGTCGACGTGTAGATTGGTTTTTGTCGATATTTGCTTGGACGGTCCTTGTTATTTTCGCGCTTTGGCGCGGCTCTGATGAACTCCCCCTTTCGAAATCGTTCTGAAC